>JAIFWS010000004.1 GCA_019658985.1 Candidatus Parcubacteria bacterium
GGAGGAGGGGAAATGGCCGGCAGGCAAAGCATCCCTGCTCGCCATACACGCATTTCATCGGCTCTCCTAACTTCTCTTTGTCACGAGCGGTTTTCACTTTTATCGCTTCGGCCAGCACCCTATTTTTAGCAGTTTCAATATCGGGAAGCACGACATCCGTCGGCTCATCGTTTCTATCAATATACCAATAGGCCGCGCCAGACACTTTGCGCTTTTGAATACTCGGTTCATTTAACAATAGCGCGTAAATCGGCAACTGCAATGAATTAGGGTCTTCGTCGTTTTTGCCTGTTTTAAAATCAATTACCTTAATAGAATCCGTTTCAGGAATATATTCCAGCCAATCCACTTTCCCATTTAAAATAATATTATCTTTCTCCGACAGATAAAAATTCGGGGGCATATTATTTTCCCGCGGCTTTAATTTCACCGCCAATTTCTCCAAGGGCCCGCGATGCGCGTCCACCCGCTCAATCATTTTCTTGGCACGGATTTTGGCCACAGTTTCTTCTTCAATGGTGGTAAATCCCCCAACCTTTCCCGAAACCCTCGCCCAATTTTCTTCAAATGTTTCTAATAACGGTTTTTTAAATCTCTCTTCGCGTTTATATGCTAATAATCCTTCCAAAGTTTCGTGGACCGCGATTCCCAGCGACAAATGCTGATTGACAATATTTATTTTCATCCCGCGCGGATTTCGGTACATATTGTGCAAATAGTAAGCCCGCGGACATTTTATAAAGTCGTTAATAGATGAGTGCGATACCCAAACCGCTCCGTATTTATCTGGTGGCATATGTTTATTTCTTAATGCACTATTTTAGCACGAAAAAGAGCCCGCGCAAAACTGCGCGGGCTCTTCATAATTTTATCTTACTGTCTCCTCTAACTGTGTTGTACTTGTTGTCGGCCGCACAACCCTAAACGAAACCTTCGCCAGCACCTGGCCGCGCTCGCTTTGCACAAACACCCGCCACTTTCCCTCCGCCAAATTAGTCTGCCATGTATATCCTTTATACCCCGCTTCCCGGCCGCCATTAATGCTAAATGACAAATCCCCCTTGTTAATCCAATCTTTCGCTGCCGCGTCATAATACTGCCAACGGTGAACGATCGTGGTTTTTAAATTATCCGGACCCAAAATAGCTGTATACAGAATCGCCCGGTCGCGGGGATTCAAATGCAACGTTTGCCCGAAAAGCGCGACTTTTATAAAATTCTCGTGCTCGCCCAGCAAGCTATACGTCCCATTTTTGACTTTGATATTTTCATATACCCCGGCTTCCTGCAGTGATAACGGGATCGGCGGAATAATATTGGTAAAATACAGCACGGTCATGACTGCCGCGATAACAACGATAATAATAAAGAATAGCCGTTTTTGGTGAGCCAAGGTCTTGGAGAAATACGTCAGAAGATAAATATATCCGGCAAATACCACCAGACTCGCCCCCACCGCGCCCACAAACACCCAAGGGCTCAATGAACCGAACATATATGGCAACACTTCGGAAAACAGTGAAATAGTGGCGAAAAAATACACTCCAATCTGCACCAGCGGCTTTTCAAACCAATGCCGGAAGGTTTCGTTAAATACCATCAGCAGCACAACTACAATCATCACCGGCCAACTGATGGAAAACGCTCCGGCCAGCCAGTAGAAGATAAGTGAAGCACCGAGCAACGCTCCAAACGAAAATTGAATAATCAAAGGTGAAAACAACCGCAAATAATTAAACTTTTCCGATACCAGCTTTGCATCGTAGGCCTGCATAAAAATAATCACCGCACCCGCCAAAAACCAATACCCAAACAACATGACAAACGTCACTACGATCGGAATATGCGTAAACTTCAAATATTCAAACACAAACCCCCCCAAAATAAACGCCGGCACCAAAACCCGCTCGTATTTCTTATACAGCGCCAACACTTTTTTATATTGGAGTTTAACAAACGTTTTCATTAGGCAATAATAACAAAAAACCGCTTAAAAAGCGACCTCTAGCAAGGCAAGCAAAAAATAACTAGACCCAATCAAAGGACTTATGCAGGCGGCAAGAGAAATGAGTTATCCACAGCTTATTGGATTGTAGGGTATGGACAAGACATTCCAATAGAGATAAAATTATATAATTGAATATGGTGATTTTGCCTTTTGATGAAAAAGGGCAGGGAGGAGTGGGAGAAGCAGGCGCCTTATGAGATATATAAATTAAAAACTAAATAGCTCTAAAGGAAGGGGTTTGCGGGGTCGAAAGACCTCGTAAAGCCAACGCTAAACGGGGTCATGACCATTTTGGTTACGACCTACAAGCTCCTCCCTTTAGAGCTTTTTGTTTATTCAACAATCATATTAATGAAAAATTAATAAATATTACGGCGCATGGCAAAATATTTTAAAGCAAGAAGAGCAGGAGAATTGAATGCATTTTTAGAAGCGAATGGCTTTTATCTTGCAGGCAGAGATGGCGACGATAGAATATATGCCAAAAAAGGATACAGGGGTACTATAAAAACGCCGGATAGAAAAAACGATGAAATTCCCGATGGGACAATGTGTTCAATTAAAAAGTGGATTCGTTCGTGTGGCTTCAGTAATCAAGACATCCTCCACTGGTGGAAGCAAAACGGTTACGGAGAATAAAACAACCCCAGTTAAGGGGTTGAAAGACTGAGGAATGGGGCTGTAGCACAATGGATGAGTGCGACCTATTTGCCGTAGGGTCAGATAAGGGTTCGAATCCCTTCAGCCTCATTCCTTAGTTTTTTCTCACTAGAAGCTAGGAATTGGTTTTGAAGAAACAAAATAAGTTTCTTCATCATTATTCTTAAAACTTTCAATAAAACTTAACACAAAAGAAAGTCTATACATTATCTGATATCTGAAAGGAGGTTTTGTATTAATGCTACCCAAAAGGTCATCCTGGCTTTTTATAACCGTTGTTAAAATTAGGTGAGTTCCATTTAGCAATCTTTCTTTAACTTTTTCAAACGACTCTCCTTCTTGAACGTCTCCAGTTTCCCAGCAAATCCCAAGATATCTTCCATTAAATTTGAAGATTTTAAAGTGAAAAGTTCCCTCCTTCTTTGTATTGTAGAATTTCTTAAAGTTCATTATCTGTATCTATTATCTATTAATTAACCACCCTAGTCAATAAAATTCTGTGGAAATCTATAGAAAATGACTCCGCATAGGTATCCACTATATTACCTATAATTCTCGATAAGTCAACCCCACTAAATAATACCCCAAAAGATCTTAAAAAATGATGAAAAAGAGAAGATGGACACGGCAAATTCGCAAAAGCCTAATCATATCCTAAAAAATTTACTCCCTAAATTGATTCAACCTGAAATCTACCTGATAGATATAAACCTCCACATTTCGAAACATCGTTCGTGCATAATCTAATCTTTCGTCATACTGACCAGCAATAATAATTCCACTCACATCCTCATCTGCCTTATGCTTCTTTACCCATCCCATATATCTTGCTAGTTGCCCAACAGTATCGTCACTAGTTTGATTTTTCTTTAATTCGATGACAAGATATGAACCCGTCTTTTTATTCCTTGCCAAAATATCAATAGGACCCACATCTGTTTTAAATTGCTGACTTAAAAGCTCTCCGTTCTCAATAATAAGATCATATTTTTTACTAAATTCCGTGCTATCCCAATTATGGATGATAAAATCTTCAAGCTGCTTTTCCATATAGAAAAGCCCTTGATTCGATTTAGATACAACAGTCTCAGAGGGCAATAAAATAATCTTCTTGTAATATTCCGTAATTGTAGAAAGGTCCGACGCTAAATCCGTTTTAGTCGCCTCTTTTTCAGTATCAGAATATACATAACTCACTTCCTGGCCAGTAATTCTAATTTTATATGATTTAAATACAAATGAACCACCATAGCGCGGCACTTCTTGTTTGAAATAAGTAGTTACGGTCTCGGCAGAATTTAAAATTTCAGCTGGCCAAGATTGTAGTGGTTCTTCTGTTTCACTAATTCCATATGCCAAAATTAATGTCTGAAGGTCTTTATAATACAAATAGACGGGATAAATTCCCCGACTCACTTCTTGGTCCTGTGACTTCAGTCCGATCCAGGGAATACGAGCCGGGGATCCCATTCCGAACGAAACTTTCATCGTTAACTCAGCCCATTCTTTGGGATAAGATGCTGTCTTTAAATCTTTCGTCTGCGCCTGGAGAATAAAAACGTCTAATATATTTTTCCAATTCTGCATAATTTATTTTTTGTAGCGGCGTTCTGGAAACGTTCTCATACCTAATTAATCAGGATTTTAAAATGTATTTTTTATTTTCTTTGCAATTTCGTACTCTTTATCGGTTAATTCGAGATGACATTTCGAACATTTATATAAACCAGATCGACGGTTATATAAAGTTACTACTCCAGAAAAAAAAGTATCAGGATTATCTTTGGAAAAACCAAAGGAATCACAGCGCGGACATAGTTCTCCACCAAACGATGTTCTATATGCATCTCCCATGTTTTCCATAGGAAGAGCCGTCATGGAAAAATCCATAGATCTGATAGCAAGGCCCGCAAAAGGAGAGTCATAATTTACTTTTTCAATTTTCTTCTTTACTTCCTCAAATAAAACTTTTTCCAGCTCTCCTTCAGAATATTTTTTAATTGCTTTCTTGGGCTTATCTGTACCAATAGCCTGTTTATTAAATAGAGCAATAATGATATTAGATATCTTTTCCCAAACTGTTCCCATCATTTTAACAATATTTTCCTTATCTAGAAATATATCCTCATCTGATTTGTAGCCATGAATCAGATGATTTCTTTTCTCGTATATATTGATTAAAACCTGTAACTCATCATCAGAAAATTCTTTATCAAATAATAATTTATATCTACTAATGATCTCTGCAATTTTTATTGTTTCGATGTTAAGCTCTTTATTATTTACAATAGCTATAAGAGCATCGTTATCTCTGAATTTTGATACGTCAAAAACTAATATTGGATTCTTTTTATATAACTTTAATTTAAAAGCTTTCTCTGCGACTATGCAGAATGAAATAATAATCTCCGGAAGATTATCATAATTTTCTTTACTCCCCGCGAGATATTCATTAACCAAAGAATACAATCTAAGAAGATATTTGTAATCTTTTTTTTCCTCTTTCATATTTAAAAATCATTAAGACCTAAATATCTCCAGAAACGTCTTCGACGGAATATTCACACTTCCCTTATCTTTCATCAACTTCTTTCCTTTCTTCTGCTTCTCCAGCAACTTCTTCTTTCGGCTCTTATCGCCGCCGTACAAATATCCCGTCACGTCCTTCCGGCGGGCTGAGATAGTTTCACGAGCGATGACTTTGCCGCCGATGACGGCTTGGATGGCGACGGTGAATTGCTGCTGAGGTAGGGCGTCTTTTAATTTTTCGGTTAGTTTTTTGCCTTGTTCTTGGGCGTCGTGTTCTTCGACGATACGGCTGAAGGCTTCTTCGGGTTTTCCGGCAATCCAGATTTCCATTTTTACCAAAACGGCCGGGCGGTAACCGAGCATGATGTAATTTAAAGAAGCGTAGCCCTGGGATGTGCTTTTAATTTTGTCGTACAAGTTGGCGACGATGGCCCGGAGCGGCGCCTCGTATTTTATAATCGCCCTTTCGGCTGACAGGTAATTGGTTTCCAAATAGTTTCCGCCCACGTCTTTTAATACTTCCATCAGCTTTCCCAAATATCCAGCTGGCGCGATAATTTCCAAGAGCACCCATGGCTCTTCCATACTGCCGATGCCCGATGGATCCGGCCAATCCGATGCGGAATAAATCAAACGACCTTCATCCTTTTTATCCCCGCCTTCGCCCAGGCTTCGGCGGGCAGGAAAAATTTTATAAATTACCGACGGGGTGGAAATAACCAAGCCCAAATTAAATTCCCTTTCCAGTCTTTCGGAAATAATTTCCACGTGCAAGGTTCCCAAAAATCCGCAGCGGAACCCACGGCCCAGCGCCTCTTTCATTTCGGCTTCATACACCAGCGCCGGATCCTGCAGTTTCAATTTTCCCAGCGCCACTTTCAGTACATCAAAATCATCTGGGTCTTCCGGATAAAAACTGGCAAAGACCATCGGATTGGGTTCAGAGTAACCAGCCAAAGGTTCAATCTTCGGAGCGTTCGGTGCTTGCACAGCAGAAATCGTGTCTCCTACGCGCACTTTGCCCGGTTCTTTAATTCCGGTAGCGATGTAACCAATTTCCCCGGTTAAAATTTCTTTTTGTGGGACAATGCTCGGAGATAAATATCCCAATTCTTTTACTTCGGCTTGGGTTTTGGCGGCTACCAATTCAATTTTTTGGCGGTCCTGCACTTTTCCTTCCATTACCCGAACCAAGGCCAACACTCCCTTAAATGAATCGTAGGTTGAATCAAAGATCAGGGCGCGGAAGGGTTTATTCTCTACATCGGTGGGCTTCCCAGCCTTCGCCAAGGCTTCGGCGGGCGAGGGCACTTTTCTGACAATTTCCTGCAAGACTTGCTCAACGTTGATTCCGTTCTTGGCAGAGATTTTAATGACGGTTTCCGGATCGATTCCGAGCACGCTCGCCAATTCCTCGCAGGATTCCTCAATCCGCGCGGCCGGCATATCAATTTTATTAATCACCGGGATAATAACCAAGTTCTGTTTTTTTGCCAAATCAATGTTGGCCAAGGTTTGCGCTTGGATTCCCTGCGTGGCGTCTACCAGAAGCACCGCGCCTTCCACCGCCGCCAGGGACCGCGAAACTTCATAAGAAAAATCCACGTGACCGGGAGTGTCTACCAAATTTAAAATATAGTCCTTGCCTTCAAAGTGGTACTGCATCCGAACCGGTTTTAATTTAATCGTGATTCCCTTTTCTTTTTCCAATTCCATCGAATCCAAAAACTGCGCCGTGATTTTACTGGTCGCAATGGTTTTCGTCATGTCCAACAGCCGGTCGGCTAACGTCGATTTTCCATGATCTATGTGGGCGATAATGCAGAAATTGCGTATGTGTTCCTGGCTCATAATAGCTTACATTAGCTTGTTTTAGGCTAAAATTCAACTTAAAAAAAGCGGCCCGCGACTTGCATCGCGGGCCTGTTCGTGTTCTATTCCTCCACCAGGAGCGGTGGGATGGTTACGCCCACTCGCCAGGATTCGTCTCCATCCTGGCCAGTCTGAATGGCCTTGACCAGGCGGCGGAACATGGGCGTGTCCCCTCCGATCGGTTCCGGGTCAGAAAACCACGCCACCTGCCCGTCCGCCAGGATGCAGATATCATCCACACAGGTTCTCTGGAGGCAGTTCTGTTGCAGGATGAACATCACCGAGACGGTCACGGCCAGTCCCCAGTCATCTGAACGCGAAGGGCTGTGGCAGTTTACGTTCGTGGCGACCTGGCCGGTAATCTCCAGCCAACACCCTTCACTCAGCTTTACCTTGCTGTCAAGAAAGCGAGCAAGATCCCAGAGGAAGCGGTCCAGCTCCCTGGCAACGGCCACGGGAGCGAGTCCGGTTTCGACAATTACTCTCATTTTCGGCCTACCTCCTACCATGAGATGGATGATCTGGGCGGAATTGTCCCAGTTACATCTTTTCATACCCTAAAACCAATACCCATTATTGTCAATATCGGGGAAATGAAAAAAGCCTACGGTTGTCAGTCGTAGGCCTATGTTGATCCACCATTGTGCGCAGGGTGGTTATCTGCACTTTCCTCGGCGCGCTATTCCTCTCAGCCATCATCCCGTTTGGCGCCATGATCCACCATCCCACAGCGACCCCCGGGCCAGTAGAGGCCGGGCTGCAGGCAGCGGTTGGTTCCATGAAGCCGATGCCAGACTTCCGCCAAGAAGCGTTCCATCGCCTCCTTAGCGGTCTTGGAGCAGGCGGTAGCCCGAAGCTCCAGCGTCATCCTTCTGACGCCGGGCAACAGCTCTTTGTCCTTGGCCGTGAGAAGGCCGCACTGCTCTTTCAGTTCGTAGGCCTCGAGGTACCGATCGACAATCGACCGGCTATCGCCCTCGTCGGGGCAGCCGATGCAGCTCAGGCCCGCCGCGTTGATGCGTCGTTCGAACTCGCTCTTTTCCATCGTCTCTCTCCCCTGCATTTTTGAAGGTTCAAGCTCTCGTTCTGTATGTTTCTACATTAAACTATAATTACCAATTTGTCAATACATATGACCGCATGAAAAAAGCCTACGGTTGTCAGTCGTAGGCCTAGGCGTCCACCATTTTTCGCAGAGTGGTTGCCTGCGGGGTTTGATTTGGGCCAGTCAGGCGGCCTTGGACTCTTCGCGGGTGTAGGGATTGAGATCCAACCCCAACACACCGTGCAGACGATTGAACTCGGGCCCACTGACCACGATACGGATCAGCGGATTGCGGCCGCGGAAGAGCCACTCCCTCCACGCCCGGGTCCACTCGTAGCCGTTCACTTCAGCCAGCTCGGCTTTCAGTCGGCAGCGCGTAGCATACGCCTGTTGAGCGCCGAACCACCGCTCCGAGGTCTGGGCGAGCCACCCGAAGTAGCCGTTCCACTGGCAGTTGATACCGTCTTCCCGGCCGGGCAACATTTCGATGTCACCCAACTGATGCTGATGGACGATCTCCGTCCCGACGGCGTACCGTCGGCCCTCGTCCTCGAACCAATCGATCCTGAACCTGGCCACGTCCACCTCCCGTTCTTGTGTACCAAAAAACAGACTGTGTTGTCTGTAATTATCTTGTATAATATATCTTACTATTTGTCAATGACTATCTTCTCTTTGTAAATTTATTAAAAAATACCTCTCGAACCACATGGACTTCTGAAGATCCCAGGAAAAGGGAAACGGCCACATAGGTAATTGTCCCTGCGATCCCGGAAAGCGCCAGCTGTAAAAATACCCCCACAAAAGTTTGCAGCTGGACGATATTAAATATAATCAAACTCTGGCGGACCACGAATATGGTGCCTCCCATCGCCACAGCACTTATGACTATTTTATACAACGAAAGGACAAGCATCCGGAGCCGGAAGATTTTATAATATTTATACAAAAGAAATAAGAGAAGTAGTGATTCCAGAATCCCTGTAACAGAATATGCAAGGGCCAATCCGATCACGCTGATGTTTTCAATTCCCTGCAAGTCGAGCCAGTTCTGGGCTATGGCAAAAAACATGCCATGTGATTTTAAGAGCCATACGAAAAGCAAACTCATCAGGATATTAAAGATTACAGTACCGACACTGACGATCGCGGGAATCCTGGTATTATGGGCGGCGTAAAATGTTTTAGATAATAAAAAGATCAGTCCCTGGAAGCACAGCCCGATGGCAAATACCCCGAGGCAAGCGGCCGCCAGGCGTGTATCAATCCAGCTGAAGCGTCCATTTCCCAGCACCACCCTCACAACTTGGGCGCGCAGCAGGAATAACGACACGCTAGCCAATACCGTTAAAAAAATCTGCTGCAAAAAAGCGGCCGAAAATTTGCGCTGGAATTCCATTTTGCTTTCCTGCAAATACGCCAACGACAGCGAAGGGAAAATGGCGGTAGAAATCGATACTGCTGTCATAGTAATAATCATGTTAGACAAATTATTGGCCAAGGTAAAAATCCCGATACTGCCGGCCAGCAATGTGGAGGCGATAGCCGTGGTGGCGATGGTGTTAATTTGCCCGGCGCCCAATCCCAAAGACCGCGGCACCATCAGTTTTAATGTTTTTACTACGCCAGGGTGTTTAAAATCGAATATTTTTTTACCCGACTGCCTCAACCGGTACTGGAAACCGGAATCCCAAAAGGCCGGGATTTGTATTGCCAAATGCAGTAATGCCCCAAGCACGACTCCGAATGACAATCCCAGTAAACCAAACCATGGAACAAAAAAGAAAATGCCGATCAGTATCCCGACGTTATACATTACCGGTGCCAGCGCCGTTACTAGAAATCGGTGGAAGACCTGCAGAATGCCGCTGATAATATTACTGATACCCAGAATCATCGGACTTAAAAACATCACCCGCATCAGCATGGCCGTGGTGGCCTGCTTCTCCGGTGAAAATCCCGGCGCAATGAATTTTACAAACAGCGGAGCGAAAAGAATAAATATTCCGCAGACAAGAATCAGGCCGGCAAGAAATATATTTAAAAGGGCCGAGGCGTACTCCCAAGCTTCGTCTTGGGATTTTTTAAGATAACCGGTAAAAATGGGAATGATGGCCGCGGAAATAGCTCCGAAGATCAATAACAGGGCAATCAAATCAGGAACCGTGAAAGCCGCGTAATAAACATCCAGTTTGGCGGTGCCGATCCGGCCGGCCAAGAAATGGTCGCGGAAAAGCCCCAAAAAAGCAGATAACAAATAAGACCCCGCTAAGATGAGCGAGGCAAAAGTGACGCTTTTAGTTTGGATGGAGAGGAGTTTCTTTATCAAAATATTCCGTAGTTATACCTTTTTCTCGAAGCAATAGTAAGGGTGGTTGTGGTAACTGCCCGACTGGTCAAGCATTGTAAACCCCCTTTTCAGGTAGAAATCTACCATATTGTACTCATTAAAGGAATAGGCGTGTAAAATAGTGAACCCGTGCTCCTTGGCGTACTGGCAGGCAAAATCGATGAATTTAGTGCCATACCCTTTTGACTGGAATTCGGTCTTAACTACCAGAGTTTCGATGTTTACCTTATGGGTGCGCTTCCGGAGACTCATGACCCCGATGACCACGCCATTTTCTTCCTGCAGGAAGTATTCGCCCTTCCGGATTTGCTCCTCCACAAATTCCTCTTTATTCCACACAAAACCGGGTATCGGCAGGGAAAGCAGGTTGACCGTATCCAGGACTTCTTGTTTGTCTTTTAGCTCGGCTTTTCGTAACGTCATGTAACTATTGTAGTATGGATGTAAAAATTTTTCAATAATATTTTTGAGGATTATTTGACAATACCCATAAAAATGGTATTATTAAACCGGATTAGCAAGACGAGTGATTGCTGAGAGCGCAAGCTATCAGAGGAAAGTCCGAACACCCTCCCGAGCGTAAGCGAGGGATAAAAGAATAGCGGCTAACGGCCGCCCACAGTAATGTGCGAGGTGCGAACAGTGACGCCGACGCCGAAAGGCTAGGTACCCTGAGATTTTCGAAGGGTAAGTTTGGCAGAAATGCCAGAATGAAACGGCTAAATCCTTATCGGGCGCAAGAACAAAGCTGAAAGGAATCTCATAATTCTTATCAGTTAAAAGTAGTTCGCCACAGGTAACCAGTAATGGTTATCGCAGATAGATAATCACATTTGCCTGCGCAAGCAGGCAACACAGAATTCGGCTTACAGGCTTGCTGATCCACAAAAAAACCGACTTAGGTCGGTGTTTTTGTTGTTTCAAAATTATTCACACGTCGAGCTGGGTCAAAAATTATCATTAATGCATTACAATAATGCCAGCCCAAGAACTTCAGGAGAAATGCAGTGAACAGCGCCTTCCGTCTGCCGGTCCGTTTTGAAATCCCTCAACCCGACCCGTTCTGCCGCGCCAAGCGCTGGATCATTGCCATCGCGCTCGCGATCCTGGCCTTCGGCCTCGGAGTACTGACCAACTACTGCGTCAGTAACAGCAACAACCAGCCGGCGATCCGGCAACCAGACGCCGGCTGGCTACCCCTGGACGTCGACGAAGAGATCGAAGCCCGGGCCCAAGGCAAGCTGGCGATGATCCTCCAAGATTGCCAAGGAATCCTCTACATTAAGGACGACACCATCTGGGCCGTCCTTAATCCCCAGGGAGGAATGGCCAGGAAACAGCGATGCGCGAACCTCAGGCCTGGCGCAGTCTATATCATCCGTAGCTATGTTGCGGATGGAGAGGTTGGCCGGGGATTGGCCAGCGACAGCGAGGGGAACTTCTTTTTGCTGGAATGGCAAATGGGTAACATTCCTCCGCCAAGCAAAAGCCCCAAGAGATTTGCGGTTATTGCCCAAAACCGCATTGAGTTTGAAGCACCCGAGCCGTAACACAAAGCGCGCCGCTTTTTTAGCGGCGCGCTTCTTCATATTTCCTTAAAACAATTTCTGGCTTGAGGTTTGCGCGTCCAAGGCCTGATTCACTAGCGCGTCCGCTTCTTTATTCTTTTCCCGCGGGATGGCTTTAAACTGCACTTTTGCAAAATCAATTTTCAAATTCCAGATCTCGATAAAGAATTTCTGGATCTTTTCATTTTCCAATTTATATTTCCCATTCATCTGGTTTACCAATAATTCCGAATCGCTGCGGACTTCCACTTCGCTTACTTTTGCCACTTCCTTGCCAAAGACCGATTTGAATTTTTTCAAAGCGAAAATAACGGCTTGGTATTCGGCGTCGTTATTCGTTAGATTATCGCCCAGGTATTCCCCGAACTTTTGTATAATCTCCCCTTTTTCATTGCAAAACACTACTCCGATGGCCGCTTTGCCAGGATTACCGCGAGACCCGCCATCGGTATAAATAACTATTTGTTTCATTTTATGGTTTATAAGTTACTTCTAATTTCATGCGGTCCGGATCCTCGAAAAATACGGCATAATACCCCTCGCCATATTCCGGGAATAATCTCGGCGTTTGATACAGGGTTGGGATCTTCCTGCTTTCTAAAAATCCTTTATGGAACACATCTACTGCCTCTTTGGATTCAACCATGAATGATAAATGGTTCAATCCGGTATTTTTGCGATGGAACCCATGACTTTTATATTCTGCTTCGGTCTGGATGATCCAAAAATCAGTTGTTCCATTAGTAATGCCCAGATGATCATCGCCTTCTTCCATAATCCGATACCCTAAATTGCTAAAGAAATCTTTGTAAAAAGGGAATGAGACTTTCGTATCAGAGACATTAACCTGGAGATGATAGAGCCAAGTCTTCATAGTTTTGAAAAATAATCCACCAATCCGTTTTTGAACTTCTCTAAGTTTTCGTTTTTTACGCGAAAACCCGAGGCCTGCGGATGACCGCCATAGGTAATTAATAAATCCGCGCAGGATTTCATCGCCTCCACAGAATTTTTCTCTTTCGGGCTGCGCACGGATCCGGCTGATTCAGTATCGCCTTTACGGAAAACAAATGTTGGCTTATTATATTTATTGTATAAAATCGAAGCGACTGACCCCGCCCAAATTAACTTCCAGGCCGGATCCCCCTCGAAAATAATTTCACTGGCAGGCTTTTTTAAAATCCTGCGTTCAACCTCTTCCGTTATTTCTTTGATCTTTATCTGCTTGAAAGCCGTTTTATCGATCAGAAATTGCGCCAGCTCCATGGCTTTTTTAGGAGAAGACTCGGTCATGAGCTTATAGCCTTCATTTTTAAAATCAACTGATTCGGCGGCATTGATGGCCGCGATCAGTTTATACAATCCTGTTCCCACCACTTCGCCTTCACCGATAATGTCCAGGAAAGCCCGGAGCGCCGGCCGGAAAGTATTTTTCAAGGACCGCAATCCCTCCTCAATAAACATTTTATTATCGCCGATCTGCGGCACCATGTCAGAGATGGTTGCCAGCGCCGCCAATTCCAAAAAGCTATTTTTTAAATTCAAGGATATATTATCTCCAAGAATTTCCCGGCATAGCAAAAAAGTAAGTCCGACATTGGCCAAGTATTTATATTCCGACTCATCATCTTTCTGCTGGGGGTTCACCACGATCTCGGCCTCGGGAATCGAACTTAAGATCTGGTGATGGTCAACAATAATGACGGAAAATCCGTACTTGTTGGCAATTTTTACCTCTTTAATATTCCCGATCCCCAAGTCGAGGGTGATAAAAAGCGCCGGGGCTTTGTCTTTGATAAGTTCCAAGGCTTTTAGGTTAATTCCATAGCCGTCTTTTTCGCGGTCAGGAAACAAGACATCGAATACTTTTCCTCCTAAATTCTTAATCGTCTCTTCCAGAATTACGACCGAGCAAATCCCGTCGCAGTCCGAATCGCCGTAAATAATAATCCGCTCGTCGTTTTTGACGGCGAGCTTAATCCTTTCCGCAGCTTCTTTTAAATTTTTGATTTCCTTTTTCATACTTCTAATGCTTCCAGGCCAGGCAACATTTCACCGCTCAAATAATCCAGCATGGCCCCACCTCCGGTAGATACATGGCTGAATTTGTCCAGCATACCCTCTTGGCGCAGGAATTCAATAGTCTCGCCTCCGCCCACCACCGAAAACGCCCCGCTTTCAATAATAGCCTTGGCAAGCTCTAGGGTGCCTTTTTTATATTCCGCCTCTTCGAATTTCCCGAACGGGCCATTCCAAACAATGGTCTTAGCCCCTGAAAGTTTTGAGGTAAAAAAAGTAATGGTTTCCTGATCGATGTCCAGTCCATCCAGATCCTGGCCGGGTCCCAAAATTCTTTCCGGATAGGTAAAACGCATCCTTTCATCCAAAATTTCTTTCTGGACTAATCCATTGACCAAGACATAATCCGCGCCTTCTGAAATATTCTCAATGAATTTCGCCTTGGTGGCAGCTTTCGCACCGCCAACCAAAACAACCATGGGCTTTTCCGGATTTTTTAAAATCTTGCCTAAATTTTTAACTTCTTCTTCCAATAATAATCCTGCGCCACGGGGCAGATGCTGGGGAACGCCGATAATTGACGCGTGAGCCCGATGGGAATCGGAAAACGCATCATTAATATATATTTCCCCCAGTTCTGAAAGTTCTTTTACAAACTCCGGGTCATTTCCTTTCTCTCCTGCGTGAAACCTGAGGTTTTCCAATAATAACACTTGGCCTACTTCCAGATGCGAAACTTGTTCCCTGACTTCTTCTCCCACGCAATCGTTGGCTTTAATAACTTCCAGGCCCAGCAATTCCGAGAGTTTCTGGGCTATCCGATCCAGTTTTAATTCGGGGACGATACTGCCCTCCGGGTCTCCTAAGTGGGTCATTAAAATTATTTTGGCCCCTTTACCGATTAAATATTGGATCGTCGGCAGGGATTTCTGGATGCGAAAATCCTCCAAGATATTGCCTTGGCCATCTAATGGCACATTCAAGTCACAACGCACCAAAACCCTTTTACCGGAAACATCAAACTCTTTTAAATTTTTCATTATAGTTTTACTTTCTCTCCTGGATTTATAATTCCTTTCTTTTCCGGAGGCTGATCTTGGGTTGTTGGTTTTTCCTCGGCCGCGCCAGAATGTTCAATAGGCGCGGGTTTTTTAGATTTTTCCCTCTTCTCTTCCTTTTTTTCTTCTTTCTTTTCAACGGAAGCCGGAGGATTATCATTATTCTCTTCTGTTGGCGCATCCTCCCAGCCTTCTTCGTCTTCTGATTGCTCCTTGCTCAACTTTTCTTTTTCCAACGTCGCCTCTAAAGCCCTTTTTAATTCAGATAAATCAATCGTTTTCTTTTTGGCTTGCGGATTATCGGGTTTTCTATGTAACATTTTAAACGGTACATTCTCTATCGGGGTTTCTTTTTGCGGTTGGCTTTGAGGCTGGGGCCGGTTCTCCTGCCGGGGCGGCAATGGACTTTGCGACCGCTCTGCCCGTTGAGGTTGCTGTTGAAGGCGGGCTTCAGGCCTTGGCGGCGCAAAAGACTGGCCCTGCTGGGAATGACTGTCTCTTTTGGCTTCTTTGGCTTCATCCGCTGACCGTTTTATTTTCTTCAAACAGGATTTGCAATACACCGGCTTGCCTTCTTCGGGTTTGAAAATCGTCTTTATAGCCTTTCCGCAGTTAGAACAAATGGCGTCATACATGACGGTCGGCTCTGATGGACCGATAGACGGAGCGGCGCTTACCGGGCGAGGCGCTACTTGAGGCGAGGGCCTGCGGTCATCGCTAGAGCGAGGCGGCCGCGATTCTATGATTGGCACTGGATTCCCTTGATTTGGTCCCATCCAGGTTACGATCCTTTCTTCAACGATAGTCTTTGGAACCCCGTAACGCTCCCTCGAAGCTTCAATGATGCTGTCGCGATTGGACTGAACCAATGGCACCGGCGGAGTTAATGTCTGTGCTGAAAACGGATGCGAAGCCACGCCGTCAATCATCAATTTTAAATAAATATTATACTTTCCCAGGTTCACCAAATCTTCGGCGGTAAATTCCGGCGTAAATTCCCGCTCTAAAAATTCCGCATCCTCCGCTCCGACACGGAAAACCGCCAGCGTCCCCACGTTGCCGAACACCGCGTCGCGCACGATTTCATCCATCTGGGTAATATATTGGTGGCCCATAATCAGGCACAGGCGGTATTTGCGGGCCTCGGATAAAATGCTGGCGAACGATTCTGTGGCAAAGTTTTGGAATTCGTCAACGTACAGATAAAAATCTTTACGCTCCGCTTCCGGAATATCAACCCGGGACATCGCCGCCAATTGTATTTTAGTAATCAATAAAGCACCGAGCAACCGTGAATTATCTTCGCCGATCCGGCCTTTTGATAAATCCAAAATCAAAATCTTCTGCTCGTCCATGATGTTGCGCATATTGATAGAGGATTCGGTCTGTCCGATGATATTACGAATCAAAGCATTGGATACGAACTGCCCCACCTTGTTTTGAATGGCGGCGGTAGCCTCAATTTCATAGCGCTGAGTATAGCGGGCGTACTCGGTAACCCAAAAAGCTTTGACAATCGGATCCTGGACCATATCAACCACTTTTTTGCGGTATTCCGGATCGGCCAGCATCCTGTTTACCCCGAGCAATGTTGATTCGGGATATTCCAAAAGCGCCAAAATAGCGTTGTTTAAAATGTATTCCATTCTGGCGGACCAAACATCCGGCCAGACCTTTTTAAATACCCCCATCAGGCCTCCAGCTACTAAGTGGCGGTATTTAAATTCCACTTTTTCCATCACGTTAAAAGCAATCGGGAAATCTAAATCCGCGGGATTTAAAAAGATGACGTCTTTAATCCGGTGTTCCGGTATAAAGTCCAGCAATTTCTCCGCTCCTTCTCCGTGCGGATCGACATAAGCAATCCCGTGGCCGTTTTGAATATCCTGGATGGCCATATTTTCCATCAGATTAGATTTTCCCATGCCGGTTTTTCCGATCGTATAAAAATGCCGGCGCCGGTCGTCCTGCTTGATGCCAAATTTCTTCTTTTCATTCCTGAAAGAAGTAAGGCCAAAATATGTTATTTCATTGTTATCCATAAGCGCTTCGCTAAATTTAAAATTCAAAATGCAAAAGTCAAAATTACAAGTTAAAAGTAAAAAATAAACGACACGATAACTTTTGAATTTTGAATTGTAATTTCGCCTTTTGACTTCTAACTTTTGACTTTTATTTCGTATTACTACATCGGCAAGTTCGGAGGCGGACCTCCTTTCTTAGACTCTACGCGCACCATCGTAGGACTTACCAATCCCGTGATCTTCAATGGGAAGTGAAATAACGTCGTCAGCTCCTCCGGATTCATCAATGACATCTCCGACTTGCGGTCGGGAAACATCGGAGTAAACCGCAAGATATAGTTGCGGAACATCCGCTTTACCCTGATCAAGGGAATCGTCTTACGAAACAAGAACTTGGTCTTGGGCCGGGTAAGTATGGAAAATTTAATGTGATTATAGGTCGAATTGGCAAAACGGGAGAAATAAATCCTGCTAATCAGCTTATTGGCAGCAGAAAAATTTTCATTTTTGGCAACATACATGCCGCGCATTCCAACCCGGAACATCGGCTTTTTTATCTTATTTTCGATTTCCGTCAGCAATTCTCTTTCGCCGGGGCTCAATACCATTTCCCGGTCTCCGGATTCAGTAACCCCCGTTTCAAGCCATTTATAGCTGGCCTTCTCTCCTGCCCCCTCTTTTTGCGGCCCATACACCAAATGGAAAAACATCTCCTGGACATGGGACCACAATGTTTTTACTTGCTTCAGCGGCCGCTTGGTAATTTTTGCAATTTCCGCCTCGGCTCCGTTTTTCAGTTCCGGGTTATATTTGTCGGTTATCGGGAAGGTAATAAACTGCAACCAAAACTGTTCTCCCGGGCCGAGCTTGGCCATTAATTCCAGTAGCGCGGAAATCGGATCCAACCTTTTTTCTTCAGCAGAAATCTTCTCTCCTTGCGGTTCGAAGAATTTTTCATAGGTTTTCAAAGGAATATGCTGGGACTTGCCCAACAAAAAATCTTCGCCGTAAATATTCCATTCTTTATTGGGTAGATTCTGGGGGACATTTTTGGTGTAGTCGGGCACTTCAGCAATTTCCAATTCGGGGTAGTGGCCATACAAGGCTGTTTCTAAAATCCCTTTTTGCGATGACGGCACCCTCAAGTAAAAGTGCAATCTACCCTCAATGCTGGCAATTTCCCAAGACATCCAGCCGGGGGCGTCAGTCAGCGTGCCTTCAGCCCATTTTTCGCGCCAGTTAGGATCGTCATAGAGCGGACCCCACATAATGGCAAACACATCTTCCATGGCTTTCAAAGGCGTAAGCACTTCTTTGGGCGGAACTACTTCCAGGACTGTCCATTTCTTATTGGCGTAACTATGGTCCCATGCTATCCACCATAAATACAGCGTCCTTAATTCGATGGATAAAAATAATGGAAATAAAAACCACCACCAGATCCGCAAGAACGGAATGATTAATACGACAAGCATCAAGGCGCCCCACCAGAGGCATCCCCAGAAGATCCTGGTGATCGGCTTTAAGAAAAAGAATAAATCGGACGCGGCCATCTTTTTAGATTACGTTAATTTATGAAATATTTTTATCGCTCATTATGAGCCAACCAGCGACCGCATGATATCCGGCGCATACTGCAGGAAAATGCAGAGAAAGGCGATCACCAGGAACGCGATGGCGAAAAACTCAAAGGTATGGATAAGCGGCACTACAATAAATGTCGCCTTCGTTTCATGCCAATAGTAGAGGAATGCCAAAAAAACAATATAAAAAGCGATGGTACTGACAAACAATATGAGCGTCCCCCAGAAAAAATAGGATGTGGTGAAAATGAATGACATGGTTGTTATTCCATCATTATACCAAAACCGGGGCAAAACAAAAAGAAGCGTTTTGCGCTTCTTAAAATATAGGGTTTGCACCCTATATTGCCTGCGCCGCTTAAGTATGCAAACTGCGGCTTGCATACTCTGCGCTATCCTCGACAATAAAAACAGCCCCGAGGGGCCGTTTTTATTATGAGACTTGGTGCTCAAGCGAGAAATAGTTTCCGCTTTCGTTCTTCTGGAAATATTTCTTGTTGTTTAATTTGATCAATACGGTATTCTTTTCCACCAGCCTCTGGCTCAGCACTTCTTTAACGATATCATCTTTGGCCAAGGTCGGTTTTTCCTTCAATACCCGGGCAATGACATCCTTAATGGTTCCTGGGGCATATCCCCATTCGCCCAGTGCGTACATTCCCTTGCCCACCAGCACGAACCTCTCATCCTTGATTAATTCGTTGTGGACAGTCTGGGGATGCGCTTTCTTATTTGGCTGGCCGTTATCTAATTGGTTTATCAATTGGGTAATTTCGCGGAAGTGCAATGGTTTTTGGTGCTTGCGGAAAACCAGGAATGCCCGGTCTTTGACGCTGCGTGAGCGGATTTCCGGCCAATCAACCAATCCGATCCTGCCTTCTTTATTGGCCTGGATGCCTTTTGAAATTTCCAAGTAAGAATTGAAGACGTCTTCCGGCATATCATACTTTGAAGCGAATTTAGCAATCAATTCCGGTTTTGACAAAGGGGAACCATGGTCTTTCAAGTCAGAAACCAATGTGGCTAAATTGCTTAAAATTTTCGTCTCTGGTTCATTATTGTTTTTCCAGAAATAATGATAGTCTTTCTTTTCAGATACCTTGGAGAATTGATCGCCCAGCGTCAAAAAAAACAACACGTAGGGTTTGTTCTTTTTACCGGCAACCTCTTCAAGTAACATTTCTTCTTTCTTAAAACCGCCCTGGGTCGCAAGGTAGGCGTTAAGATCGGTTAAAATCTTATCCAATGTGTCTCCGTGGTTTTTCTTGATGAAATTAAAACCGGCCTTCTCGATCTGGCGAACCCTCTCGCGGGTGATCCCCAGGCTCTTTCCGATCGACTCCAATGTCTCAGTAGCGGCTCCGGATACGCCAAAACGCCGGTCAAAAATATCCCTCGTTTTTGGCAGGAGGCCTTTGGTTAATTTCGTGTAAGTTTGAGAATAGTTTATTTTCTGCATAGTATTAGCTTATTGCGATTTTTAAGAATACCATGTCGGCTAAAATATGTCAATACCCTTACCTTTTGAGCCTATTTTCGCTCCATCTTGGGTCACGAAATAATATCAAAACGATTTTAGAATCTCAAAAAATGTGGTGATTTCGAGGCTTGCCGACGAGGTATAGCCTTGCGCTACACCGAGGAGGCATAACGAAGAAATCAGCCATTTTTTGGATTCCCGGAGGGCACTTTAACATAGGGCAATCTTCATCGTTGCGCGCGGACTCTCGTACCGCTGCGGGTACGCACCGTCCACCCGCGCCTTGAATCTTGCCCTATGTTAAAGTGCTAAAATCGTTTTGATATTATTTCGTGACCCCATGCCAACTTACTAACAGCGGGCTGGCGATGAAAATGGATGAATACGCACCACTGGCGACTCCGATAATCAAGGCTAATGAGAAGTACTTGAGGGTTTCTCCACCGAAGAAAAATAGGGCAAACATCACCAAAAGCACCGTTGCTACCGTACTCAAGGACCGACCGAGGGTCTGGTTCAAGCTCGCATTAACAGTCTGTTCAAATGAGGAGCTTCCGGTCCTTAAAATGTTCTCCCTGATCCGGTCGAAAATAACAATGGTATCGTGCACAGAGAAACCGAGGATAGTCAATAAGGCGGCGACAATCGGCACGGTGATTTGCACATTATAAAAATGGCCCAGCAAGGAAAATACTCCAAGGGGAATGAGGATATCGTGAAAAAGGGCAATTAATGAAGTAATCCCATACTTCCAAGAAGCCACGGGCCGCGATACTTTGCGGAAGGCAAAGGCGATATAGATGGTAATTGCCAGCAATGCCAATACGATGGCGATCAATGTTTTATTTTTCAACTCCTGTCCCACCGAAGGCCCGATGTACTGGAAGCTTTTTTCCTCAACCGGGGATAATTGATTTAATTTTGAAACTATTTTCTGATGGGTTTCCTCATCTACTCCTTTAAACTGCATTACGGCTCCCTTATCCCCCGTCGGCTGGATGACAATTTCACCCAGGTTAAATCCCTCCAGGCTTTTCGAAATCTCTTCATTAGAA
>JAIFWS010000005.1 GCA_019658985.1 Candidatus Parcubacteria bacterium
GGGAGATCTGGTTCAGCTCTCTCAAGAATTCCAATACTTTTTTAGAATTTTCAGAATCTAAATTAGCCAATGGCTCATCCGCAATAATGATGGGCGAATTATTGGCCAAGGCCCTGGCAATTCCCACGCGCTGCTGCTGCCCCCCGGATAATTCATCAGGGAAACGATGGGCTAGGTGGTCAATGGCCAAGCGCTTTAATATATTGTTGGCCTCTTGAAGGCGCTTTTCTTGAGAGATACCCAAAAAAGACATCGGAAGGGCGACATTGTTAAGAACGGTCAAATTAGGGATCAAGTTAAACTGCTGGAAAATAATGCCCACCCCGATTTGCCGGTAAATAGCCAGTTCCTGCTTGGTAAATTTTGAGATGTCGCGTCCATTGATCAGGATTTTCCCTTGTTGGGCGGGCTCAACTCCGGAAATCAGGTAAAGCAACGTAGTTTTTCCGCTGCCACTGGGACCAAAAAACGCCACGTATTCGCCACGTTCTATTTCAATATTGATATCTTTCAAGGCTTGCTGTTTATAGCTCTTGGTTTGGTTATACCAAAAGTCTACATGCTCAAGTTTAATAGCGAAATCGTCTCCCATATTATTTCAGATCTTCAATGAATTTTATCAGCTCCTTAGGCAGATTTTCGCCTTTCACCAGATACCCGTCTGCGCCCAATTGGTGTGCTTTGTCTGAATATTCCTTATCACTATAGCCGGTATACATAATCACCTTAATGTCTTTTGTCTTCGGGTCATCTTTAATTCTTTTGAGCAGGGAAAAGCCCGCTTCAACGGTAGTAACTTCACGTCCATCCACAAACATAAGCCCGGCAAGGTCCAGGAAAACCGTGTCGGGGCGCGTCTTTGGCGAATCGATTATCTTCTCAGCCTCCTCAATGGTAGGAACCGTCTGTATGTCATATTTTTTTTCCAAACCATGAATCCAGAAAACATCCTTAAAATAAATCCGGATAAACTCATCATCGTCAACTACCAGTATTTTGTGCTTTTTTTCCATCATGTTAGTGATTTATATTCTTTAGGAATTGGAACGTCTCTTCAAAGTTTTTGAACACGATATCAAGGACCGACTGGGCCTGGAGTGGCACAACGATGGTGCGGGTGGGAGTCTCATATGTATTTCCCGCCCGGTCAGTGGACTTCACTTTAATACTATACAGCCCTCCCGGCTTTAACGTTGATAGCACTACCGCGTGATCGGTAATAAAATCCTCTTTCGTTTCCACTTTGTTGGGCAACTCTTCATTAGGCAACGCGCTTCCATCCTTATAAAATACTACCGAATTAGAAGGTTCGTTGGTTTTCCAGCTAATAATCGTCTGGGCCTTATCATTGCTGCCCGGGATAAATGCCGAACTGATCTTCAATTCAGTTATTTTCGGGGCAAACACATCCACGCTCGTGGTAACGCGTACCGCGGAAACGATAGAAACTTTATTTCCCCTTTCGTTAACACCAAATACATTAACTTCATAACTGGTACCCGGAGTCAGATTATCCACCAGCACATCATGGTCAATTGTCTTTTCTTCAAAAGCTTTCTGGTTGGTTTCCCCCGTTTTAAGGTTGCGGTACTGCACTACGGAAGTAGCCCGGTCAGCTGTAGTCCACATAGCCCGGAAGGAATCATTTTTAACCTCACCGATATGTGCCTGGATTTTTGGGGCTTCCGTAGCAAATGTCATGTCATCGGTCCTGCTTTGGAGTTGAGGCAGGGTAAAAGCATGGACGCTGAAGTGATACAACGTATCGGGTGTCAGGCCCTTCAAATCAAGTGAATGGATCGTAACTTTATTGGTCGTATCAGAAACCTCGGTTTCGTAAGGATCATCCTTGGTTTTGTCATAGACGGCATCCGTTCCATAAGCGACCGCCGAATAAGCCTTGACGTTCGTTCGCCATGTTATGGTTGCACTGGAATCAGTGATAGCTGTAACGCGGGGTTGTTCAATAAAAGGCGGAGCCAAACTGGGCAGGGCCGCTTCAATAGCATCATCGACTTCTTTTTGGAAGGCCGAGGCATCATCAATGCTGATCGTTGACTGGGTGAAGAATTTGGTTTTAAAGGTCTGGACATCGGATTCTCCGATGTTTCCTGCTTTATCAATCGCAAGGAGCTTGAAGGTGTAAGTGGTACCTGTAGCAAGACCCGCCAGGGAAACGGTATGATTTTGACTATAGATAGGGTCGGCGGCGGAAAGATTTAATATATCAGAGTCGGCTCCGTATTGAATCACGCCGATACTTTCCTCATTGGTATTAAAAGAAACGTCAGCCTTAAACGAAGTGACATTCTGCGTTTTAATATTAGAAATAGTGGGAGAGGTTGTATCTGAAACCGAGCTTGAAGCGCTAGTGCCGCCGCCGCTGGTGATCACCGTGGCTTTATCCGTAGTAAAACTGTTTTCGTTGGAAATGGCTTCGTGTCCGGAAGCGGATGATGATTTCACCACAAAATAATACTTCACATTGGCATCCAGGCTATCCAAAGCCACAACATGGAAGAGAGTTAACGTGGAGTCTAGGACGGTAGTAGTACTATAAACACCCGACGTTGTACCATACGACATTTGGGTGGTAGCGGGCTTGTCGGTCTGCCAAATAATAACGGCAGCCGTAAGAGCAGTAACCGGAACAGTAACGCCGGAAATTACGGGCGGAGTAGAATCAACTGGCGTTGTAAAGACATAGTAGTTGCCCCCGTTATTGTCTTTAGAATAATTAGCCGTAGCATCAGTAGACTCCGCAAAATAATAATACTGCGTTCCCGAACTTAATCCCGTCAAAGAAACCTTGTGGTTATAAAGAGGACCCGCACCTCCGACCAATCCGGAAGACCCGACGCGAGTAGAAGAGCTTAAATCGGAATTCGTGGAATAAGTCACATACGAATCGGCATCGCGATCCGTATTCCAGACGATATCCGCGGAATTATCGTTAATGGCACTTTGCGTAACATTCGTAATAACCGGCCCGCCAGTGGTAGTGAAGGTGAAGCCCGCGCCGCCATTGTCATCAGATCCCGTATTATTAACCGGGTCCGTGGACCTTACCTTGAAAAGATAGGTGGTGTTGGGAGTCAAGTTGTTTACCGTAACCGAATGAGTGGTCACAAACGAGGCCACCGAGGTTCCACCCAGCGCAAAAGAACTATCCGGCGAAATAGAATAATCCACCCGCGAATCCGCCAATACATCGGTAGTCCAGGTGATTTTGGCATAGGTTGATTGGGTCTCAGCCACAGTCACCGCAGAAATTACCGGATCTACGTTATCAGTTCCGCCACCGGTACCATGGGCTGCCTGGGAAACTACTTCTGAGTAAGGGCTGATATCCGTATCGGCATCAGTCGTTTTCACCTTGTAGTAATACGTCTGCTCGCCAGTCAGGTTAAAGTCCGCAACATAGTTTATCGTCCGGTCGGTGATGGTGGAAAGTAACGAATAGGAACTCCCATCGGTTGACCGGTACACTTTATAGTTGGCGAATGTCGCTCCGGCCGCGGAAGTATACACATTCCAGGAGACGAACATTTCATAGTTGGATTTTGCCGCATCGGAAATATCGCGGATATACATGGCATCAGGGGTGCTTGGAGCGACGGCCGAAGTGGAAGTAGTGTTGTTAGTCGTATCGCGCACCTGCAGGTAAACAGTAGGACGGACCGGGGTGGTGGCGAAATTCCACGGGATATTAATAGTTATCGACGTGCCGCCGGCGTCCTGCCACTGCCCGGAAGTGGAATTTAAACCATCGGCCGAAAAATCAGCATTATTGGATAACATATACTGCAGCGCCGTATCATCAGTAGTGTTTAAGGTTACCTGGTTTTGGGTGCCATCAATGGTAAAGGCGGTGACCGTAGGATTTTTAGTGTCCAAGGTAAAATTAGCGGAAGCCGAATTGGCGGTATTATTGGCCGCTTCGTTATCATTAATCGTCACCCTAACCTTGGCAGTGGTCAGATAGTTGGTTGGTATCTGGCTCTTGGCATCCCAGTACGCTGTGTAATCGGTATAAGTAGTTCCATTTACCGCCTTAAGGGCCGTGGCATTGGCGGAAAGATATCCCGATGTGATGGCGATATACCCTCCGCCGATGTTATATTCAAACGACGGAGTAATAAAGCCGGCATTCGTGGTTCCTGTTGATGTATCGGAGTCGCGGATACTGTAGACGATGGCCACTTTGCCGTAATTGGAGTCCGTTGAATCGGTAATTTGTGAAACGGTTACAGCGGGAGTATTAAATTCCGGGGCCGCGTTAACTACATAGGTAACAGTAACATTGCTTATGGTTGCCGTAAGTCCTCCGCCTGATGCCAGTACTGCTTTATACTCAAACCATTCATCATCCCCTCCGCTGCGCACGGGATTGGAACTACCGATACTAACGTTATTATCAGAAGAGGTAAAATAATTACTGCCGGCGCACGAGCTTCCCGTATCAGACGCCCCGCACCAGCCACTCCAGGTAACTCCATCGGCCGACGTCCGGATTTGGAATTTGACGGTTTCATTGCTAGTTTCTCCCGTCGCCGTCCAGGCAATCTTGGCCACCAGGTTGGTCGGATCACTGGTATCATAGGCCGAGGATGTCAAATCAGCAGACGCATAATAGCCGGTATACACCAGCGAAATACTGGAAACAGTGGCGTTCCCCGTTAACACTATTTTCCACCGCAAATCATTATTAAATGTACTGAATGGATATTCCGAAGCAGGCGTTACCTGGTTAAAAGTACTGCCACCGTCATTGGATACGTAATATGTTACCGTGCCCGTGCCAGGTGTATCGCTTTTCGTCAGTGTAACAGATTTAATTTTCTCCGTTCCCGTGTTGACTTTAATCGATTGGGCGGTGTCATTGCCTCCGCCATTCGTTTCTCCACCGGCGGCTAGAGTGGCAACCTGGGTTGAAGACAAGGCAGTGCCATAGAAACGGATATCATCTAGCTTTCCATTAAAAGCGGTACTGATTGCTAATGGATTATTTCCAGCGATAAAGTTTGAACCACTGCCAGGGTTTGACGAAGAAGAAGTTGAGTTCACTGAAACTCCATTAATATAGAGGGTGTAAAGCGACCCGGTATAGGTAATCATTGCATGGTACCATTGTCCTATAGCCGGCCCATTTGCACCGCCAACCGTTGTGGTGAGAATCCCAGTACCATTTCTTTGGACTTGCCATTGCGATCCTCCTACCGCCTGGCCATATTCAAGCAGAATCCCGCTACCGCCTATACTGCTGCTTCCCCATCCCATAATATTCATTTGGCTATTTGCGCTAAGACCGCTATTAAGATACACCCAACCGCCGAACGAAAATGTACTTAAGTGAGATGCGTTATATGAGCCTAAATCTACATAATCTGATCCGCTGGTAAAATTCAAACTCTTACTGTTAGAAAAACCCAAGGTAGGGATAGTAGACGAATAAGTAGGCGGATCCGATGGATATCCACCGGCTAGAACCGAAACTTCACCCGCAGATAAAGCGCGGTTATAAATAGCCAGGTCATCAATCTTGCCGGCAAACTGATTACAAATTCCCCCGCAGCCGGCGAACTGAGAAGCTCCGATGCGCAATGAACTCGTCGAAGATAGAGTATTGGTCGAACCGCCATCATCGGCTACCAAAGCACCATTGACGTATATCTTTGCTTGAGACCACCCTCCTGCGGTAATCGAAGTGGGCCAAACAAACACAATATGACTCCATGTGTTAAAGGCAACTGCGCCAGCAGCGGTTGCTGCAGTTGAGCCCGTCGTAGGATATCCTATTTGCAAAGATCCATCACTATTAATAGCTGCTTCGGTACTTTGCACACCCCCCGAAACTATAGCACCGGCGCCGGTAGGATAAACCCAAGCAGAAACAGAAGTATTAATAGTTGACATAACAAAAGAACTGACGTCAACATGCGTACTTGTGCCATTAAACGTCAAACTGTCGGGGTCGGTAAAATTCACCGTTGGGACCGTGCTTGAATATGTCCCCCCAGTAATAGTCCCTGTGGCATTATTACCCGAGGAATCAGTAGCTGATGTTTCAGATCCTTCATCGAATTTCCAATAACCCATAGGACTAGGGTTTAAAGTTCCCGTATTTCCATTCCCGGAAGAATCAGTAGCCGTCACCCCTGATCCCTCATCAAATTTATAATAAGAGGTGAGAGTGGGAGCGGCGGGGATTTGAATTGTAGTGCTTGCATTCCACGTCGCCGTGGTAGCGCCAGAGTCCTTATCGGCCGTTGTGTCGGTTGTAGAAAAATTTTCGTTTTTGGTTGTGGAAAAAGTTCCGGTCGCCACAGTGGTTCCGGCGCTGATATTCGTGGCCGCCGAATATTTATTCCAGCCGGTCTGATTAGTAGGATGCACGGCTGTTGTGGCGCTGCTGCCTCCGCTCCAACTGCTTTGCGCAAACGTATAGGTAGCGGCATAACCCGGACTGCCTCCGTAAATCAACATCCCCCCGAGCATGGCAAACAACAAGATCATTGCTACTGCCGGACGCCATCTGGGTACAGGGAAATTGAGCCAATGAAAAAACCTGCGGAACAGATTTTTACCGGTTAGTAATAACCTCCCGGAAAAAGGGGCTGAAAAAAACTTCACATTAAGCCAGCTGGAAAATCTCTGGAACAGGCTTTTACCGGTTAGCAGTATCCTCCCCAACAAGGGATTGGAAAAAAACTTCAAATTCAGCCAATTGGAAAATCTCTGGAACAGATTTTTACAGACTGAAATCGCCTTCCCCCCGAAAGAAATCACCGTGGCCGGTTTATCATTTTCGGCCCGGGACAAAGGCCAGGGATCGATTGATTCATTTTCAGTTTCCAGATCCGAGTCGAAGATTTTTTTCTTGATTGGTCTCAACATAATATGTTTATTATTATAAGATTATTTCTTAATAATAACATAATCATCCCTTAATTAAAAACTCTTCAAATTCCATGAGATCAAAAAGACTGCCATGCTTATTGCACAATACAGCCGCAATGAATAAAAAACACTACAATCGGGGGAACAATTGGATAGAAGAAGTATCTAAAAGAGATTCTTTTATTTTTTCTGAAGTTTGGGGCAAACAAGGCTGGAGCAATTGCGCGATCTGGCCCAAGGCAAATAACACATCAGAGACCACCCGGGAAGCATTTTCCTTTCCTTGCCCCGCCGAAGTCCCTGGCGAAGTGAGGGCCTCCCAGGGTTTATGTTCGTTAATATATCTGTCGCAAAAACTGATCAGATCCCAGGCTGATTTTAATGCCTCATTGAATTTGAATTCTTCCAGTAACTTACCGCATTCTGCCGTGATTCTTTCCGCTTCTTGTTTTATTCCAGCGCCGGTTTCTTGTAACTCAAATTCCGGTTTGTCGGCCAGGGTAACGGTCCGCGCCAGCAAATTGCCGATGCCACCGGCCAAATCAGAATTATACCTCGCGGTGAATTTCTCCATGCTAAAATCGCCGTCTTCGGTAGGGGAAAATTCCCGCAGCAGGTAATATCGCACGGCGTCAGTGCCGTATTTTTCAACTAATTCAAATGGATCAATAACATTCCCCAAGCTCTTGGACATTTTCTGGCCGTTAGCCGTGATAAATCCATGAATGAAAATTTGTTTGGAAGTGGGAAGCCCGGCGGACATCAGCATCGCCTGCCACATGGAAGACTGCTGGCGCAGATTATCCTTCCCGGCCACCTGCATTCCCGGCCAGAAATCGTTGAATTTCTTTTCATCTAAAGGCCAATTTAAAGCAGAAATATAGCCAACCAGCGCGTCAAACCACACGTACATTACGTGGGCATCGTCGCCGGGAACCTCCACACCCCACGGCATTTTCGCCTTTAATCTTGAAATACTAAAATCTTCCAGGCCGTTTTCGGTAAATTTTTCTATTTCGCGTAAGCGGGATTCGGGAATAACAAAATCCCGGTTGTTTTTATAAAAATCCAGGAGCTTTTGCTGGTAGGCCGAATATTTGAAAAAATAATTTTCTTCTTCAATGAGCTCTATTTCCAAGTTAGGATGTACGGGACACTTCCCGTCCACCAGTTCCGAATCGGTTTTTTCCAGTTCACAGCCGACACAGTACTTCACTTTGTAATTTTTTTTGTAAATATCGCCGTTTTGCTGGCAGCGCAGCCAGAACTCCTGGGCGGCTTTGACGTGATGATCGTCGGTCGTCCTGATGAAATTATCCCAGCTGATATTTAGGGCTTTTTTCAAATCGTTAAACTTTGCAGCGTAAATATCGCAATAGGCCTTGGTATCCATGTTCTGCTCCTGGGCCTTGCGGTAAATTTTCAAGCCATGCTCGTCGGATCCCATGTTAAAAAAAACTTCCTGGCCTTGATTACGCCAGTACCGTGCAATTACATCCGCCTGGATGATTTCCAGGGCAAAACCGATATGCGGAGAAGCATTTACATACGGGAGAGTAGTAGTAATATAAAAATTTTTCAACATGAAATATATTTATCAAGGAATAATAGTCGGCACAATTCAAAATGCAAAATTACAATTTAAAAGTCAAAAATCCTCGCGACGTTAACTTTTGGCTTTTGACTTGAAATTTTGATATTTGCATTTTGACTTTTGATTTATCAAGATGGTATGATTTCTTCCCGGCGCTTTTCCATAAACTCTTTGGTGAATTCGTAAATGATCCCGAACACCGGCACGGCGAAAATAGAACCCAACAATCCGAATAATATTCCGCCCACCAGCAATGACAATAGTACCAGCACCGGCGGAAGATCCAAAAACTTCTTCATTAAAAACGGTGTGAGTAATTTATTTTCAATTTCCTGGATCACCAGCAAAACAACTGCCACATATCCGGCCACCAGCCAGGAGTCAGCTATTCCCACAAATAACACGGCAAGGACCATCGTAACGGTCGGGCCGATATAGGGGACGAAATTAAGCACTCCTGAGATAAGCGCCAGAATAAAGGCGTAAGGGACTCCTAATATGTAAAAGGTGATCAGGGAAGTGATTCCCACAAAAACGCAGGCCAGAAGCCGCGCCCCAAACCACATAGAGACTTTATACTGAGCCCGTTGAAAAAGCTGCATAATATTTTCCTGGTACCTGCGTGGGGCCAGGAAAGCAAGCACCCTCTCGGTGCCTCTTTCTTCCAGGGAAATAAAGAAAGCGAGGGCGAAAATCAGCATCGTTGCCGAAATACCGCCAAAAAATGTTGTGAGCGCTTTTAAAATACTGCCGGCGCTTTCTTTCAAGTTGGATGCCAGTATCGCGGTGACATCATTAAAATCCTTGGACGCTTCAATGCCGAATTCATGCAAGATCGGGTTGATTTTTTCAAAGTACATCGGCAAGTTAGACGAGAACTGGTTGAGTTCAAACATAAATACCGGGGCGGTAAGGTAGATAATCAGCCCAAGGATGCCAAAAATAGAAATATACACCAGCGCCACCGCTAATATCTTAGGGACGCGTCCCCAGCGCAGAAAATTGATAGCCGGATCCAGGAGCAGGGAGATCATCAGGGCGAAGAAAAACCAGATGACAATATCCCGGGCCAGAAAAAGCATGTATAAAATACAGCCGGTGATGAGCACCTTGACGATAGTCTGCCACGAAATGTCGAGCGTTTGCTCTGCCATATTACAAGACTAATAACTTTTCTAATTCTGCTTTTTCTTTTTCCTCGATCGGGCCGATAACCGACAAGTTCAGTTTCTGGCTGGAGAATATCTCTTCCGCCACTTTCTTGATATCAGAAACCGTCACCTTATCTATTAACTTCAATTTCTCTTCCGGGGTTACCATTGTTCCTTCCATTACTTCCTGAGTTGCGTAGAAAGAAGCCTGGGCATCGGTCGCGTCCAATGACAACGACATCGTCCCGCGTAGGTAATCCTTGGCCTTTTTCAGTTCGCGCGGCGCTATCTTTTTATCTTTTAAATCTTTATACTCTTTTAAAATCAATGTCACGGCTTTTTGCAGGCTTTCGTTTTTAATGCCGGCTTGTGTCACCAGGTATCCGGCATCAGTGGTGGCATCAACTGAAGTATGCACGTAATAAGCCAGACTATTGCGCTCCCTGACCGAGATAAACAGCCGGGAACTCATATTGCCTCCCAAGATAATTGCCATCAAATTCAAGGCATACCTTCGTTTATCAAACATATCGAAGGCGCGGACTCCCAAGCAAAAATGGGTCTGGTCGGTTTTTTTATGATGGACCAAAACTTCCGGCCTGGACTGTACCTCCATCGTAGTAACTTTTCCTGGGGCATCGCTGTGCTCTATCTTCCCGAAATAAGAATTCATTTTTTTCTCAATCTGCTTTGCATTGATATCTCCGGCCACACACACGACGGTATTTTTCGCGGAGTAATGGGTTTTATAGTACTCGATCATTTTCTCCCGGGTATAGCTTAAGATGTTTTCTTTCTCCCCGACAATCCTCCAACCGGCCGGCTGGTCTTTGTACAGTAATTCCTCAAACAGCTCGCTGACAAAACTCTGCGGCATGTCCAAATACATATTCGCCTCTTCGATGACCACGCCTTTTTCTTTTTCAATTTCTTCGGCTTCGAATTTAGAATTTAAAAACATGTCAGCAATCCAATCCAGGGCGACGTCCGTATGGCGCCGGTCTACTTTTGCCCAAAACCCGGTAACTTCTTTTGAAGTGAAAGCATTGTACTGGCCGCCGATCATATCCAATGTTTCAGAAATCTTCAGGGTATTTGGCCGTTTTTTTGTTCCCTTGAAAAACATGTGCTCCAAAAAATGGGAGATCCCGTTAATATCCTTGGTTTCGTATTTTGACCCCGTCCCGACTAAAATCAGTACCGTTACGCTCTTAGCATTTTTCATCGGCACCGCAACCACCCGCAATCCGTTTTTTAATGTTGTTTTTTTAGCCATGTTATATTTTTGTTACTATTAATCTGCAGCGAATTTTTATTATTTGCCATACCATCACCAATCGATTTATCAGGCCCCTTGCCAGCCCCCATTTTTTTTCCTTAACCACCTGGGTAAGATCCGGCAGGTCGACATAACACACCGTCAATTGTTTCCTGCTACAATACCAATTTAGCACACTTTCCACTGTGAAACCACTAAGTAATTTGGAGGGAACCTCTAAAAAAAGGGATCGCGCCATGACTCTTTGGCCGCTGATGGCCAGCAAAGGGTCTAATTTCGCGAACAGTTTTGGCAAGCCGAACCAGCTTCCCCGAATCCCCACTGCCATGACGGCCCTTCCCTGCAATACCGGTTCTGCTAATAATTTTACATATTCTTGGGTAAGGCCAACCAGGTCAGCATCAAAAAAAGCAATAATGTCTGATTGGGCTATCCTCACGCCCTGTTGCATGGCATTCCCCTTACCGGCGTTCTTGGGAATCCTCAATACCTTCGCTCCCATGTTTTGGGCAACCATTGCCGTATGGTCGGCTGAGCCGTCATCAACAACAATAACTTCATCGATAAACTGGAGCGGGAGCAGCACTTCCAGGACGCCGGCAATATTTTTTTCTTCGTTAAAAGCGGGAATAATGGCTGAAACTTTTTTAGGCATTAAGCTTTTTCGATAAAAAGTCTTTCAAGTCCGCAACTTTCACTTTTTCCTGTTTCATCGTATCGCGGTCGCGCACGGTCACTTCGCCTTTTTCCAGTGTATCAAAATCGATGGTAATGCAGTAGGGCGTGCCGATCTCGTCCTGGCTGTAATATCGCTTGCCGATATTCCCCCGGTCATCCCAAGCCACCATCATATCGTTTTTAAGATCATTATAAATTGCCTTGGCCTTTTCCACTAATTCCGGCTTGTTTTTGAGCAATGGGAACACGGCGGCTTTATAGGGGGCCAGTGTTGGCTTTAATTTCAGCACTACCCTCTCCTCTTCTTCTTTATAGGCATCACACAAAACCGCCAAGACGGAGCGATCTACTCCAAAGGTCGGTTCGATCACATGCGGATATGATTTTTCACCGGATTCCGGATCATGATACGGAGCGCCATCCTTAAAATGATTCTTCAAATCAAAATCCGTACGATAAGCTAATCCATATAGTTCACTTCTACTAAAAGGGAACTCATATTCGAGGTCTATTGTTCTCTTAGAATAATGGGCTCGATTTTGAGGTTCGCATTCGCACTCATGGATATTATCTTTCTTTAAACCAAGGTCACCCACAGCCCAATTCCACATTTCTTCTTTCCAATACTCGAATATCTTTTCCCATTCCGCATCGGTTTTTGGAACAGAAATAAAATACTCAATTTCCATTTGCTCGAATTCCCGGGTCCGGAAAATGAAATTTCCCGGAGTAACTTCATTCCTAAATGCTTTTCCGACCTGAGCGATACCGAACGGCAACTTTTTACGCGAAGTTTCCAGGACATTTTTAAAATCCACAAACATCGCCTGGGCAGTTTCCGGCCGGAAATAAGCCACACTAGCTTTATCTTCCGCTGGTCCTAAAAACGTCTTCATCATCAAATTAAATTGCCTTGGTTCTGAGAAATCACCTTTGCAATCCGGACATTTTATTTTTTGATCAAAAACTTTGGTATTTTCGTAATTTGGATCAATGTGATCCGCGCGAAATCTTCGCTTGCACTTTTTACACTCCACTAATGGATCCGTAAATTCCGCCACGTGGCCCGATGCCTCCCACACTTTCGGATTCATAATCAAAGCCGCATCAATTCCCACCATGTCGTCCCGCTGCTGCACAAAACGCTTCCACCAAAGCTGTTTGATATTGTTTTTCAATTCAACTCCAAGAGGACCGTAATCCCAGGAATTGGCCAATCCGCCATAAATTTCAGAGCCTGGAAACACAAAACCCCGCCTCTTACAGAGGGAGATGATTTTTTCCATCAACTGGCCTTGCCCTTCCGACTTGTCCGCCATAGCTTTAGCGACGGTGGAAGCTTTATGCGAAGGGGGGTTTTCTTCTTTTTTCATGAATTCATCTTAGCTTTAAAAGTTAATAAATTCAACTCAACTTATATACTCTTGACTTTCATCAATATTAATTCTAATAAACTATTAGAACACCGCCCGATACTCTCACTGAAGGGACTGCGTCATGTATGAGATGGCGGAATCAGAAGGTGACAGACTGAGAATGGCCGGCGCTGTCGGCAGCTTCATCAACGCGCTATTCATGCCGCACAGAACCGGTCCGCTCGAGGACCTGTTGAGGCGCCATAAACTGTCGGCAGACAAAATCCGACAAATAACGGCAAAACTCCTAATAGCGGGAATCCAAGACGGGACGATCACCAAGGCCGACCTGCAGGAGTGATGTCAAGGAGCCGCAACCAAAACCCGGGAAGAAGCATGCTTCTTCCCGGGTTTCTTCTTTTATTTATTTAACAATGCCACCGCCAGAATTTGCCGCATCATCCGGCAAGTCCGTATTAATGGCCGAGTCCCGGGCCGAAACCGTGCTTCCGGTAACCTCGTCCTGCCCTACTAATGTTGCCGCACCGATAATATTTGCAAAGTTTCCCTGTTGCGATGAAGCAGGAGTCACTGCCACTTGGAAAGAAATAGAAGGTCCCGCGCCTATTGATTTTGCGGGAATTTTCGGAACCGTCCAAGTAATTTTTTTAGTAACGCCATCTAATGAAAAATAGGGCAACTGCGATTCGGGAAGAACGGCAGATAGGGTGGCATTTGCCGGCAGAGTGGCTGTCACTTTTGCATTTTTTACCTCATTCACGTCGCTGCCAACACGCCAAGTGATCGTATACGTGGTCGGAACACCCACTTGCGGAGGCACCGGCCCGGAATTTTCAAAATCCTGGCTGCCTTTATAGTAACCTTTTTGGGAAACAGCTACGTGGGTATCGGGCGGCTTGACGGGTTTTGGAGGCTCCACAACCGCAACTCCGGAAACCGACGCTGTCTTGCTGGCTTCTTTTAAAACAATGAAATTCCCATCCAGCCACATGCCCAGGTGCGCTGAAAATTGCAACTGGTCGGGACTATCGGCCATTGCCGTGCCCGTAACGGTAACTTTCCCTCCTTTTGACTTTTCCAGCACCGGTAATCTCCATTCCGCGTTATTTAATGAAGAAGGAGTAGTGGAAGTGATTTTAAAACCGGTAACCGGATCCAGCTTCAAACTCAAATTTTCCAACGGATAATCAACATTGGAAAAATAATTAACTGAATACGTGATTTCTTTTCCACGGTCGAAATTGGCCGGCACATCATAATCCAAATCTATCGGCACGGAATTGATTTTAGTTTCAGATGTCGCCTCTGTTTCGTAGCGCACAGAAAGATTATGAGGTACATAGGAAATCCAGGCGTGGGCGGTTTTTATGTCGCCCTCTTTGCCTAGAAGCCTGGCGGGAAATGTAACGAAATCCTGGTGGCCTGGTTTAATATCCTGTAGCTGCTGGGTAAATCTTAATTTACCGCCTTCATTTAACGAATGTTCCGGCAGTTCAAAAACCAGCCGAGGACTCTCCAGTGTGAAATTCCCATTATTTTTATAAGTGACTTTATAATTTATCTCCTCGCCCATGCTGGCATTTTCCGGGCCATTGATCCCGACCCTCAGAACTTCAGTGGTAAAGATCTGATCGCGGTAATACCAAAAACCGAAAAACCCGGTAGCAGCCACGATAGCCAATATCATCATAAATAAAAATGGTTTTTCGATAACAAACTTCTGCATGTAGTTATACTGTGAATCACGAAATGCACTTTGAAAACTATTTCGTGATTTATAATCTCTATGATATTTTATTAAGGATAAAATATGTCTTCAGCTTGGAGACCTGCCAAATCAAAACGGTGTTCAAGGTTAAAATAAAAATAAAAATGAGGATCAGGGAATTTCCTCCCAAAAAGATACCTCCCATAACCGCCACAATCGCGGCTCCCATGGTAGTGACAATATTATCCATGCCCACGCCAACCAGCGCGTCGCCGATCCGTCCTCTCGGATTTACCGTAAAATTATGCACCACGATCATCTCGCCGATGCAACCGATTATTCCCGCTAAAACTCCTGCTACCACAAACGGCGTTCCGGTAAGTGTGCAGAAAGCTTCGACTGCGCGCACCATTGACTCTGCCGCAAATAATATCGCAATGCCGGACACCAATAAATATCCCAGCACCACCCAGGTAGATTTTTTATGGTAATAATTCTGCTCTTCGGGCTCTCCTTCAATCACCGAATGTTCACGCTTGGTTTTACGGAAGTAATACATGATTATCAGGCAGAGCGCCAAAATAACAAACCCCATCGGTTTTACCAGTTGGTACAGATCCCCCGGTACTGTTGATACCGGATCTTTCACCTGTCCGAAAATCACCATGGACAAGGCAACAATAGCCGTTAATACGGTCAATGTATTGAAAATATCCAGTGACCCTTCAATTTCTTTTAAAGAAGGCTTCCTGATATGGTCTTTCATGGGAGTTACCAGTCCTAGTTTTTTTACTCCGGGAACCATAGGAACTTTCACTCCTTTTACATTTGCCACGTTTTGGCGGAAAACGCACAATATCGCATGGGCAATGTTATAAATATTAGAACCAAATGTAGTAGCTGCCGCGATGATAGCAAAGTTAATGGCTAATCCGTAATTTTCCCTCACTAAACTCAAAGAGATAAGGGCGGCGACAATACCCAGCACCATGTCCGGGAAAGCAGTCCCCAGCGACTGCAATAAGCCGCTGGCCAGCTTTGTTCGTTCGCTTAAGATTTCCGTCGTCTCTTCGATGACTTCGGCGATTTCTTTTAAAATAAACGTTCCCACCCCGATGATTAAAATCACATCCAGTATTTTAAACCACACTTCGCTTGCCTCTTCTAAAAATCCCACCAGGAAAAATCGCAGGAAAGCGGCTACCAAAAGCAGTACAATAATCCGCAGCGGTTTATTCTTTAAAATATTCATCTTTTTAAACTTTAAATTACTAAATGCATAATATAAAAATATTTTCGGCTCTTTTTCCCAGATTTGGGTTAAAAAATGTGCAATAATTTTGAGCCAGAAGCCTCCGGCTATGGCTCAAAATTCTATCACATTTTCACTCTCAAATCTGGGAAAAATACCGCGAAAGCATTTAGTAAATTAAAGTTAGGAAATCCTTGAAGAAAGCAGGTAATTGCAATATTCTTTCGAAATTTGCCCCAAGCCCTCTTGCCGGTCTTTTTCTACTTTTAATTTTAATAATATTTCCCAGTCTTTTTTTAAAATAATCCGTAAAATCTTTACAATATCCTGGTGTATTTTCTTTACCTCGCTGTCAATTCCGGCGCAGGCCACGCACAGTACTCCTCCTTCCTTATTTGAAAAATAAATAACTGCAGGGTCCAGCGCTTTTTCGCATGACGCGCAGTGGAATAATTTTGGCGCGTATCCCAGAACTGAAATAAAGTTCCAAAAAAAATAAGGGTACGCCAGAGCCTGGTTTTTTTCGGTTAATAAATGGCTGTTTAATTTTGCAAAGAAATCCGCCAGTAAATTCCAGATATGGGCATCCGCTTCCTGCCCTTTAATAAACTGGTTCATCAAGGCCGACGCCTGGCTGGCAACATGGGTTTTACCCAAGGCTTCCGTAATGCCCGGAAATCTTTCAATTTTCACCGCGTCAACCAGGGTATTGCGATGCTGGCTGGAAATAAACTCTATTTCCGATAAAGAAAACAGCTCGATGCCGCTGCGCAATTTTGACGTCATTTTCCGGATGCCCCGCGCCATCAGCTCTATCTTCCCGAAATCAGATGTAAAAAGTGTGAAGATTCTGTCCGCCTCGGACCGGTCTTCTTTTTTAAAAACGAACCCCCGGGTTTTGTAGTGCGTTGCCATCTTACTTTTTACCAATCAGCCAGCTGCCAAAGCCATATATCCTACTCCTAAATCCCCGGGCACTCTTTTCTGCGTCGGTGACCATGCCATCTGCCATGTCCTTTTTATATCCCTCCCTAACTGCAGCACTTCCTTTCACTTGCCGCGATTCGCTTTCCAAACTCTTTCTTTCCTGATCGTCAAAAACAGTTCCAAATTCTTTAACCCTGTCTAAAACAGCGTTTCTTGCTTCTTCTAATTTTTTATAATATTCCGACCCATAGGGATTTAATTTGGTTCTTTTGGCTAATTCCTTGGTCCCTTCGGGGCTTTTTAGCCATTTCTCAAGGTCTCCCACTCGAACCGATCCTTTAGCAAACTTACTCATGCCATCTTTAGCTTGTGGCAATGGATGGAGGACCTGTGGCGCCGTTTTCGGCACATTACCGGAAGCAGCTTTCGGCGCAGTTTGCGGCCTAGCTACCGGCTCCAAACTTTTATGCAAATCAGGCCGCGGCCCGAAAACGTCCTTCTGCGGCAAACCAGGCTTGGGTCCCCCAATAGAAGAATCTCTTTTGCTATTATCAATATATGGCATAGAATTATACTTTTTTAATGCTTAACGATAATTTCTGATTATCAATTGCCAATTCCTTCCCTTCTAGCCCCTCTTGGGTGAATATTATTTCTTTCGCGCGCACTTCTTTCAATAACAATGCTTCGTGTTTTTTAATGACGCCAGCCAGTGTGTCATCGGCTTGGATGGAAAGTGATATCTTATCTTCCGGTTTCAACCCCTCCTCTTTACGCTGATCTTGGACAAACCGCACAATATCCCGAATAGCTCCCTCCTCTTTTAATTCCGGCGTAATAGTAACGTCGAGCTTTATCTCTCCTTCTATAGTATCATCAAATGCGATTTCTTTCACATTCACCTCATCCTTGATCAAATCCAATAATTCGCCATTATTTTTCACATCCAACGTTTTGCTTTTTATCGTCAGTAACCCCAAAGGCTGGCGCACTTTTATAGCTTTGGCCGATCGTTCAGCTAAAGCCAAGGTGACTGCCTTCCTCACTTCAACCATCGCATCTTTCAAACCAGTATCTTCATGCCTCTTAATTTCCGGCCAAGACGCCAAATGCACACTTTCTTCATCTTGCTCCTCACTCACCGCCCCAAAAAGGGTTTCCCCAAAAAACGGCATTGAAGGGGCCATGATTTTAGAAAGCCCGCCCAGCACATACCGCATCGTTGCCAGCGCGGCTTTTTTATCCTCGCTTTCTTCTTTGAACCGGTCACGGCTGCGTCGCAAATACCAAACTGAAAGGTCATCGATAAAATCCGTCAGCGGCCGGGTCGCATCATATAAATTATACTTTTCGTATCCCCGGGTTGAGGCCTCAAGCAATTCTTGCAGGCGCATCAATATCCAGCGATCTAAAACATTTTTGCTTTTAGCATCGGCCTTGGTGCCGTTTTCGTATAGCTGGTAAAACGCGAGCACATTCTGCAATCGCCCCAGATTTTTCTTGGCGATTTCATCCAGGCCTTTTTCTGAAAAATAAAGGCTTTCCCCTTGCACTACTGGCGAACTCAATATATAGAAGCGCATGGCATCGGCGCCGTATTTTTCTATCATGGCCATCGGATCAGGATAATTCTTCAGTTTTTTCGACATCTTCTTGCCGTCTTCTGCCAGAACAATACCCGTCACGATACAATTTTTAAACGCTTCGCTTTCAAACAAGGCTCCTGCCAATACATGCTGGTAGTAGAACCAAGCGCGCGTCTGATCCTGTGCTTCGCCGATAAAATCCGCCGGGAACCGGTCTTTGAATTCGTTTTTATGCTCCACGGGATAATGCAAGATTGCAAAAGGCACGGATCCGGAATCAAACCAAGTATCCAATACTTCAGGCACGCGCTGCATCTCTGCTCCGCAATCACAAGGAAAGATCACCTCATCAACCACTTCCTTGTGTAAATCAGTTACTTTTGTGCCGCTAGCTTTTTCCAGTTCATCGGCTGACCCGAATACAAGCTGTTTTTTACACGCGCCGCATCTCCAAACCGGAATCGTATTGGCCCAGAAACGCTGGCGGGAAATAGACCAATCCCGCGCGCCTTCGAGCCATTGTCCAAATCTCCCTTCTTTTATGTGTTCGGGCGACCAGTTTATTTTCTTGGCGGTTTTTAATAATGTCGGTTTTATTTTTTCCACGGCCACAAACCACGAGCTGGTTGCATAGTTTAATAAAGCCGTATCGCATCTCCAGCAATGAGGGTAGGAGTGTTCATATTTTCCATGGGAAAATACCAAGCCTTTTTCTTCTAAATATTTTACCACCGTCAAATCAGCTTCGCGGATTTCTTCCGGCTTATCTTTTGCCCGTGGCTTTAAATCAAGCCCCGCGAATTGGCCGTTTTCCGGTTTCAATGTGCCGTCCATTTTTACGTGCTGCACAAACGGCAATCCTACTTGCTTCAGTAACATCCAATCCTCCGCTCCGAAGGCCGGGGCTTCATGGGCGATTCCCGTTCCTTTATCCGTAGTAACAAAATCAGCGGCATATACTTTCCAGCCGTTTTCGCGATTTTTCAAATTTTCATCTTTGGCGTAATAATCAAATAATGGTTCGTACTCAATGCCAACCAAGTCCTTGCCGGTGAATTCTCCCATCACTTGGTATTGCTCATGCCCGAAAACATCTTCTGCCCTGTCTTTAGCTACCACATAATCCTGGCCTTCAAATAACACGTGCACGTAGGATATTTTTTCTCCCACCGCCAAAGCCACGTTGCCTGGAAGGGTCCAGGGAGTGGTGGTCCAGGCCAAAAGAAATATATCTTCTTTCAAGTTATATTTCTCCGGATTCCTCACTTTCATTTTTACCGTTACCGATAAATCTTTGATGTCTTTATACCCATCGGCGACTTCTCCCTGGCTGAGCGTCGTCTCGCAGCGCGGACAAATATGCATAGACCGGTAATCTTCGTAAATCAATCCTTTGCCATGTAATTCTTTAAACGCCCACCATTCCGATTGCATGTATTCAAAATCCATCGTCTTGTAAGGATGATCCATGTCCGCCCACCGGCCAAACCGCGGGATCACACGCTCCCATTCCTCAATAAACGTAAAAATGCGCTCGCGGCAGAGGTCGTTGAATTTCTTCACTCCCATTGCGAGGATTTCTTTTTTGGATTTAGTTCCCAGTTCTTTTTCAACAATATTTTCAATCGGCAATCCATGACAATCCCAACCCCATTGGCGGGCAACATAAAAACCCCGCATCGTCTTATACCGGGGAATGGCATCTTTAATCACGCTCTGGAGCAGGTGGCCGTAATGCGGAGTTCCGGTGGCAAACGGCGGGCCATCGTAAAACACAAACGGCTTTTTGTCCTTTGTTTTCTCTAACGTTTTTTCAAAGATATTCTCTCTTTTCCAAAACTCCAGGGTTTTATTTTCCGCTTCTGAAAAATTATATGCCATATGTTTTAGGATGGGCTCTTTAATTTACTTCCATAAACTCAGCATTCTTGATGCGCTCCTCGTCTTCTGATCCGCTCCGCAATGCCTCTTCTATAGAAATCCCTTTCAATCTTGCTGATAACAACCAAATGGGACATTCGTGGCTTACCGCCAGAATATGCTTCCCCTGATATTTTTTCTCCATGTCCTGCAAGAAATCCCACATCCTTTCTGAAACCTCCGGGTAAGTCTCGCTCTTATTAAAACTCTTGGTGATGCGCTCTCCGGAGTTGGCAAACTGCCCGCTGAATTCACTGATTGTTTTTGAACTCATCTGGCCGCCTCCT
>JAIFWS010000044.1 GCA_019658985.1 Candidatus Parcubacteria bacterium
TTCTTTCTCCCATATATTTTATTACATTAATTATATTATCCGCTGTTTTCTTCAACAACTATCACGATATATTCCTGGACCGTTCCCTGGGCATCAGTGGCCGTATAGATAATCGAATTAGAAAAGTCCTGCACAATACCGGGCTTTGGGGAAACTGCCACTCCGGTTGCCGTTTGGATTACTGAAGTTAATTTTGTAATATCCGCGCCAGGAGGAAGATCTACTATGATTACATACCCATTCGGACTTATTATACCCTCTATTAGCCCATTCGACCATGCCAGGGCAAAAGAATTGATTAACCTGTGCTCATGGGCAATGGGAGGAATATTCTCAGAACCAGATGCGCCGCCCACGGCAGGATTGTTATTTGAAACAGCTGTATTTTCAAGAATTTTATTACCTGGAAATTCCTGGGCCATAGCATTGTTTTTCTCTTTCTCTAGAATTCCTGCAATAATGCCTTTCGTCCACGGTCCATATCTGCCTGACGAAGGTGACATCCTAGGAAGTCCGTTGGCAGCTTGAAAATTAGCCAGAGCTTTCTTAGTAGCCGGTCCTAAAAGATCCGTTTCCTTTCCCGGCGAACCCGGCCCGCTTTTCGCAACCACAAATCCGTGGCTGTTCAAAAATACCTGCAAACCTTTAATATCATTTTGTTTTGAAGAAGCAACATCAACGGCATAAGCAACACCTGATATCATCAATATCTCAATGCCCAGTAATAACGTTAAAAATATCTTTTTTGGACCCATACGTTAAAATTTATAAGAGAGGAGAAAATCTGCACACCGGCGTGCAGATTTTCTCCACAGCGACGCCCATTCAGTTACCGATAGTGAGCCGTAAGCGCCTGGCGCTCCTGGACACAATGAACTCTGCTGCAAGTCTGGGCGTCATGATATTCAGCCCGGCATCCAGCGGGCAGGGTCTTCATCCACAAAGACCACGGATGTTGGTCAGACTTGCGGTGCCTGACCCGGTCGCAGAACGTACACCGTTCTACTTGCGTCCCAGTCGCCTGAGCCGCTTTCATGGGTTCCCCTTTCAAGAAAGGGTTTGGGTTGTCTCGGCTCATATTTCTTCGGTAAAATATCAGCCGAGACAACCGAGGTTTTAGTCGATATGCCAGAACCGGCGCTGGGACCGTTCCTTCCCGTCTTTGCCATAAAATTTCAGATTCAAAAAATCCCGCAAATCACTGATGAAATGGCCCAGGCCGAAAGAAAACAGGTATAACCCCAGGGCGTTATCAAATATGAAAACGCCGATGACCATCAGCAAGAATCCGTAGATCCAGTGGTCGGGCACATAATGGGGATCGCCGATCCAGAAATTAAGGTAATTATCAGCCCACCTTCCGATAACATACCCCGCAAAGCCAGCCAAGAAAAAATATATTAAAACCAAATATACCATTGATTTAAAGGTTAATGTATTTATAGGCCTGCATTCCCAATACGGAACCTGCGATCGGCCCCAAAATATACACCAAATTAAAAGATTGTATCCCGAACGCGACTGCGGGATTTAATACTCCGTTAGACCCAAGCGTAGCAGCGATCGCGATTCCCAGCAAAAGAGAACCTCCGATCACCACTCCCGAGAACAAGGCTGGGGTCCGGCCGTATACCACCGAAGCGATTCCAAAGCCAAAGAAGAACGCTCCAACCAATTCAGCCAGGCCAACCATCAGAGAATTGGTTACCGGCAACGGGGCGATGCCTACCGTGAAAGAAACGAGCAATAGCGCAGCGGCGGCTCCGAAAAATTGGGCGACCACATACAATACCACTTCGTTATTTTTTATTTTTTTAATTGACCAGAGCCCGACCGTTACCGCGGGATTAATATGCGAACCCGACATGTCCCCAATGGTATACACAAAGAGCATTAATACCAATCCTGCCAGCACCGGCGTGGCAACAGAAAACTTCGCGGACAGCGAAAGCGCGACCACCAGCGTCAACGCGAATGTGCCCAAGGCCTCTGCTAGATATTTCTTCATGATCAAATGTGTTTAATAGTATTAGTATATTTTATTACACGTCCAGCTGTTTTTCCAGCTCCTTTTCTATTTTGTCCGGTTCGAGGCTTTCCATCATTTTTTGGACTTCCGGATCCGACGAGACGTCGATGCCATTTCTTTTCAAAAGCAGCGTTTGTAAATAGATTAATTTGGTAATTTCACTTTCTGCGTAGGTATTAATATATAATTCTATCTCCTCGCGCAGCTCCGCCACCCGGGTTTCCCGGTTTTGCGATATTAAAACAATGATCGCAAGGAAAATAGCTTCCAACGAAACAATCATGGTTAGAAATCCGAACGGGAAAGGGTCAAAGGGTTCAAGGGCTGGAATAAGATGAGTATTTAACACCAGCCATACCAAAAAGAATACTGCGTTAGCACCCAGGAAAAAAACGGTGCCAAATGAAGCAGTCAGCCAATCAGCCATCTTATCCGATGCTGTGCGCTTACTATCAATCTTCTTCTTAAAGCTTTCTATGGCTTCTCCCCGCGCTTTCCTTGATGTCCGGTATAATTTAGTACTCATACTATTAAGCTTAATTGTACCAAAAAACCGTCCCGGTGAACACCGGGACGGTTTTTAAAATTATTATATGTGATTAAATGCCAAGGTCTATCGCAGTTTCCTGCTGGGCATCTATATTGCTATCTGCCTTCAAAAAAAGTCCTGAACTATCTTGTAAATACTGCCCTGCTTCAGCCTGTAATTTTGCGTCAGTCGAAGTTTGGACGCTGGCGCTCGGTGAATTATCAACGTTTTTCGGAGCTGATATTGCGACGGCTCCCGAACCTGCCAAGATAAGTGATAACGCTAGCGGAATCAACTTAAACATGGTTTTGATAATAAATAGTATTACTAGGGCCAGGCGACTAATCCCTGCCCTACATACTATAAGACGGTGCCATGTCACCCATCTTACAAGCTATTTATTGCCGAGAATAGCGAGCGGAGAAAACGCGTCGCGACGCGTTTTCTCCCGAGCGTCGCAGGCGACAAAGGGTTTAATACCCTTTATTAATATTAATAGAGACATCTACTCCCAAGTCAACTTTGCGGGTAATCAATTTTTTTGACTCCTCTGCAATCACTGATGCCTCGCGCAATGAAGAAAGAGAATCTTTATAATCTCCGCTTTCTGATAATTTTTTCCTGCCCTCATCGATTTTCTGCTGGACAAGCCTCAAATTTTCCTCGGACTGGGCAAACCCTTGGGCGCCGATCTTATGTTTATTTTTTTCCACCAGCTGTTTGGCGCTCTTGAGCGAAAATTCTGCGGCTGAGATCTTTGCCTCCACGGCTTTCTTCTTATCAGGTGATTTTTTTACAGCCTCGTCATTATGGTAAATATTCGCCCCAGATATATTTGAAGTAATATCATCAATATCCTGAACCAGCGGACTGACGGCTTTTACTGCGGCAAACATCGTGACAGCCTTTGCATTGCCGGCATCGCCTTTGCTGCCATGGCCAATGCCATCAATAATGACCCGGTGGGCCTTCAATGAAGCTTCAAATCCGGCGGCGATGTCGGCCGTCTCTTGGTCGTCTTTTTGCGATTGCAGTTTATCAATATAAAATGATGCGCGGCTGGCGTGATCTTTTAGGTTCTCCCGTACGCGGTCCTGGTCGCTTTCGCTGATCTGGTTTTTGACAGCCACCTGCTCGATCTCCTGCAAGCGCCTTTCGGCCAAATCAATATTTACTTTCAATTTCGCCTCGTCGGAAAACGCCAATACTTGTTTTACCTTATCATTAATGCCCAGTTTCGCCGGATAGAAAAAATCTCCCGGCAGGGCGGAATCAGCTTTGACGAACGTTGCAACCGAACCGGCGACCAACAGAATCATCATGCTAGCAAAAGCCATGGCCGGCCTTTGGAATACCGCATTCCTGATGAAAAGAAAACGCGGCAGTTTCATGCCAGCCGGAGACAAGGGATTCTTTTTTATGAATTCCGAAATCTCCTGGTGCATGACTGCCTTTCTTGTTTCATCCAGTTTTATGTTGTTGGCTTTTTGAAAAAGCTCTTCAATTGGATCGCGGTTCATGTTTTTTTAACTTTGAAATTTTTGTTTTTTTGTTTCTATAATTTGGCGCAGCTTCTTGATGGCGTAGTTTAATTTCACTGACGCGGCATTGGTTGAGATCCCCAGTGCTTGGGCAATCTCCGGGGGAGACAATTCGTTGATATAGCGCATCACGATCACTTCCCGGTACTTTTCGTCTAATTCATTGAGCATCTCTACCGTTTCTTTAGCCTCAAGCCCGTCTATCATAGTGCTCTCGGTACTATGGAGACGTAACGAAGCCTC
>JAIFWS010000045.1 GCA_019658985.1 Candidatus Parcubacteria bacterium
ACGATTTTCTGCGCGATGGTTTTCTTGCCGGACTTCATGACTTTATTGATGAACTGCGAAACCACCAAGTCATTGTAGATCGGGTCCGGGGATAAAATATGTTTTTTATAAGCTCTTCGCATTTGTATTAAATATTAGGCTTTCTTTAATTTAGTTCCGTATCGTGATCGTCCTTGTTTGCGGTTTTCTACTCCGGCGGTATCCAATACACCCCTCACAATATGGTATCGTACTCCCGGTAAATCCTTAACCCTTCCTCCGCGGATCAATACCACTGAGTGTTCCTGCAAATTGTGCCCTTCTCCTGGGATGTACGCTGACACTTCCATGCCATTGGACAATTTCACCCTGGCTACTTTTCTCAAAGCTGAGTTAGGTTTTCTTGGAGTCTGGGTAAATACCTTAATGCATACTCCCCTTTTAAATGGTGAGTGGTAATACGAAGGGCGGTTATGCAAAGCGTTAAAACCGAAATCAAGCGCTACAGTTTTTTTGCGCCTTTTGATCGCCTTTCGAGGCTTTTTAATTAATTGGTGAATTGTTGGCATCGTTTTAAAATAACAAAGCGCTTCGCGCTTTTAATATGAGTTAGTTTAACAGAAATTCTTCATATGTCAATTAAGCCTGTGGGGCAGGATTTTCTGGGGCTGGAGTCTCTGGAGCTGGGGCGGCGGCTGGTGTTTCCACGGCGGCTGGTGTCGGAACCGCTTCAGCCTTCAATGCCTTCTTGGTCTTATTAAATACGGCTACTTTCTTTGCGTCAATTACCTTTTCGGTTACCAATAAATTATGGATCCTTGGCGTTGGCTGGGCTCCCATTTTAATCCAATGCAACATGCGTTCTTTTTCAAACGAATGCTTTTTGGTCAAAGGATTAATGTATCCCAAAACCTCAACAGCCCGACCTCCTTTTGAAGACCTCTTTTTATCAATCACCACGATCCTGAAAAATGGCTGGTTCTTTTTTCCTTTCCTGGTTAATCTAATCGTCAACATTTTATTTAAATATATTTTTTATTAATTCCACTTTTTAATTTCCAATGCTTTCTTTGCAGCTTCTTCCTCCGCTTCCTGTTTTGAATATCCCTCGCCTTCCGCTACCAGCGCGTCGTGCAAGAATACTCCAACGGTAAATTTCTTTTTATGGTCAGGCCCCCACTCTTTCATGATTTTGTAAGCCGGGGCCACGCCGATCTTGTCCTGCGCCTGTTCCTGGAAATGCGACTTTGAATCTTTATACGATCCGCTCGTGATGATTTCCGGCAGGTTTTTTATCAGATGCTTTTTGATGAATTCATCGCAATGCGCGTATCCCATATCAAGGTGCAGCGCGCCGACGAAAGCTTCAAAGGTATTGGCTAGGATGTATTGGCGGGCTTTTCCCAATTCCTTGGTTTCACCGCGGCTCAATAACAAAAAGTCATTGAACCCCAACTGCTCGGCCACCTTGGTCAGCATCTTGGCATTTACCAATGACGCTCTCCAGTTGGTCAATTCCCCTTCGGCTTTCTCCGGATACTCTTTATATAAGTATTCGGTTACCACCAATTCCAGCACCGCGTCTCCCAAAAATTCCAGACGCTCGTTCTGTTCCAGGCCGAAGTCCGGGTTCTCATTTAAATAAGACCGGTGGACAAACGCCTGGGTCAGAAGATTCTTATTGTTAAATTGCAACCCCAATTTTTTTTCTATTAAAGAAAAATCTTTCATGCGTTATGGAATAATCGCGAATATGCAAAGATGATATAAGCAACGTTCGCAGATTCGTGATTATTCCTTTTTTTCTAATTCTTTAAATACGGTTCCCAGGACTCCGTTAACAAACTTGCCGGAGATTTTTCCGGAAAAGGTTTTAGCCAATTCAATCGCTTCGTTAATTGCCACTTTGGGCGGCACTTCGTCTTTATTACTATAAAGTAATTCAAACAATCCAAGCCGTAATACGTTCCTGTCGATAATCGGTATCTGCGCTATTGGCCATTCGGGCGCCGCTTTTTCAATAATCTTATCAATGTCCGGCAAGTGGGCCAGCACTCCGTTTGACAACGACCTTACAAAATCCAAATCTTCCAATCCCGGTCCGAAGTCCACGATATTCCGTTCAACAATACTTTCTAATTTCTTTTCATCAGGCTCTGACGGCTGGCCATAGAAATCCCACTCATACAAGCTTTGCATGACAATTGAGCGTGATAAGTGCCGTGAAGCCATAAGTTTAGAATCTAGAATCTAGAAATTAGAATCTAGAATTACAAAATACCGCGATTCTATTTTCTATTTTCTGACTTCTACTTTCTCGTTCTTGCTTTCCTTTTCCGCTTTCTGCATTTCTTTTTCTTTCAATTTCCGGTCTTTTTTAGTCAAAGCACCAAGGACATTCACAAATTCCTTTCCTTTATAAAATCCGCAATGGGCGCATACGGTATGCGGCCGAACCGGAGCTTTGCACTTTGAACAAACAGTCAAAGAAGCTGGTGTTATGAAAATGTGCATCCGGCGCTGTCCTACTGAGGACCTGGTATGTTTATGTCGTGGAACTGCCATGTCTTTTTAGTCTTTTGGTTAAATTTAAAGTAGCTACACTCTAACAAATAATTTTTCATTTGGCAAGGGTCGCTCTGCCCTTCTATATTATGGCCACGTTTTAGGCAGGAAAAAGGGCTTCCCGACTCCCTTCGCCTCCCCGAAACCTCCCTGGCTCTAGCTTCCCGGCGCGGCCTCTTTCCAGGCAGGACCGCTTGATCCCAGCGGGCCGACTAATATAGACCTATTGGTTTGACAATAATCGGTGTCGTCAGTAGTCCTTAGAGATACTAAAAACCTGCCGGCGGATCCATACGAATGGACAGGGCTTTGCTGGGTACCCGTTTGGCCATCGCCAAAATCCCAAAGGTAGGATTGGCAGGCTGTTTGCCCGCTATTATTATAGCAGATGGAGGTATTGATGAAGGATACCGGATCGCCCACCGCCGGATTTCCCGGAGAAGAAACAAAGGAAGCAAATGCCGAAGGATGGCCGGTTTGCAGGTAGGGGTTTTTTACGGTCCAGTCGGAACACGCGGACGCGTTACAGACTTTTATCTGCCAACGGTAAGACGTATTATATCGAAGCTCTCTACTATCTGGATTTAACCGCATAAGCACTGACTGTTGCTTAGCAAATCCGTTCACACCCCGATTGATAATGGGATTAGAAAAACTAGTATCGGCCGCCAGAGCTACTTGAAATGCGAAATTTTCCTGGGCACCATCAACATCCCAAGAAAACACTACCTGCCCCGCACCGGCAATCCCAGTACAACCGTTATAGCTGGTATTTAAATTACTTACCGATGGCGCCTGCCCTTGTGAATCTTCTTCGTTGGTAATTATGCAAAGCTTTGTCTCACCGGCGACAAGGACGACATTCCCCTGCGCGTCGCAATCGCCGCCGAATGTTCCCGTGTACCCGGGCAAATTATTTTCAAAAACCACATGCGGACCCGGCGCGAAGCTGTCGTTAAGAAAACCGGACGTTACCGGATATACCATTATCGAATCGCTGACAAATAAAAGAAAATCGGAAACCGCAGCATTGCCACCATGATTGGTGACTTCTTTTAAAACAATTAATCGCGCGGGGGACGGGTCCGGGTTATCTGCCAAAGTAACGTCTGCCACAAAAAAACCGCCCAAGAGTAATGACGCGGTTATTATGCCGAAAAAAATCTTTTTAATATTCTTCGCTAATTCCATACATTGGCTTTCGGTATCAATTATTTAGTTGCCGGGGCAGGAGCGGGCGTGGCGGGAGGAGGCAACACAACCACCGAGAATCCTTCCAATGTTCCGTTTTCCAACACCTTTACGTTAACGCTCACATTATCATCCATCTTAACCTCTTGAAAAGTAATCTCTTTACTGGAAGGGACTGTATTCGGTTTGGTTGCTGTGCCAGATGCAGAACTCACAAAGGAATAAATCTTGGCATCATTCCGGACCGGAATTATAACGGTATCCCCTTCGTAATTTAACGTAAGATTCCTATTCTCTATTTTTGAAACTTTGCCGTATGCCGCAATAGAAGGTATCACCTTAGAGCTTAAGTCCTTCACTACTTGAGAGGTGCCTGGTTGCTGGTCGGAATCAGGCGATACTATCTCTGCCGGAGAACCCATTCCGCCCCAGAACATCCCTCCCAAAAAACCTGCGGCAAGCACCAACAAGCCGACGATCAACGAAATAATGACATTTCTTGTTTCCATTTTTTAAAGTTTAAATGTATTCAGTTATTTTACTCCGTTAGCTTTTCAACACCTC
>JAIFWS010000006.1 GCA_019658985.1 Candidatus Parcubacteria bacterium
AAGAGGGATTTATTATACGTTGTGTAATAGCTAAAAAATCCGATTTGCATACTGCTTTTTCATTTTTTTTAAGAACTTGAGCAGGGAATTCGGCAGGCAAAGCAGGATGGTCGCGGGAATCGTATAGAGCGGGTACCGGTAGAATTCTTTCCAAATAATGTAAAAATTATTAAACGAATATTTCAAATCGGTGGCTTTGGCTTTGATGACCACCTTGGGCAGGCTTTTGGAAAAGAGGTCCAGCTCTTCGTTGATGAATGTATCGCTATAGCCGAAGGTCTTCAGTTTTTTTAAAAGCCTTACGTTGTACATAAAAGTGAATAAGGCTGTGCCGTTTTTGTTCCACTTATAATCCTGTCCGGTAAAGAGTACCGGATAACTCAAATGCGCCAACGGCAGGGGGGATTTGATGATCATCCGCATGATAATCTCGTAGTATATTCCGAGGCCCTCGTACTGGGTGATTTGCTGCCGGGCTTTCAGCCACAAATCCTTGTTGAACATGAATATTCCCAAGATGCCTTCACAAAATCCCTTGCGGTAGAATTCTTCCGCCCCCGTTGAATAATCAATCAGGCTTTCGTTGATATTACTTACCCTTTTAGTTGAGGCTTCGTGGTTTACGAAGGGATGGAAACCGATGCTCAGCACTGCCACTTCTTTTTTTGAAAGGAAATCAACGATGAACTTTAGGGCGCCGTTTTGGATAAAATCGTCGTCGCCGATGTGCCAGCAGTATTTGCCGCGGGACTTGGTAACGGCGGCAATCGTGTTGCCGTCAAAGCCGATGTTTTTTTCATTGCGGAAATATTTGATATTGGGGAATTTTTGGACGTATTCTTCACACACTTGGCGGGTATTATCCTGGCTATCGTTATCGGAAATAACCACTTCAATGGAATTTTTAACTTGCAGGTCGTCAAATTGGGCAGTGATGTGGTCCAGGCAGATTCTCAGGTAATGAGCCCGGCTGCGAGTGGGAATCGCAATGCTTAATAAAATGCTTCGGTCAGATTGATCCATGATTTTTAACAAATTCTTTAAAACTTTTTGCGCTTGAATCTTTATTCGAAAGAATTGGCGTGATTCCGTGCGGCCAGGAAATATTCAAATCGGGGTCGTTCCAAATGATCTGCCGTTCGGACTCCGCCGAATAATGGTTATCCATTTTGCAGATAAGGATAGTATTGTCTTCCAAGGTGCAGACGGCGTGGCCAAAGCCCCGCGGCACGTAAATCATTTTTTTATTTTCCGCGCTGATAATGGCGCTGCCGTACTGGCCGAATGTTTCCGAACTTTGGCGCAGATCAACGAAAATATCCATGATTTTTCCCTGCACTACCCGTACCAGTTTGCTTTCTGAAAACGGCGGCAGTTGGAAGTGGATGCCGCGGATCGTCCCGGCTTTTTTGGAAAGCGACTGGTATTCGTGGATCCACGGCCGCGCGATGCCATGCGTTTTAAAAATCCCTTCATCGAGTGTCTTCATAAAAAAACCACGCTCATCTTCCTTGGACTCCAGTTCGATTTCAAAAACCCCTTTTATTTCCAGTTCGCGTATTTTCACGGAATGTTGCTTTTAATATTGAAAATGATACTCTATAAATCACGTATTCCTTGTCTCTGGTGGGAGAAAATCATGTTGGCGTGGTTTCTGCGCAAGACGCTGGTGTGGCTGTTGGGGTTTGTTGACCGGTATCAGCCCTACGGACCGGCACTTTTCAACGCTCTGGCCCGGCTGATGCCGATGGTGGCGATCGAAGCGGTGTGTTTCCGACGTGCTGCTGGCGGGGATGAAGTCTATCTGCTCCAGCGATCAGGTGCGGAATCCGCCTATCCTGGCCAATGGCATTGTCCGGGATCCATCCTCCGAATGGGCGAGACGGTTGAAGATGTCTTCCGGCGGCTCGAGGAAAAGGAATTCGGGTCGGGGCTCCGGAGCTGGCATTTTCTCTTCAACATCAACAACCGGAAGGAGGCCAGGGGACACGGATTTTCCGTCGTCCATCTGTGCATGATGAAGGAAGAGGACGCCGGCCGGGGCAGGTGGTTCCGGGTAGATAAGCTGCCCGCAGAGATCGTTGACTGGCATCGGGATCAGCTCATTCCCCAGGCGCTACAGTGCTGGCAGGGTAATTGACCCATGGCGTGCTTTTACAAGCGCGCCTCTTTTAATCCTTAAAGTTGGCGTTGTGCCACTGGAATGTTTCTTTTATTCCTTGCTCGAATGTTGTTTTTGGTTCCCAATGCAGTTTTTCCTTTGCCTTGGACCAATCCAGATATTGCGCGGGGATTTCGTTTTTGGCCGTGTTTAAAATTTTGTAGCTGATATGTTCATTTAATGCCTGTTCTGATTTTTTGATGACATCGATAACGCTGAAAATATTTTCCGATCCGAAATTAAAAGCTTCGCCGAAGTTTTGTTTATGGTTTGCCAGTTTGATACAGCCGTCGACGATATCTTTTACATAAGTGTATTCACGGATCATCGTCCCATCGCTTCTGAGCAGGAGTTCTTTTTTATCCCTGATGGATTTTATGATGTCGGGGATGATGCGGGAAAAATTAGCGTCTCCCGGTCCGAATACATTAGAAAAACGGGTAATTAAAATAGGGAGGCCGTAGGTTTTGGCGTAGGTCTGGGCAATTAAATCAGCGGATGATTTGGAAACGTCGTAGGGGTGGTCTCCTTGCAGGGGAGAAGTTTCGGTGTAGGGAAGCTGTTTGGCTTTCCCATAGGCTTTGTCCGAAGAGACGATAATGATTGATTCAAGGTTTTGGCGATTCCTGCAGATTTCCAAAATATTAACCGTTCCCATGATATTGGTTTCAATGGCGTCATACGGATTAGTGTAAACTTCATGGACTAAAGGTTTGGCGGCAAAATGAAAAACCACCGAAGGATTTTCTGTTTCAAAAATGTCAGCAACTTTTTTATCGCGAACGTCCATCTGGTATAAAACCGCGCCAGCTGGGACGTTAGTTCTTTTGCCCGACGACAAGTCATCGATGATAATCACTCGTTGGTTTCGTTTTACTAGTTCTCCTGCTAAGTTACTGCCGATAAATCCGGCGCCGCCGGTGATCAAAACAGTTTTTTGTTGCGCGGCCGGTGGAGTTGGGGAAGGTTTTTGGGGGACCGGGAGAAGTCCGGTGGATTCTTGCGGCTTGGTGTCCCAAATTTTCCATTTAGGATCTTTTTCCCAAAGGCCGTTTAAGTGCAGTAAATCTTTATAGGTGTCCATGCCATACCAAAAGCCTTCGTGTTTATATAAGCCTAATTGTTTTTTCTCAATCAAACGTATCAGGCCGTCTTCAATCATGTCTCCCGGCTGGAGCACGTCAAAAAATTCTTTGTTGAAAACCATAAACCCGCCGTTGACGTAGTCATAGAGCATGGGCTTCTGGGCAAATTCAGTAACCATGCTATCAGCATCGCTATTTACCAAACCCCATCGCGATTCAGGATGCACACCGGTGATCGTTCCCATTTTCCCGTGGGATTTATGGAATTCGATGAGTTTATCGATATCGATATTGGAAACGCCGTCGCCGTAAGTCACCATGAAGATGTCTTCGGTGATGTGTCTTCTGACTTTTAAAACCCGCTCTCCGTGAGGGGTTTCCAGGCCCGTTTCCGCAAATGTGATATTAAAATCTTCTTCTGTGCCACCATTCTCAAAAAAATCGGTGATTTTCCCCTCTGAGGAATTGAGAAGGAAATCGTTACTATGGCGCCGTTGGTTTAAAAAATAATCTTTAATGTAGTTGCTTTTATATCCGAGGGCTAAAACAAAATCACGATACCCATAATGGTTGTAAATCTTCATGATGTGCCAAAGCACGGGTTTGCCGCCAATTTCCACCATGGGCTTAGGCCTTACATCCGTTTCTTCCTTCATTCTGGTGCCCATTCCGCCACAAAGGATGATCGTTTTAATGTTTTTGTAATCGGTCATTTTGATTGATCTTTTAGGCAATACATTATATGATACTATTATAATTTAAGCTTATTTACAAGGTGGAATGGGCTTGGAGAGGGGTTTAAAATATGGACAGATTTCATGCAGAAAAAATGCAAGATAGCTTTTTTTATCCCATCCCTCGGGAGCGGAGGGGCCGAGAGGAATATGGTGAATATTCTGGCCTCCATCGACCGTCAGCAATATAGCGTAAGTCTGGTCCTGGCGGAAAAATCCGGCGTGTTCCTGGACCAAATACCCAAAGATATTCCGTTGGTGGATTTGCGGGGCTCATCGGCGATAAACGTATTTTTCAAACTGCTTCAATATCTTCGGCGGGAAAAACCGGACATTTTTGTCTCGATGTTCACCCGTTTTAATTTGATAGCCCTTCTGATCAAAATGGTTTCGGGTTTAAAAACCCGTTTTCTTATTATCGAACATACCACGCCTTCCAGGCTTCACCTGACGGCAAAAAGATTTTCCCATAAAATCATCGCGTATTTTTTCCTTTCCAGTTTATTGAAATTTTTCTACCCGCGCGCGGATAAGATTATTTGTGTTTCCGCCGGTATTCAAGAAGATGTGGCCAAGTTTATTCCAATTTCTGATAAAATAACCGTCGTTTATAATCCGGTTATCAGCGGGCAAGTGCATCAATTGGCAGCGCAGCGCACAGAGCATTCCTGGCTCGTTGATAAAAAAGTGCCGGTGGTGATGGCCATGGGACGCCTGGTTGCCGCCAAAGATTATCCAACGTTATTGAAAGCATTCACATTGGCTTCAGCCCAAATGCCGCTCCGTCTTATTATTTTGGGCGAAGGGATAGGGAAAGAGCCGCTCGTGGCCCTCGCCAGAAAGATGAATATTTCCGATAGTGTTGATTTTCTGGGTTTCAAAAATAATCCGTATGGTTATTTGTCCGCCGCGGATCTGTTTATCAGTTCTTCCATGCGGGAAGGCTTTTCAAATGCAATTGTCGAAGCTATGGCTTGCGGCGTTCCAGTGATTGCCACGCGCTGCGCCGGCCCCGAAGAAATTATTGAAGATGGAAAGAATGGCATTTTGGTTCCCATTGGAGCCGAAAAAACATTATCAGAGCAGATTATAAGGGTTTTAACCGATAAAGTATTATCGGAAAAATTATCAATGGAAGGCAAGAAGCGCTCGGATTTTTTCCAAGTCGAAAAAAGCGTCAACGGATACAGCGACGTCTTCCAGGAATTAATGGGCGCTGCCAATACCGCAATATGAATACCGTCATAGGATTTTTCCAAAGTATCGTCCAAAAAGCAGTCTTGAAAAAAAAGATACTATTTTTTATTCTGGCGGGCTTTATTGCCATCGGATGCGTCGGCGTATTGGATGTCGGTTTGGCGCTCGGGTTAACGGTGGTTGTTTTCCTCAGTTCAATCACGTGTATTGTATTATATAAATGTTGCGGGAAGGATCCCTCTCCTTACTTGATTTTCTTTTTAGTGCTTTCGATCCATCTTGCGGCAGCGATTTTTATTTGGTTTACCGGTTTTAAACCCTTTAGCGGCGGATCTGATTACGAAGGATATCACCAAGCCGCAGTCTCACTTTCGGGCCGGTTTGTCCATGGCGATTTTTCACTGGCCGGGCTCCATGTAATGCATTTTTTCCCGGTATTTATGGCGGTCTTTTATATTTTAACTTCGGCCGAAATGATTGTTGGGCAATGCCTGGTAGCTTTCTTCGCTGGCATTTCCGTACTGCTCATGTATTTTTTGGCGCGCGAAATCGGCAGCTCTAAAAAATCAGCGGCCCTGGCTTGCCTGATTGTCGCCGCCTATCCTAGTTATCTGTATTTTGGCAGCGTATTGCTAAAAGACACGATGGTGATCCCGCTGGTCCTTGCCACTCTTTTGTTATTGATTCGCATGATAAAGAACGGTCCGGGATTAAAGTTTGTCGCCTTTTTCCTCATTTTAATCGCTTTGGTAAATCTGCGGTTTTATGTGGGTTTTGCGGTTTTGTTTACATTCGTTGTTTGTTGGTTTTTCCTTTCCTCAATGCCCAGGAAACACCGGATAAGCCAGGGCATCGTGATGATTTTAATTCTGGGATTTTCCCCGTATCTGCTGGGGTATGGATACTTTGGCTTAAAGCCCCTGACATATTTTCTAAATAGGGATGTTGTAACCCGGTATCGGGAAGTGGTGTATGCGCCTTCCCCTGATTTTATAAAACCTACGCCTCTGGATTCAAAAAAGGATCCGGGAAGCGTGGCGGTTAAAAAAAATCCTTCTACTGGAGCCGGAGGTTCTTCTATTCAATATATTTTTAGTGACCATCCGCCCGATGACAATAAAGAGCCGCAAGCCCAGGTGATCCCTGAGCCTTCAGAGAATTCCGGCAAGGGGTCTTCGTTTGTGGTTTCTGCGGGGTTCGATAATCCTTTTGAATTTGTAAAAAATTACCTGCTTTCTTTTACTTATAGCGCCTTTGGGCCGTTCCCGTGGCAGCTCCGGTACCAAAGACACCTTCTTTTCTTGCTTGAAACGATTCCCTGGTATATTATTCTCGGATTTTTCTTCCATAGTGTTTATACCCTTATTAAAAAGCGCGGGTGGTTTGCGTTTTTTGGCACGTATAAATTTGCTCTGCCGATCGTGATGTTTTCCGCCATGGCTTTTGGGGCTCTTTCGCTTTACATAAATAATTTTGGCATTATTATCCGTATCCGCATGCCGATGTTTATCGTGCTCATGTGTGTCATTTCGCTCGGTTTCACCCAGACTTTTGTCACTCAAAAACGCCTCGAGTGGATCAGGAACACGTTGCCGATAAAATATATCGAATCAGTAGGAGCTTGGGCGCGCAAGAATATATTTAATCCTTAATCACGATGTGCGGTATAACCGGAATTTATCAAAACTCCAAAGATCCTATCAATAAGGAATTACTGGAATCCATGGCCAAAGCGCTGGAGCATCGCGGCCCGGACGACGGTGGGATTTATATTGATGCCGGCGTGGGTTTGGGCAACCGCCGCCTTTCTATTTTAGATTTATCATTGCGCGGCCACCAGCCGATGTTAAATAGCGCCGGCAGTGTTTGCATTACTTATAATGGGGAATTGTATAACTTCAAAGAACTCAGGTCTGAGCTGGAAAAGTTGGGCCACGTTTTCGTCTCTGATGCCGATACGGAAGTTATTTTAAAAAGTTATGAGCAGTGGGGCGAGCCTTGTTTGGGAAAATTCAATGGTATGTTTGCGTTTGCCATTTGGGACAAGCCGCGCCAGCAGCTTTTTTTGGCGCGGGACCGGATGGGCGAGAAACCGCTTTATTACTATTCTGACGGGCACAAGTTTGTTTTTGCTTCGGAAATAAAATCCATTCTGGAAGATAAAAGTATCGTGCGGCGGGTGGATAGCCAGGGGATGGTAAACTATTTTACCTTCGGCCACTCGGTTGGTGAAGATACGATGTACCAGAATATTAAAAAACTGTTGCCGGGACACTCTCTGACGGTAAAAAACGGCCAAGTTAACATTGAAAAATTCTGGGATTCTTTGGTATTGCAGGCTGGTGCGGACCGCGGCGGCCGATATTACCAGGAAAAATTATTGGAAATTTTCGATGATTCGGTCAAAAGAAGGATGGTCGCCGACGTGCCGCTGGGAGTTTTTTTGAGCGGAGGATTGGATTCAAGTTCCGTGGTTGCCATGATGGCGCGCCACACCAAGCTCCCGATCACCACGTTTTCCGTGGGCTTTGATGAACCGGGCACGGAATTTAACGAGCTCAAAGACGCCAAAGTTGTTTCGGATTATTTTAAAACCCGCCATCATGAATTGATTCTGCGCGAATCAGATTTATTGGAAACGCTGCAAGATATTGTGTATCATTTTGACGAACCGTTTGGCGACGCGGCCAACTTCCCGGTTTTTTGCGTCAGTAGATTGGCTTCCAAACACGTGAAAGTGGTGTTGACCGGCGAAGGCGCCGATGAAATTTTCGGCGGCTACCGAAGATACATGATAGAAAATAATTTCGGGATCTTGTCGGTATTAAAATGGATCGCTTCAAATAAAATAGTGGCGTCACTGGTCAGTACCCAGCCAAAATTAAAAAAAATACGGCAATTGGTTTCCGCGCTTGCCATCAGTGATGATTTGATACGCCAGACCAATTGGCTCGTTTGTTTTACTCCGGCCCAGCGCCAGCAATTATTCGCGCCAGGGTTTTTAGATAAAAATACAGATCCTTTTAAAAAGTACCGCGAGTATGATGCCCGGTATAGAACTTCGCGTTCGCTGGAAAAAATGCTTTACCTTGACCAAAAAGTATTATTGCCCGACGGTTATCTCGAAAAAGTTGATAAGGCGAGTATGGCCTGGGGCTTGGAAACCCGCACTCCGTTTTTAGACCACCGGCTGGTGGAGCTGGCCAATTCCATGCCAGGCAAATATAAAATCCGGGGACTGGAGACTAAATATATGTTTAAAAAAGCGATGGCCCCTTTCCTGCCGGCATCAATCTTGAAGAAACGAAAGCACGGTTTTGCGGTGCCAACCAATCTTTGGCTGAAGGGAAAGTTGAAAGATTACCTTTATGAAGTGTTGTTTGACCAGAAAACCCGCCAGCGCGGATATTTCAACATGGATTACGTTGAAAAGATGTACCAGGAATACCAGCAGGGCAAGCCGTATCACTACCAGCTTTGGCTGCTTTTGAATTTTGAACTCTGGCATCGGCGTTTCATCGATAATAATTAATTGTAAGACCCAGCGAATAGCCCTCTTTTGAGGATAATGTTTTATTTTTTGAGCGAAAATTTAATAGAATTTAAAGGCTTATGCTTGTCATAAGCCGAGAAATTATAGCGAATTTGCAGCCGAAAAATAAAACATCAGGCCAAATACGGGGCTATTCGCTGGGGTCAATATCCATGCAAAAATATCTAGTAACGGGCGGCGCGGGATTTATCGGTTCTAATATTATCAAGAAAATCCTTGAGAACGGGGATTTTGTGCGGGCCGTGGATAATTTGGCGACGGGACGCCGGGAAAATATCGAAGAATTTTCGGGCCACGCGAATTTTGAATTTATGGAAGGCGACCTGACTGATTTGGAAACGGCGAAAAAATCGGTAAAAGGCATGGATATTGTATTGCACGAGGCGGCGGTTCCGTCGGTTCAACGGTCGGTGGAAGATCCTCTCAAGTCGCATCACGCCAATATTACCGCTACGCTGCATATGTTGATTGCGTCAAAGGAAGAAGGCATTAAAAAATTTGTCTACGCTTCTTCTTCATCAATTTATGGCAATAATCCGCAGCTACCAAAAAAAGAAGATTTTCCGGTGTTGCCGATTTCCCCGTACGCGCTCAATAAATATGCCGGCGAGCGTTACGCCCAGATTTTCTGGCAGCTCTACGGATTGCCGACGATTTGCCTGCGGTATTTCAATGTGTTCGGCCCAAAGCAGGATCCAAATTCTCCCTATTCTGCCGTTATTCCTAAATTTATTTCGGTTGCCCTTAAAGGTGAAGAGTTACTGATGTACGGGGATGGTTCCCAGAGCCGCGATTTTACGTTCGTGGATAACGTCGTGGCAGCAAATCTCCTGGCGGCGTCTTCGGAAAAGGGATTTGGGGAAGTGTTTAATATCGCCTGCGGACAGCAGACAACCCTTAATGAACTGGTTGGTTTTTTGCAGGATATCACCAAAACCCAAATCAAAATAACCCATCAGCAAAACCGCGTGGGAGACGTGATGCATTCTTTGGCCGATATATCGAAGGCCCGGGAAATGTTAGGATACCAGCCATTAGTAGATTTTAAAGAGGGGCTTAAAAAAACCGTCCAGTGGTATGAAAAACCGTAATATGAAAATATGCCATGTGGTCAGCGCCGATATGACGGTGGAATTTCTGTTGAAAGGCCAGCTCGGCTTTTTAATGGACCAGGGTTATGAGGTTTCTGTTGTCTGTCCGGAGGGAAAATGGACAGAAGGCATCGATACGCGACTTGGTGTAAAAATCATACCGATTACGCGCCGCCTCAGCCCGTTCTCTGATATTGTATCTTTGACGCGATTATTTTTTTATTTTAAAAAAGAAAAATTTGATCTCGTCCACACTCATGCGCCAAAGCCCGGACTCCTGGGACAGCTGGCCGCGAAAATGGCTGGCGTCCCTAGGATCGTAAATACCGTCCACGGGTTATATTTTACCCAGGATTCTTCTTTCATTAAAAAGAATTTTTTTGTGGCTATGGAAAGAACCGCCGCCAGTTGTTCAAGTTTAATCTTCTCCCAAAATAGGGAAGACATGGAGGTGATGATTAAAAACCGCGTTGCCCCGTCGCAAAAGATCAAATATTTGGGCAATGGCGTGGATATTGGAAAATTCAGCCCGGAACGATTTTCCCGCGAAGACATTTCCCGGAAAAAACAGGGATTAGGAATCTCCGGCAGTGGCAGTATTATCGGGATCGTGGGAAGGCTGGTAAGAGAAAAAGGGTACCTTGAATTATTTGAGGCGATGCAGTTTGTTGCCAAAAATCATCCCGATACGAAGTTATTGGTCATCGGTCCGGAAGAGCCGGGGAAGAAAGATGCCATCCGTCAGGGGATTGTAAAGAAGTATAACCTGCAGGGTAAGGTAATCTTTTTGGGAAGGCGCAGCGATGTTGACCAGCTATATCCTTTAATGGATATTTTCGTCCTGCCTTCATGGCGGGAGGGTTTTCCCAGGTCTGTTCTGGAGGCCATGGCTTGCCAGCGTGCCATTATTGCCACTGATATCCGAGGTTGCCGGGAAGAGATAGAGAATGGGGAAAGTGGAATATTAGTCCCTGCCAGGAATGCAAAAGCTCTGGGGGAGGCGATAGTGTTTATGCTCGAGCATAAAGATCAGGCCCAAGAAATGGCAAAAAATGCTAATATAAGGGCACAAAGGGAATTTGATGAAAGGTTGGTGTTTAAAAGGATATTAGAAGGATATGAAAGTCTCATTAGGGCAGAAAAGTGATGCGCGAGAAATTGCCAGCATCCACAAATCGGAAATCCGCGGAGGATTTTTAAGTTCTCTGCCATTACCCTTCTTGCAAACACTGTATGAAGCCCAGATAGCATCTCCCTTCAGTTTTTGCGTGATTGCCAAAGAGGAGGGCCGCGTAATCGGTTTTGTATCGGGGGTTACAGATTTGAATGCATTCTATAAATATTTTATCTCACGACACTTTTTTCAATCAGTACTCATTCTTCTTCCAAAAGTGTTTTCTTCCTTGAAAAAAATAGGGGAAACATTGCTGTATCCCAAGAAGAGCGAGTCGTTGCCCAAAGCGGAGCTTTTAGTTATCGCCATCAGTAGCCAATTCCAGGGAAAGGGCCTGGGAAGGCTGTTGTTGGATGGGTTCTTGCTTCAAATGAAACAAAGGGATGTGAAAATATTCAAACTGATTGTCGGCGAAGAATTAACTAATGCCATCAAGTTTTACGAAAAGAATGGCTTTACGTTTTTAAAAACAATAACCATCCATGGCAAAATCCCTTCGCGGGTGTATGTCTATAATATCTTATGAGTAATATAATTTTTTTCTTCGTCCCGTTTGCCGTTGGAATTGCCATCATGCTGGTGCTTCTGGAGATATCCAAGAGAACCTACTTTCTGATGGACAAGCCCGACGGTGATCCGTTGAAAATCCACAAAAAAAGCATTCCGCTGGTCGGAGGATTGGCAATTGCCATTTCATTTTTAGTTTCCCTGCTGTTTTTTGAAGGGCTGGCTCTGGCGGGCGTTGCCCTCTCAATGCTGATGGTGTGCGCTTTGGGCTTTTATGATGATTGGAAGTGGAAACATATTTTAACCATCAAGCCGATGTTAAAATTTACGCTGCTGATTTTTTGTACGCTGATTCCGGCAATCATCTTATCGGTTATCGGCATCGCCTTTAATTTTTTTCCGCTGCATATTATTTCCGTACTGCTCACTTTCATCTATATTTTCGGAGCGATCAATGCCGTAAACTACCAGGACGGCATGGATGGACTGGCGGGAGGCCAGGTTTTTATTGCTTTAGCGGGATTTGCTTTTTTGAGCCTCGCTTCGTTTAATACCGGTACATTAGCAATCTCCTTGATCGGCATGGGAGCCGTCGGCGCTTTTCTGGTATTTAACCTACCGCCCGCTAAAGTATTCATGGGGGATTCCGGATCGTACTCCCTGGGATTTATCCTGGCGCTTTTAGCGATGTCGTTTTCCCGGCCATATGATATTTTTTCCGTGATCGGCCCGGTGTTTATTATCGGCCTGCCGGTCTTTGACGGGATTTTTACCAATGTCAGGAGAATTGCGAATGGCAAATCGATATTCTTGGGCGACCGCAGCCATTTTTATGACCGGCTCTTGCAAAAAGGATTCTCGACGAAAAAGACTCTGGCCATCTGTTATAGTCTGCAAATTGTTTCGGTTTTGGTTGGAGTAATAATATATTTATGGAAATAAATCAGTTAGAAATATTACAGGCCTATCTCCAAATTTTAATTGATGGCCCGAATTGGAAAAAAGGAAAGCCGGCAGAAACGGCGATTTTGGTATTGCCGGGGAAGCATCAAGAATACCGCATTACTGAAAGCGTGAAGCTTTGGAAAAAAGAAGGAGACTATTTTTGGGTAGCGGGTACGCGCGGTGATCCGGCATATACCCGGGAAGATATTATAAAAGTTACAGGAGATGATTCGTCCGATATTGTTTGTCAGGGTTTTGCCGAACATACTCTGGCACAGATGCAGTGGTGTGCGTTGATGTTAAAAGAAAATCCGCAAATAAAATATCTCATCGTGGCAACAGCGGCCTATCACCTGCCCCGCTGCATTTTAACATTGCTTCAAGTTTTTAAAAAGGAGGGAGTCAAAATGTTAATTACTCCGATGCCACTGGAAAATCCTTCCGGAAATTCTTTTTCGGTTGAGGACGGGGAAGATTTTACATCAGAACTTAAAAAAATCCCGCAATATCAGGAAAAAGGTGATGTGCTTTCAGTGGAAGATTGGATAGAGTATCTGGCTTGGCGCAGATTGACTAATCAATAAAATATGGTAGTGTTTTTTTAGTTCTCGCCCCTGTATGAGAGGAGTACGAATCGTGGCGTTTTTACTGACCCCTCACTACTTCCCGGCCAAACCCGCCGGAAGAAGGGAGGATGGCTTCGGGTTCAATCTCGGGGTCAAAGTGGCGGTGGCCTGCGATGGGTGTTCTGAGCCCCACGTCGGCAAGCCCTTGCCCTATGGCGACCGGTGGGAAAGTGGCGGCCAGATGGCGACGGAAACGATCAGTAGTGCCGTCAATCACGCCAGCGGGTCGTTCTACTTGCCCAGTGATCTGATGGTGGCCAACACTCAGATCGCCCTGAACCACCAGAAAATCATCGGCAGGGATGTGACCAAGGAGTTGGCGGGCGGTTGCTGTGTGGCCGGTCTCCAAGTCCTGCGCGAAGAAGCCCTGTTCCTCGTGGCGGGTGATGCCCACATCGTGTGGCGCGACCGCGATGGTGTGCACTGCCTCACCAACTTCGACGACGAGGCTCGAAAACTCGAAGCATTCGGCAACCTTTTCTTCGAGCAGTGCAAGGTCGCCGCCGCCCGGCTCGACATCCCCTCCGGATGGCCGGTCTACCGCAACTGGTTCGAGGCTAAACAGGCGTATCGCTGGAACCGCAACAGGGGCAAGGGTGGCTTCGCCGTCTTCAACGGCCACCCGGATGTCCAGGACTACTGGACCCGCCTTTACGTCAAGCTCGACGGTCTGGCGTGGGTGTTGCTCCTCACGGATGGGATGCTCAAGAGTGACTTCACTCCGGCGGACGTCGGCGAGGTGGCCGAGGCGTTCGAGTGCGGCGGCCCGGAGGCGCTGATTAAACTACGGGACGGCGGTCCGGATCTGCCGCACATCAAGAGACCCGAGGGGACGGTCGTCGTCGCCACCGGTTTCTGACACCATCAGGTGGGAACTGCCTGGCAATCGGTTTCCGCACAAGCCTGCTTACGCAAAAGCAGGCTTTTTCATTGATTTAACTTGGAAAACTGATAGTATTTAAGAATGATTCCTCTTTCAAAACAAGATATTACGGACCTCGAAAAAAAGGCTGTCATGGATGTTTTAGACAGTCCGAAGCTGGGGCTGGGTCCTCGATTGCAAGAATTTGAAAAAAATCTGGCGGATTTTACCGGCGTCAAATACGCCGTGGCCGTCAATTCCGGGACGAGTGCGCTTCACTTAATTGTCCGGGCTTTGGGCATCGGACCGGGGGACGAAGTGATTACTACGCCGTTTTCTTTTGTCGCTTCATCAAATTGCATTCTCTATGAAGGGGCTAAGCCCGTTTTTGCGGACATTGATCCCAATACCTTAAATATCGATGTTCCCAAGATCGAAAAGAAAATTACTAAAAAAACCAAAGCCATTTTAGCGGTGGACGTATTTTCCCAGCCTGCTGATTACGGCGCACTTAAAAAAATTGCAAAAAAACATAAACTATTTTTAATTGAGGACTCGGCCGAAGCTTTGGGGTCTGAATACAAAGGCAAAAAATGCGGAAGCTTCGGGGACGCCGGAGTATTCGCCTTTTACCCTAACAAACAAATTACGACGGGTGAGGGGGGCGCGGTCCTAACTAATAATAAAAAAATCGCTGACGCCTGCCGCAGCATGTCCAACCAGGGCCGGGCGATAAAAGACGGCAAGTGGCTCGAACATGTTCAGTTAGGATATAATTACCGGATGGACGAAATGAGCGCGGGGATGGGGATTGTGCAATTGCAACGCATCAAAGAAATTCTGGCGAAAAGAAAACAGGTTGCTGATTGGTATTATGAAGCGTTAAAAGATATCGAAGGATTGGAGCTTCCGTATATTGCGCCAGGGAATACTCTGAGCTGGTTTGTGTATGTGGTAAAGCTGCCAGAATCGTTTGCCGGGAAAAAGCGGGACCAACTGATACAGGAAATGGGCAAGAGGCAAGTCCAATGCTCTAATTACTTCCAAACAATCCATTTGCAGCCCTTTTATCAAAAAGAATTCAAGTATAAAGCTGGGATGTATCCGGTAGCCGAGGGTGTAAGTAAAAGAACACTAGCCCTGCCGTTTTTTAATAACTTAAAGAAAGAAGAAGTAGATATCGTGGTTAAAAATTTAACAGAATGTTTAGCCTATTTAAAAGGACAGTCATAACCCGCACCATCTTTTTTATCGTTTCAGATGTTATCCTGATCGCGGTGGCATTTTTGCTTGCTTTCTTAATCCGTTTTGACGGTTCGGTTCCCCAGCTTTATTACCCCTTTCTCATCCGCATCATTGGCCTGGCGGTGATATTCATCGTCCCGGTTTTTTATTTCCAGAAACTGTATTCGTTCTCCTGGTCGTATGTGAGCATTAATGAAGTCATCTCGCTGTTTAAAGCTACGACGGCCGCTTTTATTTTCCTGGCCGTCACGCTCTATATATCCCGGTATTTCCCGTATTTTTATAATTTTCCGCGGTCGGTCATCGCTATCAGCTACATTTTGGTATTTATTTTCTGCGGCGCCCTGCGGCTTTCTAAGAAAATCCACAAAAACATCCTGGGTTTTAACCAGATGCAGGGCAATGAAAAAACGTTGATTGTGGGAGCCGGTGACGCCGGCGAGCAGATTTTACGCAACATCTTTTCTTCACGGAATAATACTTACTATCCGGTAGGGTTCGTTGATGATAATCCCATCAAGCAGAAAATAAAAATCCACGGCCTGGAGGTATTGGGGACGATTTCCCAAATCCCGGCGATCGTTGAAAAATACGAAGTCAAAAAACTGATCATCGCTTTGTCCTCGGCCAATAATAATGCCATCCGCAGGGCCATTGAACTGGCCAAGCAGGCCGGAGTCCGCAAAATAAAAATCGTTCCGCCGCTGACCGAAGTGATCCGCGGCGAAGTATCGCTCCGGAGTTTAAAAGACGTCGGGGTGGAGGACCTCCTGGGACGCGACGAAGTGAAGCTTGATAAAAAGCAGATCGAACAGTTTATAAGAAATTCTACAGTGATGATTACCGGGGCGGCTGGTTCCATTGGCTCCGAGCTATCGCGGCAGGTGGCAAAGTTTGCCCCGTCACTATTGTTGCTGTTGGACCAGGATGAGACCGGGATTTTCCATATTGAAAAAGAATTAAAGGGCATTTTTCCGGTTTTGAAAATAAAACCGCTGGTCATCAATATTACCGACCGGGAAAAAATCCACGCCGTCTTTAAGGCGTATGCGCCTAATACCGTATTCCATGCTGCAGCCTATAAACACGTCCCCTTAATGGAAGAGCAGCCCGACGAAGCGGTGAAAAATAATATTTTTGGCACCCGGATCCTGGCGCGGGCGGCTTTAGAGCATAAGGTGGCAAAATTCATCAATATTTCCACTGACAAGGCGGTTAATCCCCTTTCGGTGATGGGGATTACCAAAAGAATCTGCGAGATGACCTGCCAGGCAGCCAACCAAAAACACCAGACTAAATTCATGTCGGTCCGGTTTGGTAACGTGCTCAATTCCCGGGGCAGCGTGATTCCGATTTTCAAAGACCAGATACGCAAAGGCGGCCCAGTGGAGGTGACCGATGAAAAAATGCAACGGTATTTCATGCTTACGTCGGAAGCTTGTCTGCTGGTGATGCAGTCGGGGGCCATGGGCGAGGGGGGCGAGGTGTTCGTGCTCGATATGGGAAAGCCCATCAAAATTTTAGATCTGGCAAAAGAAATGATCCGGTTGTCGGGTTTTGAACCCAATAAAGACATCCCGATTATTTTTACCGGCTTGCGCCCCGGGGAGAAGTTATTTGAAGAAATGCTCACGGCCGCCGAGGGAACTATTTCCACAAAGCACCAGAAAATTTTTATTGCCCGGATGCCTGATGTCAATCCCGATGATATCTACAGGAGATTGGACGATCTGGAAAAAATAATATATAAGGAAAGTAATGATTTGATTGTGGACCGCCTTAGAAATATCGTATTATGACGATTGACCAAAAAACATTTCCCATAAAAACTGCTTCGCGAAGCGAAGCGTTTTTTTCTCACAAGAAAATATACCGTTTTCTTTCCCTTGCTGCGGCAATATTCCTTTTTGCCGGTTTTGGCTTGCAAGCTAGCGCCGCCGCGGTTGGCGACATGATGAATTTTAACGTGGACCACAATTTTGACGCGACGGGAAGACAGAAAGTCCAATCTACACTGGTCCAATCAACGTCCCATTTTTATTTTTACGTTGAAACGGAATTCTGGAACGCCCAGACGCCTTCCAAGAAAATCGAAATCGTAAATAATTTGAGCAGCTTATCAGATGAGTTCGGCAGCAATATCTATTCCAAGCTCACTTCCACCTATGGGTTTGAATGGAACCCGGGAATTGATAGTGATAGTAAAATTACCGTCTTATTTGAATCAACCGCCAATTCGCTGGGCGGATATTTCCGGTCAAACGACGAATATAGCAGACTGCAAGTGCCTGATTCAAACGAACGGGAAATGCTTTACCTGCCGGTGGCCCAAATTGATAACCCTAACTTGAAAGTATTTTTGGCCCACGAGTTCACCCACTTGATTATTTTCAATCAGAAAGACCGCTTACAGGGGGTTTCAGAAGAAACCTGGCTCAATGAAGGCAGGGCTGATTTTTCCTCAACCATTTTGGGATACGATGACGTATATGAAGGCAGTAATCTGCAACGGAGGGTTGAGGATTTTTTAAACCAGCCCAATGACTCGCTGATTGAATGGCGCAATACTAAATATGATTACTCATCGGTGAATTTATTTTTGCATTATCTGGTGGATCGCTATGGCATCTCTGTCTTGACTGACTCATTGAAATCAAAATCAGCGGGCATTGCCAGTCTGAATGAAGCGCTTTTGAAAAACAGCGGCCGGGTGGACTTTGCGCGGGTGTTTACCGATTGGACCATCGCGATGGCTATCAATAATTGCGCCAGCAGCACGCCCTACTGCTACCTTACGAAAAATCTTTCAAGCCTCAAGATCAGCCCGAGCTTGATCTTCTTGCCGCTGGCAGGCGACAGTTCTCTATCGCTCAATAATAACACCAAGGACTGGGCTGGCAACTGGCAGAAAATCATCGGCGGGAAAGGGGATTTGAAATTGCAATTTTCCGGCGTGGAGGGCTTGGTTTACCAGGTTCCTTATATAACTTATGACAAAGCCAACAATTACACCCTTAAATTCCTCGTGCTTGATAGTAAAAATAAAGGGGAAATAAGCCTCAAGGATTTTGATGTTAATTACAATTCACTGGTAATCCTCCCTTCATTACAGTCGAAGATTTCCGGTTCCGATGAATCGGGGCCGGTTTCCCCGTATAAATTCACCATTTCGGTGGGAACCGCCCAGAGCTTGGATCAGATCGAGGCATTGCAAAAACAACTCGCCCAATTGCAGGGCCAGAATCCCGGCCAAAGCCCCACTGTCTGTGCGCCGATCCTGGCGAATCTCTATTTGGGAGTTTCTAATAATCAGGTTGCTTGCCTGCAGCAGGTATTAAAAAACGAAGGCGCTGATATTTATCCGGAAGGCCTGGTTACAGGTTATTTCGGGAATCTGACAAGATCAGCAGTTGTGCGTTTCCAGAAGAAATATTCTATCCTGGCGACCGGTTTTGTCGGCCCGCTGACCCGTGCGAAGGTTAACCAGCTATTGAAATAATTTTTATAAAAAAATACGGCCACCGGATGTTACTCCGGCGGCCATGTCGCGCTGAATTCTCACTTGAGCTTGGCCAGGTACGCCTTGGTTCTGTGTCCGCCCAACGGAGTCCACTCCGTCTGGACCCGGAAGATGAGCCAACCCCGAGCTAGGAGCTCACGGATTTCTTCCTCACTAGCCCTCTCCACGGTGTAGCTCGTGATTTCCGCGACTTGCGTGGGGTCGAGGTTGTGGTTCATGAGCACCGCGGGTTGGAGCTCGATTTCCCCATCGCGGGCTTGGGCCAGCAGGTCGTTGACGTTCAGGGTCATCTGGTTCCCCATCTTTTTACGAGGCGAGGGTTCCGACGCTAGTAATTTAATATCATATAATTATAATTATGTCAAGTACATTGGAGTCGATCGAAATGTTACTGAAAAAAGAACTGCCCGGCGTCCGCCAAGATGTCCTTTTGAAAGACCATACAACCTTTCAGATCGGCGGACCGGCCCGGTACTTTTTGGAGGTCCGGAAAAAGGGGATGCTGGTAAAAGCCTTGCAGACCGCTAAAAAACTCAACCTACCCTTTTTTATTTTGGGCGGCGGCAGTAACCTGCTGGTTTCCGATGAGGGATTTAAGGGATTGGTAGTAAAGATAGAAAGTGAAAATGGAATTGTTTTGAAATCAGAAACGGTTATTGAAGCGCCGGCGGGAGTCCAGATGGAGCACTTGGTGGATTTTTCTTTGCAAAATCATCTGGAAGGATTGGAATGGTCCGGGGGGCTGCCGGGAACGTTCGGCGGCGCCATCAGGGGAAACGCCGGGGCTTTCGGCGGGGAAATAAAAGATTCGATTTTAGAAGTGGAAGCGCTGGATAAAGATTTAAACCTCCATGTCCTGTCTAATGCCCAGTGCCAATTCTCCTACCGCTCATCAATTTTCAAAAAAGAAAACTGGATTGTAGTTTCCGCAACGCTCCAATGTAAAAAAGGCCATAAGGAAAATTTGGAAAAAATCGCGCAGTCCCGGATTGATTACCGCATTGAAAAGCAGCCGCTGGATCTGCCAAACGCCGGAAGTATTTTTAAAAACTGTGATTTAAAATGGTTTTCATCCGAGTGGCAGAAAGAGCTGGCGCACGTGGTAAAGCAGGATCCGTTTCCGGTCGTGCCAACCGCTTACTTAATTTCCGAAGCGAATTTGAAGGGCACGCGAGCGGGCGGTGCCGAGGTTTCAAAGAAACATCCTAATTTCATCGTCAATATAGATAATGCCAAGGCCGCCGATGTGCTGGAGTTAATTGAGATTATAAAAGCTAAAGTAAAGGAAAAATACGGCGTAATGCTCGAGCAGGAGGTCCAATATTTGGAGTAGTTAGGTTTTCAGTCAAACCAGCTACAGGGCTGGTTTTTTAATTTACAAATCATCTATTTTTAGGTAGAGTTAACCCATATAAATTATGAGTATATTCACAAAAGTGTTTGGTGACGCCAATGAAAAGCAGATAAAAAATCTGCAGCCTTTGGTTTTGAAAATCGGCTCATTTGAACCTGAATTGCAGAAGCTTTCTGATGAACAGCTAAAAGACAAGACCAAAGAATTCAAAGAAAAACTGGCGCAGGGAAAGACTCTGGACGATCTGTTGCCCGAGGCTTTTGCCGTTGTCCGTGAAGCTGCCCGCAGGACATTAAACCAGCGGCATTTTGACGTGCAATTAATAGGAGGCATGGTGCTTCATCAAGGCAAAGTGGCCGAAATGAGAACCGGGGAAGGCAAAACATTGTCAGCCACCCTGCCGGCGTATTTGAATGCCTTAGAAGGAAAAGGCGTGCATATTGTGACCGTTAACGATTATTTGGCCAAGCGAGACATGGTTTGGATGGGTCAGATTTACGGGGCTTTGGGTTTAATGGCCGGCTGCGTTACGCCGTCAGGATCCTATGTCTATGATGCTTCTTATATAAACAAAGAAGAGGATAAAGAGCGCGATGAGCTCGGTTCATTTAAAGTGGAAGAAAATTTCTTAAAGCCTGCCACGAAAAAAGAAGCCTACAACGCTGACATTACTTACGGGACCAACAATGAATACGGTTTTGACTACCTGCGCGACAATATGGTGATTGATTTGAGCCAGCAAGTACAGCGCGGGCATAATTATGTGATTGTCGACGAAGTTGACTCGGTGTTAATCGACGAAGCGCGCGTGCCATTGATTATTTCCGGCCCGGCCGAAGACGCCAGCCAGAAATATTACCAGTTCGCCAAAATTGTGGCTAATTTGGAGCGCGACACTGACTACACTGTTGATGAAAAATTAAAAGCCGTGACGTTTACGGAAGCCGGCCAGGAACGGGTGGTAAAAACTCTGGGGTCTGATCCATGGCAGGATAACGATATCCCAAGCACGCATCAATTAGAAGCGGCCCTCAAGGCCAAGGCGCTTTTTTTGCGCGACCGGGACTACGTAGTCCAAAACGGCGAGATCATGATCATTGACGAATTTACCGGACGCATGCTGCCTGGACGCCGCTGGTCTATGGGTTTGCATCAAGCCATCGAAGCAAAAGAGGGAGTGAATATTCAAGCTGAATCGGTGACGCTGGCAACGATTACGTTCCAGAATTATTTCCGGCTCTACAAAAAAATCTCCGGAATGACCGGAACAGCCTTAACATCCGCCGAAGAATTAGACAAAGTGTATAAATTGGACGTGGTAGTGATTCCGCCAAACCGGGGAATCGCCCGGAAAGATTTTGCCGATAAGATTTTTAAAACTGAAGATGGGAAATTCAAAGCCGTGGTGCGGGAAATAAAAGAGTTGCATGCCAAAGGCCAACCGGTGTTGGTTGGTACGCGGTCAGTGGAAAGAAACGAATACCTGGCGAAGATTTTGCAGATCGAAGGTGTCCCGCACCAGGTGTTGAATGCTAAAAACCATGAACGCGAAGGAGAAATTATCGCCCAGGCCGGGAAACCAGGAGCGGTGACGATCGCCACTAACATGGCCGGCCGCGGAGTGGACATTATTTTAGGAGGAAACCCGGCAACATCTGAAAACGCCAAAAAAATAAAAGAGTTGGGGGGATTGTATGTACTGGGAACCGAACGCCATGACGCCCGGCGTATTGATAATCAGCTTCGCGGACGCGCTGGCCGGCAGGGAGATCCGGGAGCTTCGCAATTTTTTGTGTCTTTAGAAGACGACCTGATGCGGATTTTCGGAGGTGACCGCATAAAAGGTATCATGACAGCGTTGAAAGTCCCCGATGACGAGCCGATCCAGGCAAAAATGATTTCCAGTTCCCTGGAATCCGCCCAGCAAAAAATTGAAGGGTTTAATTTTGATGCTCGCCATCATATTTTGGAATACGACGATGTGATGAACAAACACCGCGAAATTATTTATAAAAAACGCCGGGAAGTCCTGGAAAACAAGCCGTTTGATCTGGAGTATTTTGAGAAATACGGATTGTCCAAGGAAGAATTTGAGAAAAAAGAAGCGGAAGTCGGCAAGGAAAACATGGCGCAGATTGTAAGATTGGTAAGCTTGAATGTCATCGACACGCTCTGGCAGGAACACCTTTCCAATATGGAGCACATGCGCGAATCGGTTAAATTGCGCGCCTACGGCGGAAAAGATCCATTAATAGAATACAAAAACGAAGGCCATCATCTATTTTCCCGTCTCTTGGAAGAGATTGATGGGATGATCGCAAGTAATATCTTAAAAGCCAGCTTGCAACCGCATAGCCATGCTCATCAACATCAGCACCAGCATGCGCCGGCTTATTTGCCGCCTCAGCAAGGCGAAGAAGTGGGAAGGAATGATTTCTGCCCGTGCGGGTCAGGTAAGAAGTACAAGAAGTGCGGAATGTTGAACACTGAAGAACATCGGCAAAATATGGCAAAGAAGTAAGATGGATCACGATATTAAAAAACTTATCCTTGAGGTTTTGGAGAAAGGATATTTGATGAGCTTGGGGACGCAGGATAGCGCCGGAGTGTGGGTTTGTGATGTGATTTATATCTTTGACGAAGACCTGAATATTTATTAGATGTCAGAGCCGGGAACCCGGCATTCGCAGGCGTTATTAAAAAATCCGCAAGTTGCTGGGACGGTTACGGTTTCCGGCCAGGGAGAAAATAATTTGGGAATCCAATTTGAAGGGTTGGCGGAAAAGATTGAAGGCGCGCGTTGGGATTTAGCCAAAAAACATTACGCCAAGCGCAAAAAATCGGAACCGAAAGAAGCCGATGATATATTAGATGGGGATTCTTGGTATATGATAAAACCGAAGAAAATTGAATTGATCCATGAGGAATTATTTGGTTTTGACAAACAAGTGCATGAAATTAATTTATAAGATTTTATTCGGTGTTGGAATTTTTTCACTGATTATTTTGCTGCTTTTTACCAAACAGGACTGGATAGATTTTAAAGCGCAGCTGGCCCGGGTAAACGTTAACTATAACCAATTTGTAAAAGCTGAGTATGGCAAACCGATCAGAGTGGCTAAAGCAGTGGATGGGGACACGATACAATTAATTAATGGAGAATACGTAAGATATATCGGCATTGATACTCCTGAAGAATTTGACCCCAGGAAACCCGTGCAATGCTTTGCGAAAGAAGCAGCGGACAGAAATAGGCAGTTAGTCGAGGGCAAGGAAATCACTTTCTATAACGATGTTTCGGTAAAAGATAAATATGGACGGTGGCTGGGATTTATTTACCTGGCCGATGGCACCTTGGTTAATAAAGAATTGATTTTAGAAGGGTACGCTTTTTCTTATGAATACGAGCCCGATACTTCTAAGTCTCTGGAATTCAATCAGGCCGAGAAGCAGGCCAAAGGCCAGAAGCTCGGTCTATGGTCAGCCTGTGATGTGACTACCTTAAAAAGCGGCAGGGAACAAACCAATGATTTATGATTAAGCCAGGAATTTACCAGCATTTTAAAGGAAATAAGTATGAAGTTTTGGGCGTTGCCAAACACAGTGAAACCCAGGAGGAATTAGTCGTATATAGAGGGTTGTATGAAAATGGCGGTTTATGGGTGCGGCCAGTTAGCATATTTCTAGAAGAAGTAGCGGTTGAGGGCGAGAAAATCCCCCGATTTAAAGCAATATGAAAAAAATATATTATATCGGACTTTTATTATTGATATTGGCCGGATTTTGGGCGGGTTTTTATTTTAAAGACAACCTTTTAAATCTCTACCATGGCGCCAGCCAGGGAATCGGGAATATTGAAAAAACGGACTTTGGGAGCGTAGCCGGCCAAGTGGCCAAGCAATTACTGACTCCTCCGCCGCTTAACATCGGCGGGCAGGAAAACAATGCTGTTTTCACCAAGGCTAGAATTATAGCGGAAACCAATGCCCAGCGTTATGATAATGGAACCTTGCCGCCCTTGCTGGAAAACACAGCCCTGGATACCGCGGCCAAAATAAAGGCGCAGGATATTTTTAAAAACCAGTATTTCGAACACGTCTCACTGTCGGGAGTTGATCCGGGCCAGTTGGTAAAAAGCGCCGGGTATGATTACATCGTCTCTGGGGAGAATTTGATTTTGGGGAATTTTAAAGATGAAAAAGAATTAGTCCAGGCTTGGATGGATTCCCCGGGCCACCGTGCTAATATCTTAAATAATCGCTTTGTCGATATCGGCGTGGCAATTATTAAAGGAAGTTTTAAAGGAAGGACCGTGTGGGTAGGGGTCCAGGAATTCGGACTGCCGCTTTCCAGTTGCCCGGCGCCGTCTGAAAATTTAAAACAACAAATTGGAATTAATAAAATCCAGCTAGATGACCTCTCAATAAAAATCGACAACAAAAGAGCTGAAATAAATAATGAGAGGGAAGGATCGGCCCAGTACAATGCCCGGGTTGAAGAATACAACCAATTAGTCGGCCAATATAACAACCTGGCCAACGCCACTAAAAAAATCATCAATCAATATAATGCCGAGGTTAACGCATTTAACCAATGCGTCGCTGGGACATAGTATGCAAAAGTATAATAAGCTCGTGCGGGATAATATTCCCGATTATATTAAAGGCAAGGGAGAGGCGGTGATTTTTCATATTGCCACTGAGCAGGAATACTGGCAGAAATTGAAAGAGAAAATCGGCGAAGAAGCGGTCGAGTTTTCAAAAAATGAAAGCATTGATGAGTTGGCGGATATTCTAGAAATTATTGACGCAATCATAGATTACAAACAATTTGATAGGCAGGAAATAGAAAAAGTGAAAGTGCAAAAAGCCGAGAAGAAGGGAAAATTCAGCAAAAGGATTATTTTAGATGAAAGTTAAAACGATAAAAACCAGGATTTTTATGCCGCCAAAAGACGACCTGCTTTCTTTTATCAAGGAAAGTTTTTCGAACGCGGATATAAAAGAAGGATCGGTTGTTGTGGTCACTTCAAAAATCGTTGCCATCAGCCAGGGCCGGTGCGTTAAGATCGGTAAGGATTTTGCAAAACCCGAATTAATCAAGCAAGAAGCCGATTTTTATATTGATAAAGAAAAAATATCCGGGAAAATATCCACTCTGACCATTAAGGACAATATTTTGATCTCTTCTTCAGGAATTGATGAAAGCAATGCTAATGGGTATTATGTCCTCTGGCCGGAAAACCCATTTGAAGCCGCCAAGCAAATCCAGGAATTTATAAAAAAGGAATGTAATATAGGAAACGTAGGCATTATTATTTCGGACAGCCACCGGGTTCCTCTGCGGGAAGGAATCACTGGGCTCGGAATCGCCTATCATGGTTTTTATCCTCTGCGCGATTACCGCGGCAAGAAAGATATCTTCGGCCGGCCGATGAAATATTCCCAGACCAATATCGTCGATTCTTTAGCCTCGGCGGCGGTATTTTTAATGGGGGAAGGATCAGAGCAGATGCCTATTGCGATCATTGAAGACGTCCAAGGCCTGGAATTTACCGATAAGGATTTTTCAAAGAAAGATTTACTGAAGACGGATATGGATGAAGACAGGTATAATTTCTTCCTCAAATCTAATATTTGGAAAAAAGGAAAATAATATTTTATGAAAATCGCGATTGTTTCCGACACGCACGATAACATGGCTAACTTCCAAAAGGCCATCGATTTTTTAAATACCGAAAAAATTGAAGTGATGCTGCACTGCGGCGATATCTGCAATCAGCAGACGATTGATGAAGCGACTAAGAATTTTAAAGGAGAAATTTATTGGGTGCGGGGCAATGGCGACCACGACCTGGATCTGATCCCGGGAAAAATGGAAATTGAACTGGGCGGAAAGAAAATGGCTTGGGTGCATTATCCGGAAATCGCCAAAAAATTAGCAGAGTCCGGAACCTACGACGCGGTTTTTTACGGCCACACCCATCGACCCTGGGAGGAGACGATCGGCAAGTGCCGGCTCGTAAACCCCGGTGAACTGGCCGGCCAGCGCTACAAACCCTGTTTTGCATTATATGATACCGTCGCTGATAAGCTGGAGCTTAAAATTCTCGAAACATTGTAAAAATTTTCAAATAGTATATATTAATCCCTAGCACGGATCGCCTTGGCTAGCGGGAGGGGAGATTGATGACGAAGGAGAAGGCGCTCGAAGAACTCGCCAGAATTGGGGCGCTGGACAGCCGCCTCCTGTCGTGGGCGCGGGCCATCGTTGGTTCTCCGAATGCCAGCGATGAGGATCGTGACCAGGTTGTGGCGCTGGCGACGGATATCGCCGCCAAGACCGTTCAGCTCCAGCAAATGATCGCCCAGATTGGGGGTCGCACCGCCACGAGCTAAGAAGAAGCCCGTCCCGCAAAGCTGCGGTATGGGCTTGATTTTTTTTAGGCATTTGATTAGAATAAACCATTAATTTATGCAGCAAAAATACCTCATTTTCATTGGCGTCCTGATCCTTGCCGTCCTGGCCGGGAATTTCGCGGAGCCTGTCTACTTTGATAAAGGAGTGGATTTTTTAAACTCTAAATTTTCATTACACTTGCCGCATATGTGGTCAAAGCCTTATGTTCTCGGCCTTGATTTACAGGGAGGAGTAAACCTGGTATACCAGGCTGATTTGAGTACCGTTACCGATAAATCCGCTGCCATGGCCGGCCTCCGCGACGTGATTGAACGGAGGGTGAACTTATTCGGTGTTTCTGAACCGGTAGTACAGATCCAAGGATCGGATAGGCTGCAAGTCCAATTACCTGGAGTGAAAGATGTAAAACAGGCCATTGAGATGATCGGCCAGACGCCATATTTGGAATTCGATGAAGCCCGCGATGAAGCTTCCAGCAAGCAAATCCTGGACAAGATAAAAGAAGTCCAGGCCGCCCAGGATAAAAAAGAAGACATCCAGAAAATAAAAGATTGGGAGCTGGCGTTTCAAAATCCTTACATTAAACCTACGGAATTAACGGGAAAATATTTATCAAAAGCGACCGTAGTGTTCGACCAGACGACGTTCAAACCACAGATCCAGTTGCAGTTTAATTCCGAAGGGGCAAAGTTATTCGGCGATATTACCGCAAGGAATATTAAAAAACCCTTAGCTATTTTATTGGACGGGGCTTCAATTATTGATACTACCGGCGACGGAAAAATCGACCAGAATGATTTGTATGCGCCAGTCATCCAGGATAAAATTACCGGCGGCACTGCTGTGATTACGGGTGATATGTCAGCGGCAACCGCCAATGATATTGCCCGGAGGTTAAATTCCGGCGCTCTTCCAGTAAAGATCGGTAACCCGATTTCCCAGGAAACCGTAGGGCCTACCCTCGGAACGGTATCGTTGCAGAAATCATTATTCGCGGGCATGCTGGGAATAATGGCCGTTGTTATTTTCATGATTGTGTTCTATCGCTTGCCGGGCTTACTGGCATCAATCGCCCTGCTGATTTATGTGGCGATCACGCTTTCGGTCTTTAAATTAGTCCCGGTTACTCTGACGCTGGCTGGCATCGGCGGATTTATCTTGTCGATCGGCATGGCCGTTGACGCCAATATTTTGATCTTCGCCAGAATGAAGGAAGAGATTAAATTGGGCCGCGATTTGTCGCTTGCCATCAGTGAAGGATTTAAGAGGGCATGGCCTTCAATCCGCGACAGTAACTTGAATTCGTTGATCGTTTGCGCGATTTTATTCCTGTTTTCAACTTCATTTATTAAAGGATTCGCTTTAACATTGTCATTGGGTATTGTCATCAGCTTGTTCTCCGCCATTTTTATTACCAGGATTTTGCTTCTGGTAGTGGTAGGCAAGTGGGCGCATAAAGCTAAATGGTTACTATAAAATACATGAATTTTCCTTTTGTAAAATATTCCAAAGTCTACTACGCGATTTCCGGGCTTTTAATCCTGGCTTCTATCGCTTCCCTGGCGGTATTCGGACTGAAATTCGGCATTGAGTTTACCGGCGGCAGCAATATGGAAGTTGCATTTAACGAAAGCCGTCCATCTAACGAAGAAATTTCCAAGAAGCTGGAAGAATTCAATCTGGGGGAAATCGTCATCCAGCCGACCGGGGATAAAGGCGCGGTGTTGCAATTTAAAGGAGTTGACGAAGAAACCCATCAGAAAATATTTTCATCATTAAATGAATTATCCGGCGCCCAGGAAAAGAGCTTCCAGTACATCGGGCCTTCAGTAGGGCAGGAGCTGAAAAATAAAACGTTGCTGGCCATTGTATTGGCCCTTTTGGCAATCACTCTCTATATAGCTTTTGCTTTCCGCAAGGTTTCCCGCCCAGTGGCTTCTTGGAAATACGGCATCACTTCACTGGTTGCGCTGTTCCATGATATCCTCATCCCGCTGGGTGTTTTCTCGCTCCTGGGCCATTATTATAACGTGCAAATTACGGTTCCGATTGTGGCCGCCATGCTGACGATTATCGGTTTTTCCGTGCACGATACCATTGTTATTTTCGACCGGATCCGCGAAAACATTTTAAGGACGGGAAACAGTTCATTTGAGCAAACCGTTGATGCCAGCTTAAACCAGACTTTCGGCCGCTCGTTGAGCACGGTGGCTACGGTGCTGATCGTGATGTTTTCACTCTACTTTTTCGGCGGCGAAACCCTTAAATATTTCTCACTGGCCCTGATCGTGGGAGTGGCCGCGGGCGCGTATTCTTCTATTTTTATTGCCGGACCGTTGCTGGTTACGTGGCATAAATCAGCGGAAAATAGGCTCAAGAAGCGGGGATAAACGAGGACTATTGACATATTTTTTCTGACATGGTA
>JAIFWS010000007.1 GCA_019658985.1 Candidatus Parcubacteria bacterium
CCACCTCGCGCAATCGGGGATCAAACTCAATGGGAAGGCCCAGGGTTTTGGCAACAATTTGGGCCGTTTCTTTAGTCCTCAATATATCAGAAGAAATAATAATATCAATCTGCTTTCCCTGCAGTTTTTTTGCCGCTTCTTCTACCTGTCCCCTACCCTTTTCCGTCAGGGGATTTTCAAAAAGTTCAGGCCACGAAGAAACGATATTTTCCACATTGGATATCGCTTGTCCGTGGCGCAAAAGATAATAAGTATTATTTAGTTTCAATTTGCTGTAAATGTATTAACGATCTGATCCAAGGTCGCGCCTCGGTTATCTCTCTTTGATACACAATTATTATAGTTAGTGGCCTGCTCGGCATTTCCGGGCTGCAGCGGCAGATAATTTTCACATGTCGTTGTCGAAGTTACCAGCTCCACAACAATGCATTTTTGGTTTTTAACCGTCGCATAGTAATCAGAATAATACTGGTGGCCGGCGGCGGCATCCTGGATTTGATACTTGCAATACGTCGTATTATTTATCGTGACTTTATTTCCCGCGGGCAAATGATTGAGTTCCTGGTTTGCTATTTTTTCCACATTCGGGCAGGAACCGGGGAATACATTATAATTACAATCTCCCGCTAACACCTTTGGCTCATGGCCCGCGTCAAAAAATCCATTGGGATATTTCATGGAAAACCCGTATTGGTTATTGGTAATAGTATTCCAATCGAGCATTGTCTGGTTCGGCTGAGTGTCCGCGGTAGTATCAGGCTGATTGGTAAAAGAAAAGTTCCCCAATAACAAAAACCAGCCCGCGATAAAAATTACCGCCACACAGATTACCGCGGTTAAAATTGCCCAGAAAAAATCACTTCGTTTTGTTGCCATAGTTTTCTCTTGTCATTGCGAGCAGAGCGAAGCAATTTAGATTGCCACGGCTGCGGCCTCGCAATGACGGCTAATTTACATTTTCTCCGGAGTTGGAATTCCCAAAAGCCAAAGCCCGTTTTTCATAATTACCGTAAACGCTTCCGTAACCGCCACTTTATACGGGGAGAATTCATCCTCTCTATCAACAATCTTATTTTCGGAATAGTAGTGGTTGAAGGCCGCGCAAAGCTCGGTTATATAGAGGGCGATATAATGGGGCTGGTATTCCTTGCCGGCTTTTTGGACCACTTCCGGAAAATACTGCATCATTTTTATAAATGGATGCGCGGTTTCTGGCACCTTTTTAAGCGACCCTTTGATTTTTTCCGCTTTGGCTTTCTTTAAAACGGAAAGCGCCCGCGCCAAGGAATACTGCAAATACGGACCCGAATCCCCCTGGAAACTGACTGATTTTTCAACATCGTAAATAATATCGCCGCCGATCGATTGTTTTAAGATAGAATATTTCAAGGCGCCGATGGCGACTTTTTCCGCTACTTGATCTTTTTCAGAATCAGAGAAATCCCGCTCTTTGATTTTTTCCAGCACCACCTCTTTTACTTTATCAATCAAGAATTCCGCAGTCACGACCTTGCCGGTCCGCGAAGACATCTTTCCTTCCGGCAGGCGCATCAATCCGTGGCTCAAGTGTTTTGTTTTCTTTTCCAATTCGGGAAAAAGCTCTGACATAGCGGAAAGTACTACTTTAAAGTATTCATTGATTTCGTTTGCCGTGATGATCACCGACTGGTCGTATTTATATTTTGCGTATTTTACTTTTGCCAAACCCAAATCTTTTGCCTCGTAGGTCGGCAGGCCTTCGGAATTGATAAATACCCTCGTATGGAGGCCGAGTTTTTCTCCCTTAAATACAATCGCGCCTTTGTCCCCGGTTTCAAAAATACCTTTTTTCAATCCCTCTTCCACTACTTTCTTACCAAAACCGGCCGTCTGGCTTTCAAAAAAATAGTAATCGAACTTGGTGCCAAGCTTTTTGTAAATCGTTTCAAAATATTCCAGGCTCCACTTGCGCCCCTGGTCATACAAAGCATTGACCGTGCCGTCTGATCTTTGGAAAATCTTTTTATTCAGCTCAATCATTTCCTGCTTGGCCTGGTCGGTTTCTTCATATTCTTTCGTGCCCAACACATAGGCTTGCTGCCAAGCCAATTCAGGCTGTTTCATCTTGCCCCACACCGCCTTGGCAATTCCCAAACCGACATCGCTCTGGTAATTGGCCCGTTTTACTTTAGCGCCCTGGAATTGGAAAATCCGGGAAATCGATTCCCCGATGGAATTACTCATCAGGTGGCCGATATGGAATTCTTTTAAAATATTCGGATCAGTGTATTCAACAATCACTTTCTTGTTTTTCAAATCCGCATTGGCCCCAAACTGTTTATTTTTTAAAACTTCTTTAATATTCTGGCTGAAGACTTCATCTTTCAAGAACATATTAATAAACCCGGGCGCCACTACCTGCACTTTTCCGATTGCATCACTATGCACCAGGTCCGCAATCTTTTGGGCAATTTCCATGGGAGATTTTTTCAACTCCTTGGAAAGCATCATCGCTACGTTGGTGGAATAGTCTCCATGGCTTGCATCCTTGGGTTTTTCAACTAAAAATTCGGGTACAGCAACATCGCCGAAATTCTTTTTCAGTGATTCTGAAATTGATTTTTTAATCTCGCTATTTAAACCGTTCATCTTTTAATATATCAATGATTTCCTTTTTCAACGTATCGCGTTTTATGACTTCGCCGAATTCATCCTTGCCCGTTCCGCTTGGATAAAAGTGGTTGAAGTACCCGTCGAATTTTTTCAAAGCATCGGCTTGCTTTCCGGCTAACGTATAATTGGTGACGTAACAAATCAAATCATTGAGCCAGTAATGGCCTTGGTCATCGGCTTTGATAGGGTCCTTGAGGATTTTAGCTTCGCAGGCTTCCGCCGTTCTAATAAGATCGTCTTTAAAATCGCTGTTTGCCACAACCACATTATCCCCGTCTAAACGGTAATATTGGGTGAAGAAATAGGACAGGGCATAAGGGACGTGGAAATACTGGAAGCTGTCATCCATCAATACTAAATAGAGTTTACTATTTTTGAATAACAAACTTTCTTTGGTCAGGCGGGCATTGCCCATCTCAAACTTTTTTAAGAGTTTTACCTGGCTGTCTTTATTGATCCTGAATAGGTAATCAGTATCGCAGCAGTGCGCCCCTCCCGAATAATCATCCACGATCACGTATTTATTTTCCCCTAATTTAAATGCCACTAATTCCCCGATGCCATAATTAGGCTCTGAGGAAAATACTTTTTTGCTCTGCTGATATACTTCAAAATATCCGCCCTTGTTAGTAGAGTCATCCATGGGATAGATCTTAAATTCAGCATCGCCTAATTTGTAGCTTTCCATTTTGGTGCTGGAATTAAAATCCTTGTCATCTAAAATAGAAAAGCCGGCGGAAGCGCTTGGGTTTTTATCTTGATTGCTATTGGTACTTTTGCCGGCTGAATCAATGCTGGCTTTATAAAAATGCAGCACCAAGCCGGCCAGCGCGACCAGCACCACGAGCACTACGATGATGATAATGGTTGGTTTCTTCATGAGATTATGGTTCCGATAAACGGTTTATTATTCAAAAAATTCTCCATTTGGTCCAAGTGCTTCCCGTTAATCATCGCCACTTTGATTTTTAAAATCTCCGCCATTTTAGTGGCGCGCGGATCGAATGGGGCGGAAAGGCCAGGGGTCCATTTATCCGGTATCAGTTTTTTAAATTCTTTCCAGGTAATTTCTTTGATGGCCTTGGCATCTTTGAATTTATTCGGGTCTTTGTCATAGACATAATCAATATTGGTCATGTTGATGATGGTTTTAATTCCCATATTCTTGGCCAGCAATACCGAACAGTAATCTGTAGACCAGCCGGGCTTGTATCCGCCGAAGACCGCCACGTCCCGGCGCGTATTTACTTTCTTGGTCGGGTCGCCGATCACTTTTTCAAAAGCAACCTTATCAAATGATTGGCGGACGATCTCGGCATTTAATCGGGTAATATTAATTCCCATCCAATCTCTCTCCTTGTTGTCCGCGCCAAATTCCAATAAAGCACCTTGATAATTTCGCGCAATCTTACCGCCGCCGACAAAAATAAACACCCGCTTTTTCTCAAGCTGTTTGGTGATGGACTTTTTAAATCCCCTCAGAAAGTCAAGGTCAATATTGTCAGGCGCAACCAGTGATCCTCCGAGCGATACGATGATATTTTCTTTTGCCATGGTTAAATCCTAACCTATTTTACTCATAAATTAAAGGGTTTTTGAAATCAAAAAAGCCTTGGATATTCCAAGACTTTTTCCCTCTTTACTCCTCGGCCTAATACCGCAACCACAATGTTGCGGGCTCAGGGGAAGAGGGAATCGCGATACGACGGCATTGTCGGTCGCGATTCCCCATTTTGCGTTTGCGAGTGCGCCTCTACCCGGCGCGGCGCTCGAGCTCGATCTCGCGCCTCAATTGCCAGTCGGGACGAAGCCGCGGGAGCTGGCGGAGTTCCGCCACGACCTGGCAGGGGAGCAACTTGTAGCAGCTGGCGGTTTTCAAGACCAGCCGCCCCAGAATCCCATCCCAGACGTTGTTCTCGAGGCAATCCCGCAGGATCGCCTCGATCTGCGCGGTTCCCATTCTGGGAAACCGCGTCTGGAGACGGACGAAGAGGTCCAGCCGAAACGAGCTGATCCTCTGCTGGGTCACCACGATGGTTTCCACCAGGCCGTCGAAGACCGAAAAACGGATCATCGAACTCTCCTCGCTAGAAACACCAGGGAACCGACTGGCACGCACGCGCGCACCCTTTCTCGTTTCCCTTTTTTCAAATCACAATTTCGCTGTCATTCTGAAATTCTACCATCGAAATATCTTTACGTAGTCAGTGATTAGCTTGTACAAATAATGATTTGAAAAAAATGGGGGAGACCAGCAAGCCGTTGCCTGCTCGCCTCCCCATGACTCATTTACATGTCCCGGTCGCTCGCGACCAGAACCGTATGAGTTGTTTCATGGCTCACCTCCCGCTGCAAAAACTCAAGGGACGTGTACCTCTGTCTTTTTCTGTGCTATCGAGGCCGATACACAGAGAGAAGACAGAACGGCGTTGTTGCGCTTGCTAGGATTGGCGAAAGACTTCGCCTAACGAACTCCGCCCATGCAGAGTCCTAGCTTGTCCGTGCCACGCTCGTGGCCCTAACGCTCCTTTGGCATCTCTGCCTCGCTTTCTGAAGAGATATCTGGTCCCTTCTTTCAAATCATCGTTATACACCGGTCAACGTGGGCTTTCCTACTTATACAATAGGAGAGCTGGCACGTCTTGCGCATGATCGCGGTGATCTGAAAGAAAGGAATAAGCTCAAATAGGCTTATACTGAACCCGTCATTCTTACTGTTGTTATATACTAATAACACTATCTTGTCAAGGGGGTTTGATTAACCCGGCCTGGGTGCTATCATAGAGCCATGCAGGTCTATTCTGAGAACAAAAAGGCCACTTTTGAGTATGAAATCCTCGAAAAATACGAGGCGGGCTTGGTATTGCAGGGCCAGGAGGTTAAATCCATTAAAACCGGGCATATCAATTTATCGGGGTCATATGTGGTAATCCGCGCTGCTGAGCCTTTTTTAATCGGGGCAAAAGTACCTCCCTACCAGCCCAAAAACGCGCCTATCGGGTATAACCCGGAGCAGGAGCGCAAGCTGTTATTGAATAAAAAAGAGATTGATTATCTGGCCGGCAAAGTCGGTGAACGCGGATTCGCGCTCATCCCCTTGAAAGTTTACGAGCAAGATGGTAGGATAAAACTCGAATTTGGATTAGCCAAAGGAAAGAAAAAGTTCAATAAAAAGGAAGCGATTAAAGAGCGCGACCTTGACCGGCAAATCCAAAGAGGCATGGAATAAGGGGATGTGAGCTTCGACAGAGGTTCTTTTATAAAATAAGCAAATCCAGTATTCTGGAACCTGGCTAAACTTCCGGAACCTACATAATTGCTAATTTATTTAATCGGCAACCAGCGTTAGCTTTAGCTTAATGCTGCATCTTTCCCGTCAACTCCTGATAGGCGGATCAAAGGTGTTATATCATCAGGATAGGCAATTGCAGTCCTTGGGCATTTGCTAAAATCAAAAGGATCGGATGCCAAACATTTTGGCTGTTTCTTATTTAGCATCCCAAAACAAAACAGCATACATTTGTAGAATTATTTTATAACTACTTCTGGACCCGAGTTCAATCTCGGCATCTCCACATAATAGCAAACAATTTGGAAAAAGTATTAGTCAACAATTTCATACAGGCAAAAGAAGTGCGGGTGATCAGCGAGACCGGCGAACAGCTGGGAGTCATGGGCATTTTTGAAGCAATCGACCTGGCAAAATCCAAAGGATTGGATTTAATCCAGGTAACTGAGAAAGTAGTACCGCCGGTATGCCGGATCGGAAATTACGGAAAATACCTCTATTCACTGCAAAAGAAAGAACGGAAGATCAAAGTAAATACCAAAATTACCAAGTTAAAAGAAATACAGCTGGGATTTAACATCGCCGCAGGAGATATCGCCATCAAGGCCAAGCAAGCGGAAAAGTTTTTAAAAGAAGGAGACAAGGTTAAAGTAGTAATGGTATTGAAGGGAAGAGAGAAAGCGATGGGAGAGCTTGCCCACAAAAAAGTGATATCATTTTTGGAAATGGTTGATAAACTGCTTCCAGTAAAAGTTGAACGGGAATTAAAGCGCGACCTGAAAGGGTTTACCGCAATTATATCTAAAGAGTAGAAATCCCCGCTGCTACGCAGCTCGCTCGTGATTTTGCGAAAGATTATAAGTTACTTCGTAACCTTTCGCAAAATCACGGGATTTATATATTTACCTTCGCTGCGCTCCGGGCAGATATTCATCTGAAAATATAAACAAAGCTATGAATAAGACAAAGAAAGCCATTATCAAGCGTTTTAAAATTACCGGAACCGGTAAGATTTTGCGACGCATCGCCGGCCAGAACCATTACCGCTCCAAGAAAACCGGCCAGCAAAAAAGGACTGCGCGCAAATGGGTCCAATTATCAAAGTCGGAAACCAAGAGGGTGAAACGGTATTTACAAAGCTAATTCACAGTAATTAAACACGGACATGACAAGAGTTAAAAAAGGAGCTGCGGCCCATAAACATAAAAAACACCTTTTAAAGCATGCGAAGGGATTTAAGTATGGCCGGAAATCAAAATTCAAATTGGCTAAAGACGCTTTGCGCCATGCCTGGACCTACTCTTATAGGGACAGGAAAGTAAAAAAGCGAGATTTCAGGCAATTGTGGCAATTACAGATCAATGCCGCTGCCCGGAAATTAGGCACCAGCTACAGCAAATTAATCCACGGACTGAAGATGAAAAAGATAGAATTAGATAGGAAAGTCCTGTCCGAACTGATTAAAAAATACCCTACGGTGTTTGAAAAGATCATTGAGGAAGTAAAAGGCAAGTAATAAAAAATCCCGCACTCGCGGGATTTTTTATTGTTCGTTATTCTTTTTTTAGTTGTCATTCCCGCGAAAGCGGGAATCCAGAGTTATAGTTGATCATATAAGTCCTTCCAAGTTGGATTCGTTTTTTCTATAAGCTCCAATTTCCATTCTCTGTTCCAATTTTTGATATACTTTTCCCTTTCGATCGCTGCAACAGCATCACTCGTCTCCTCATAATGCACTAGTGTATGTACCTTATATTTTTTCGTAAAACCTTCAATTAAATTATTCTTATGTTCATGCACTCTTTTAATTAAGTCGCTGGTCACTCCAGTATATAGGGTGCCATTTCTTTTGCTTGCCAGTATATACACATAATAGGATTTCATAGATTTAAAACATACACTCTGGATTCCCGCTTTCGCGGGAATGACAAAATTAAAATAACGTCAGCTCTCTGTCATTCCCGCGAAAGCGGGAATGACAGGAATCTATTACAGAGCGCCTTCGCTTTTTAATAATGCCATCTTCCTGCCGGCCAAACCATTATACTCGCCCACATCCCCGTTGCTTTTAATGACCCGGTGACAGGGTACGCCCGGATCGGTGTTATTTTTCAACGCAGTCCCCACGGCCCGGTAAGCGCCAGGACTGCCGATCATTTCGGCCACATCCTTATAGGTAAAAACCATTCCTTTGGGAATTTTCTTTACAGCTTCATATACTTTACTTTGGAACGGCGTCATTGGCTTTTTTGAGGAGATTTTTAGCATTCTTAAAAGTTAATTTTTTAAGGGCTTCATTATAGGGAAGCCAGATAAATCCGATGTGCTCCTTGGAAAGCTTTACTTTCCGTACGTGGGTCTTGGCCAGGAAAAAGACTACGAGTTTGAAAATCCAGGGTGCTTTCTTTTTTTCTTCTTTTTTTAAATCGTAATTATTTTTGAAAAAATATTTTATGCTTTCTTTGAACCCCGGCATGATAGTTATATCATCGATTCCAGTCTCTTCTTTGATTTCGCGGCGCGCGGCTTCCTCTTCGGTTTCGCCTTCCTCGACATGCCCTTTGGCAAATTCCCAGTGCCCCGAATGGTAATGCAACAGCAGGTACTGGGGCACCTCGTTTTCTAATCGATAAATAATGGCCCCTGCTGATTTTTCCCTCGACATCTATTTTAAGGCTTTTAAGAATTCTTCGGCTGGCAGGGTATTGATAATATCTTTAGCTTCCGCCCAGCCCCGCCGCGCCTGGCTGACGCCGTATTCCATTAAATCCATGTGTTCCTTGGCATGAGAATCGGTATTGATGACCATCTTCACTCCCTCTTCTTTTGCCCGCCTGATATAAAAATCGCGCAGGTCCATCCTTTCCGAAGAATTAATTTCCAGAATCGTTCCGGTTTCTTTTGCCAGCTTTAATAGCAAATCCATATCAACCGCGTACTCTTCGCGCTGGTTTACGATGCGGCCGGTCGGATGGGCGATAATATCGACATTGGGATTTTTCATCGCTTTGCCCAGACGCTCCATCATTTCTTTTTTCTCCATCTTGGTATTTAAGTGCACCGAAGCAATAACGTAATCAAGCTGGGCTAATACTTCATCTTTAATATCAATCGAACCGTCTTTTAAAATGTCTGCTTCGCATCCGTGCAGAATCCTAAATGATACCCCGTCTTTTCTAAACTTTTCATTAATTTTTTTGATGGCCAAGCTTTGCTTCAAGAACTTCTCTTCATTTAAGCCGTTCTCAATCTGCAGAGTTTTACTGTGATCAGAAATACCGATGTACTCATATCCCTTTTCCATGGCGGTCTTAGCCATCACCTCTATTGAATGTTCGCCACCGTTCCAATCCGAATGGCAGTGCAAATCGCCTTTGATATCTTTTAATTCTACTAACTTAGGTAAATTTCCCGCCAAATACGCGTCAACTTCGCCATTGTCTTCTCGCAGTTCCGGTTCGATATAATCCAGGCCGATGGCTTTATACACCTCTTCCTCAGTTTTTCCGGCAATTCTTGTACTTCCTTTAAAAACGCCGTACTCGCTGAGCTTCAATCCCTTATCAATGGCAATTTTGCGCGTTACGATATTATGGGCCTGCGAACCAGTAAAATATTGCAGAGCCGATCCATAGCTTTCGGCCGGTACCACCCGCAAATCCATATCAAATCCTTCGGCCATGTGCACCGAGGCCTTGGTACCGCCCTGTCCCCAGATTTTTTTTACGCCCGGCAATTTAACAAAAAAATCCATCACTTTTTTTGGATTTTTGGAAACCACTAAAAAATCAACGTCGCCGATGGTTTCCTTCCGCCTGCGCAGCGATCCGGCCAGGCTGGCCTTTTTTACTTCTGGCAGTGCTTCTAATTTTTTCAAAACTTCGCGGGCTGTCGGCAGAATGGCGTGCAACAGAACCCTGCCCTTATTCTGTTTGGCAAATTCGAGTCCCTGGACGATATTTTTTTCCGTCGTCTCTCCAAAGCCAAACAAAGGCGCGATCTGGTGTTTTTTTACCGCCTTTTCTAAATCTTTTAAATTCTTGATCCCAAGCTTCTCGTAGAGTACTTTTATTTTCTTGGGCCCCAGTCCCTCCACCCGCAACAGTTCATCCATTTTTACCGGCAGGCCTTTTTTGAATTCTTCCAGGAATTTTACTTTCTTGGTTTTTAAATATTCTTCGATGTGTTCGGACATCGCTTTTCCGATGCCCGGTATTTCTTCAAGAGCCTTCCGGCCGCCCTTTCTATATATATCACCAACGTCGTCCTTTAAACCCTCTAAAGAAGCGGCGGCTTTTTGGTAAGCATAAGGTTTAAACTGCACTCCGTCGATCTGCAAAAACCGCGCGATCTGATAAAATATCTCTGCAATCTCCTGGTTTTTCATGTTTTAAGTTTAAAACCTTTATTTTTCCGCGACAATCTCGGCTATTACAACTTTTTTCCTTGCCCTTAAAATAGCGCGGCCCCTTTTTGTTTTCAATAATACATCCTCCCTGATAAATAACAAAATAAATGCTGATGCGGAGAGGAAAAGGCCAACCAGGATAAACATGACATTAAATCCCGTAAGCGCGATAACCAATCCCCCGATCCCGTTGGCAACGCCAAATCCCACCCCCAAAAATGTGCTATTAACACTCCACTCGAGCGCTTCCTTGCCCTCATCGATATGATTGGTAAAGAGCGCCGACCACGAAGGGAAGTTCATTGCCGATCCGACCGCGTAAATAATCTGCAGCGCGTAAATATGCCAGATGTGGGTGGAGAAAATAAATCCTAGGGGCACAAAGGCGGTTATAAGTGTACCCCAGAACAAAAACCAAAAATCATCTCCTTCCCCTTTAATTTTATCAATAAGGTTGGCAATCGGGATTTGCAGGATAGATTTTAATACCCAATAGACCAGCGTAGAAAGTCCCACCACCTCAACAGCCTTGGCCAAGTCCCCGCCGGTAATATATTTTACAATAAAGACTGTGTAGATGGGGCTTAGCAAACCCCAGCCCGAGTTTAAAAAAAAGTTGTTCAAGATCAATATCTGGATGACCTTATTGATGAAATTTTTCATGCATTATAGTTAATAATATTATATTAATGTCTGGCAGACGGGACAATAAAAGGCGCTCCTTCCGCCAAACATGATTCTCTTAATAGGGGTCCGGCAACGGGAGCATGGCTGGTCTTCGCGCTGGTAAACACGATTATCGCCCTCAAAACTCCCTTTCTTGCCATCCACATTGCGGTAATCCGAAAAACTCCCTCCGCCCAGCCTGATCCCTGCTTCTAATACTTTTCTGATGGCCTTGTATAATAATTTCAGTTCTTTACCATCCAGGTTTGAAACATCTTTTTGCGGATGGATCTTCGCCCACCACAAAGCTTCGCTTGCATAAATATTGCCGATGCCCGCGATCACTTCCGGAACCATGATCACCTGTTTTACTTTGCCGCGCTTTCCCGCCAGCGTTTTTTTGAAAACTTCGAGTGTGAAACTTTCTTCCAGGGGTTCGGGCCCGATGTTCTCAAATTCCGGGGAATGTAACAATTCCTCGGTCTTCCATAGCTCAATTTTCGCAAATTTTCTCAAATCCGACAAGGCGAGGATCTGGCCGTTGTCCAACATCAGCATCGCGTGCAAAAATAGGTTGATTTTTTCCTCTAAAGGGCCGGCTTCTTCCGGTTGCCATATTCCTTTCTCCAAGCGCCATTTGCCGACCATCAAGTGGCCGGTCATTTTCATATGGACGAGCAGCGAATAGCCATCTGATAATTCAAAAATGATATTCTTCGCCCGGCGCCAAACGCGCAGGATTTTTTTGCCGATTAACTCTTTTTTAAAGTCCTTAAAACTCTTGGGGTTTTTAAACGTCTTCTCCCAATCCGTCCAGATATCAACAAAGGTCCTATTAAGGACCTTCTCGCGCAAGCCTTTTACCGTGGTTTCCACTTCGGGGAGTTCTGGCATGGTTCGGTATCATTTTTATGCTTCTTGTGGGGGCTCTTGTGGGTCTGTTGGCGGTTTTAAAGCTGGTTTTTTAGCCATCTCTTTAAACCTTTCCAAATCCTTGCTCATTTTTTGGAATTCCAGAGTCCGGTTCTGCACCTTTTTCTCCAGGGCATCAATAGTTTCCCGGAGCGATTGGGTTTGCGCTTCCACTTTCAATCCCACTGACTGCTCCATTTTTTCACTTTTAGCCTTGCTCTCTTCGAGCTGGTCGGCAATATGGTTAAAAACTTGAGCCAATTGCCCCAGTTCATCCTTGCTCTCCAAATAAAACCGGCTTTTTAAATCTCCTTTACTCAGTTCATCGGCGCGTTTCAATAATTTCCTGACCGGAGCGGTGAAATTCTGGCCGATGGCAAAACCAAAGAGGAATACATATACCACCAAGAAAGAAGAGACCATGTAAAATCCCGTGTTCAAATTCTGGTAGTTTAAGGCGATATAGGAAATAATTACGAAGGATCCCGCGACAATGACCGTCCACGCTATTTTAAAAGAAAGATTTGGCATACGTCTATGTTACATTAGATTGTCCACTTTTTCCATCATGGTGGTGAAATTCAATTCGGTAAATATCGCCGCCAATTTTTCCTTATCAAAATTACCGAATTTACAGGCTTCCAGATCAAAATCCAAATCCATATCCTGGACCGTTTTTACTAATTCAAGCGACATGAAAGCTTTGTCTTTATTGGTTTTCAACGCTTCTTTTATTTTCGGTTTTAAAATTGCGGTGTCAGTAGAAATTTCATCGTATAAATTCTGAATGCTTCCGAATCTTTGGATAAGATCCGCCGCTCCGGTCTTGCCGATTCCTGGAACCCCGGGCACGTTATCTGAATTGTCTCCGGTTAAAGCTTTAAAATCATTCATTTGCGAAGGTTCCACGCCGAACCGTTCAATCACTTTCGCCTTGTCATAAATAATAGTTTCTTTGATGCTTTTTCCCGGCGTGTACACTTTTATATTCTCATCCACCAATTGCAAATTATCCAAATCCCCGCTGACAATAAAAACCTGCGCACCTGTTGCATATTTTTTAGCAATGGTGGCAATTAAATCATCGGCTTCAAATCCTTCTTTTTCAAATAGCGGGACTCCGAAAGCCTTGAGCACTTCTTTTATAATCGGGAATTGGCTGATGATGCCGTCGGGGGTCGGAGCCCGACCCGCTTTATACTCATCAAATTTTTCATGGCGGAACGTCGGCTTGGGCGTATCGAAACACGCCACGACATAATTGGCTTGCACATCTTTAATAGCTTTAAATAAAATCAGCAAAAATCCGTAGACAGCCCCGGTGGCCTGGCCCTTGGAATTGGTCAGCGGCGGTAGGGCATGGAACGCCCGGTATAATAGAGAGGAAGAATCGATGATAATTAATTTTTTATCTGCCATATCAGACATTCTATCATTTCTGTATCAAGAAAAAAGCCCTTCGCATGCACGCTCGGGGCAGTTGTCGTCAGAACAACTCCTCTTGCTTGACGTTGATCAGATAATCCATTCCCTTCTGGCCAAGACCTCTAAGGATAAGGCTCTTCCAGTGATCGTAGCCAGGAAAATCCGTTTTCCTTCTAACCGACTCCCGGGTATGCGGTTGGGATTTCCCTCCGAAGGGCGCCTTGATCCTCAGGATGGGTGATTTAAGGAAGGGGTGCCTATTTCTTTGCTCAAACAGAGGCGCGACGAGCGGATAGTCTCGGAGAAAGCTCTTCAGGAAATCGTAATCCTGAAACAGCATGGGAAGCGGTATGTTATTTCCCGCCAGCACCTCATGCAGAGCTTCACAGAAAGCGTCCCACTTGTCGCACAGCTTCATTAGCTGCGATTCTTTGCACTCCTTGCGGTGGGCGCACCGGAGAAGCTCGCCGTAATCGTAGCCGGCGATGATGCCTGGGAATGCCACGGCCAGTTCCTCGATGGCTGTCAGCTCCTCCTTGGCAACACGAAGTTTTCTGGCCGGGCTCCACGAGGCCTTGTGGCAAGCCTGATGGTCCCCCGTCAGGATTTCTGGATCATCGTGCACGAGCGCTAGGACACTCGCCTTCTTGGCGTCGTAATCACGGTCGTCTGGCCAGCATTTTTTAGCCAGCCGAGACAAACTGTCCACCATCAGCCTAACGCGCTGGGCATGGAGCCACACCGATGAGCGATGGAAGAAACGCTTGCAGACCTTCCAGCGATAGATCTCGTCCAGCATCGTCTCCCGTTCCAAGGGAAACTTGAGCGACTTCTGGGCCGCCGGTTTCATGCAATGCCTTTCAGCAGTATGGGATTATATGGATAAGTGAAAAGTACTGTGGTTATTATAACCCATCCTCATCGATCTTCAATGAACGCTGATCAACCGTGTCGTGCTCAAAGACGATTTTGATGGCGTCTTTTGGCAATAGGGAAGAAATTTTCTGCGGCCACTCGATGGCGACGATATTTTTCGGATTGGAAATAATTTCTTTAAAACCCAATTCCAGCACTTCTTCATCATTTTGTAATCTGTAGAGGTCAAAGTGGTAAAAATAAGTGAAGTGCTTATGCGCAACGGGGAATTTTTTCATGATGACAAAGGTCGGGCTCAAGATTTTTTCTTCAATGCCCAACCCCTTGGCAAATCCCTGCAAGAACGTAGTTTTTCCGGCACCCAAGTCACCATGCAAGCACAAAACCGCCGCGTTTTCGGCAATATCTTTCTTTAAAATCTCTTTGGCCATCTTTTCCCCGATGTTTTGCGTCTCTGTGGAATTTTTAGTGATTGACTTTTGCATACAAATAATATAGTTTAAAGTTACTTAGATTAAAAAGATAAAAGATATGGAAGCAATGCAAGACATCATACAGCTTATCAATAATTCTAAGAATATCTGCATTATACCATCTGATCTTGAGGGCGAAAGCGCGCCGGGCGCTTTGGCCTTTTTTTATACTTTAAAGGAACTGGGCAAGAATGTAAACCTCATCGCTGATTCAATACCGCAAAAATTCCAGTTCCTGGTCCCTTCATTGGATTTTATCTCCACCCCAAAAAATTTCGTCATCTCCATTCCTCAAGAAGTGGCCAACATCTCCCAGGTCTACTACGAAAAAAGCGAATCTAACTTAAAAATCCATTTAACGCTCGATAGGGGAAATCTAAAGAAGGACCAGATCGCTTTTTACTTCTCGGAAACCCGGCCCGATCTGATTATCACCTTGGGCGTCCAGGATTTCCACAAGCAATTATCAGAACAACTCGATTCTTTCGGCTTTTTATTGGACGTGCCGATTGTAAACGTTGATAACCATCCGGAAAACAAGCTTTTCGGCACGGCAAATATGGTGGAGCAAAAATCCTTGGCCGAAATCAATCTCCAAATCATCAATTCCCTTGGTGATAACCTAGTAAAACAAAATGTGGCCAATTCCCTCTTAACCGGCCTGAGCATTGCGCATGAAAACTTCCAAAATCCCGGCACTCGCCCGGAAATATTTGAACTGTGCGCGTCTTTGATGAAGCAAGGGGCCGACCGCCAGCAAATATTGGAAAACTTGTATCCCAAACCGGCACCCAAAACCCAGGAGGCGCCCCTGCACGAAGAAAAGATTATCCATGCGATGAGTTAAAGTAATCATAATGGAAGAACACAAAAAAATATTAGGGTCAGTTACCATCACGGATGATATCATCAAGGATATCGAAACATCGGTCAACCATATCGCTGATTTTGAAAAAACCATCAAAAGGCATCTGAACGAAAACACCACCAACCTATTGGATATTATTTTATTTGGCGCGGTGCATCTGGAGGCTTCGGACGTGCATCTTGAACCGGAAGAACATAATGTGCGCCTGCGGATCAGGATCGACGGGATTTTGCACGATGCGGCTTTCTTTGAACCCGCCATTTATCATAATTTATTGTCCCGGTTAAAATTGGAATCAAAAATAAAACTTAATATCACCGATAAGCCGCAGGATGGGCGATTTACGGTTGTCATTAAAGATTTAGTTATTGAAATCAGGACCTCGAGCCTTCCGGCCGAATACGGCGAATCAATTGTGATGAGGATTTTAAATCCCAAGAATTTGATCGGGTTGGAATCTTTGGGATTGCGGAAAGACTTGCATGAGATTTTCTTAAAGGAAATCAAAAAGCCCAATGGAATGATTATCATCACCGGGCCGACCGGATCCGGAAAAACCACTACCCTGTACGCCTTCCTAATGAAAGTACAAGACCCGGAAATCAAAATTATCACTATTGAAGACCCGATCGAATATCATTTGGAAGGCATTTCACAAACCCAGGTCTCGCCGGAAAAAGGCTACACCTTCTCGGAAGGGCTGCGGTCTATTGTCCGCCAAGACCCGGATGTGATTTTGGTGGGGGAGGTCCGGGATTTGGAAACCGCAAAAATCGCCCTCCAGGCATCACTGACTGGCCACTTGGTATTATCGACCCTGCACACTAATGACGCGCCCGGATCCATTCCACGATTGGTTGATTTGGGAGCTGACGTGGCATCGATCGCGCCGGCCATTAAGATGGCGATCGGCCAGCGGCTAATAAGAAAAGTCTGCCAGAAATGCTCATCATTAGTAAAGCTGAATAGCACGGAACTCTCAGAAATAAAAGAAGGCGTAAAAAATGTTCCTAAAAGTGTGGAGTTCCCAAGGGATTTTGAAAAAGTGAAAATCGCCAAAATTTCAGAAAAGGGATGTGAAGCCTGCAACTTCTCCGGATATAAAGGAAGAAAGGGGTTATATGAAGTATTCCTGGTAGACGCCGAAATGGAAAAATTCATCCTGACCAACCCGCCAGCGTCGTCAGTAAAGGAATTGGCCATCAAGAAAGGAATGGTGACGATGTTCCAGTCGGGATTAATTGAAATTTTAGAGGGAAATACCACATTGGAAGAAGTAAAAAAAGTCGTCGGTGAGGAATAGCACGCAACAAAAAACAGCTCTGGAGTTGGAGGGGTCATGGTATCTGGGATACCAGTAAAAGCTTACCCGAGGTATAATCGAGCCGGAGCAAGATTAACCATTACTAGGGCAGGCCCATATAAGACCTCCAACTCCACAGCTGTTTTTTAATTACTGTGTTCTTGGTAGAATATACAAAAAAAGACGTTTTTGAGTCGCTTTTTTATGCAATAGTCTAACTATATCACTATCTATAATATATGTCAAGTATTGCCAATCAAAAACTCGTGGGCGATGATCAGCTCCTTGATTCTTCCTTAAGGCCCAAACAATGGGACGATTATGTCGGTCAGGATAAAATCAAAGAGAATCTGAAGATCATTATAGCCGCAGCCAAGCAACGAGGTCAATCCCCTGACCATCTTTTGTTCTACGGAAACTCAGGATTGGGAAAAACCACGCTCGCGCACCTGGTTGCTTTGGAAATGGGCAAGAAAATCCGCATGACTTCGGGGCCGGCTATCGAACGGGCGGGGGACTTAGCCGCAATCTTAACCAACCTCCAAGAAGGCGATGTCTTATTTTTAGACGAGATCCACCGGATGCACAAATCCATCGAAGAATATATGTATCCCGCCATGGAGGATTATAAACTGAATTTAATTTTAGGAAAAGGCCCGATGGCACGGACCATGGAGTTGCGGCTCCCCCGATTTACCCTCATCGGTGCTACTACCCGGCCAGGATTATTATCTGCGCCTTTAAGAAACCGTTTTGGCGGAACCTTCCAGCTTAATTTTTATAAACCGGAAGACATTGGGAAAATTATCCAGCGATCGGCCAATTTATTAGGGGTGAATATTCATCCGGAAGCCGTGCAAATCATCGCCAAGCGATCGCGATTTACCCCACGCGTCGCCAACCGGTTATTAAAACGCGTCCGCGATTTTGCCGAAGTAAAAAATGACGGCATCGTCACCAAAGAAATTACCGAGCACGCCTTGGAATCATTGGAAATTGATAAAAGGGGATTGGATTCGGGCGACATCAAAATTTTATTGGCGTTAATTGAAAAGTTCGATGGCGGGCCGGTTGGTTTACAATCACTGGCAGCGGCCGCCATGGAAGAAGAGGACACGATTTTAGATATTTATGAACCATACTTAATGCAATCGGGATTTCTAGAAAGAACTCCTAAGGGCCGGGTCGCCTCGCGCCTTGCCTACGAACATTTGGGAATAAAATATACTAAAACCCCAAATCTTATTTAATCCACAAACCGAGGCCATATTCCCTATTAAACCAGATTAGTATACTGATGAATGATGAAAAAGATACTACTCTGGCCTTTTGTTCTCGTTTTGTTTTTTCCTTCTTTTTGCCAAGCCTCAATTGTTATCAACGAAATCGCTTGGATGGGGACCACCACGTCGGCCAACAATGAATGGATTGAGTTGAAAAACTCTCTCAATTAACATCCGCGGATGGAAAACTAAAAATATCTCTAAAAAATTCCATTCCCGCCGCAGGGTTTTATTTACTTGAGCGAACTAATGATAATTCCATGCCAACAATTAAAGCTGATGGAATTTATTCTGGGGCGCTAGGCAATACCGGCGAAGATTTAGTTTTATATGATAAAACCGGCCTCGTTATCGACCAAGTTAACTTTGTTTCAAAATGGCCTGGCGGAAATAATACCACCAAGCAAACCATGGAAAAAGTTGGCTCAAACTGGCAAACCAGCAAGAATCCGGGCGGTACGCCTAAAGCGGAAAACGGTCCGGCAGCCCCGAAAATAATCCCCAAAACCGTCAAGAAAACTAAAACCGCATTGCCAAAAACAACGAAAACTGCTAACAATAAAGTGGTTAGCGCGAGCCAAGCGAGTATTGCGGAAAAAGCAATGAGCTCTACCGAACAATTCTCCAGCCGTAATCCATTAATACTATTTTTAATCGTACTAGTAATTATTATCATCACCGGAGCAGCATTATTAATATATAAACACTATCATGTCAGGTCATAGTCATTTTAAAACTGTCGCCGCCACCAAAAACGCCAACGACGCCAAAAAAGGAAAAATCTTTTCCAAAATGGCGCGCGTGATTACTATTGCTGTTAAAGAAAAAGGGCCGGACGTTTCCAGCAACATACAACTTAAAGCCGCCATCGAAAAAGCCAAGGAATACAACATGCCCAAGGAAAATATCGAACGGGCGATTAAAAAAGGTACGGGAGAATTGGCTGGGGAAACTCTAGAAGGGATTTCTTTTGAGGCTTTGGGGCCGGGCGGCACTGCTATTATTATGGAGGGGATTACCGATAACAAAAACCGCAGCCTCGGAGAAATTAAAGGCATTTTAAGCCAGCACAACGGAAAAATGGCCGGCGAAGGGGCGATCCGCTGGATGTTTGAGCGCAAAGGATTTATCGGCGTGCCAAGCGAAGGCAAACCTAAAGAAGATATCGAATCGATTGCCATTGAAGCGGGAGCCGATGATATTTCCTGGCAGGAGAATATGGCTCAGATTTACACCAAACCCGAAGATTTGGAAAAAGTAAAAAAGGCTCTCGAAGAAAAAGGATTGAAAATTGATTCGGCATATTTGGGATGGTTCGCCAAAGAAGAAATTACCCTCGACGAAAAAGAAAAAGAAAAAAACCAAAAACTCTTTGAAGCCCTTGATGAAAACGACGCCATTCAAGATATTTATTCTAACCTTAAATTCTAATGATTATTCTGGGTATTGATCCGGGAACCGCGATCGTCGGGTATGGCGTCATTAAAACCTCAAAACCCAAACATCAAAAACAGGACCGTGACGAAAAGCCGAAAGTAATTGATTTTGGCTGTATTATTACCGACAACAAAAGCCTTGCCCAAGACCGCCTCCACACCATCCATAATGAAGTGAATGCCCTGATTAAAAAACACAAACCCGATATTCTCTCCATTGAAAGCCTCTTTTTCTTCAAGAACGTAAAGACCGCCATCCCAGTAAGCCAATCCCGGGGAGTAATTTTACTGTCGGCGGCCAAGGAAAACGTCCCGGTGTGCGAGTTCACCCCCCTGCAAGTGAAGATGACGATTGGCGGATACGGCAAGGCGGAAAAAAAACAGGTGCAGGAAATGACCAAACAGCTTTTAGATTTAACCGACTTTGACTTGAAAGAAAAAGACCGGAAAAAAGACGACGCTTACGACGCGCTGGGCATCGCCCTGTGCGCTTTTTTGCAGAATCCGGACCTAACTTAAACAACCTGTGAATAGAAGCTATTGACAATGAGGCGTGAAAAAATATAATAGGGAAAGTATAAACAAATAACTTAAGGCGACCTTAATTCACTAGTAACACCCGAGTTTGCTAATTGTAGTAAATTCGAGCGTGATTAGAAGTTAGCGTCGCTGATACAAATGGAAGACGATTTGCTATTTAATATTTTAAGCCAGGCTGACGAAGATGATGACACCCTGGACGAGGATGATGACGAGGACGAAGAGGATGATGACGAAAAAGATGATGACAAGGACGAAGAAGCCGATGAAGAAGAAGATCTAGGAATGGACGACGAGGAAGAAACCATGTAATCACCAGTTAATACTAAAAAACCCTGCACAGGCAGGGTTTTTTAATGTATGGACTTTCATGTATAATTGTATTAGGATCACAGGAAACATAATTTAATATTTATCCAATGCCTATTATATTACAACAAGTCCAGGATATGCTTAGAAAGGCCTGGAATACTATCAAAAAGAACCGGAAAACTCTCCTTAAAATCGGCAAATACGCCGCCTTTTTGGTGTTGGCCATGGTTATCTTGGTGATGGGTTTGTTCTTTTATTACACCTATGACCTGCCCCGCCCGGAAAAATTCACGGAAACCCCCTTTATCCAATCCACTAAAATCTACGACCGGACCGGCAAAGTCCTGCTCTATGATATTTACGGGGAAGAAAAGCGGGAAATCGTGGATTTTGATAAGATCTCAGACAACCTAAAACACGCCATCTTGGCCTCGGAGGACGCTAGGTTCTACCATCACGGGGGAATCGATCTTGAGGCGATCATCAGGTCTGTTTTAGTTGACTTGAAGTTGCAAAGCCCCAGCGAAGGAGCCTCAACCATCACCCAGCAATTAATCCGGTTCGTCTATTTGAATAACCAAAAAACTCTCCAGCGAAAGGTGCGGGAAATCGTACTTTCCATTGAATTAGAAAAACGGTATTCAAAGGACCAGATTTTTGACTGGTATTTAAACCAGATCCCGTTCGGCCAGAATGCCTACGGGGCTGAGGCGGCCGCGCAAACCTACTTCAGCACTTCCGCTGCTAATCTTACCATAGCGCAATCGGCGCTTTTAACCGGGCTCATTAAAGCCCCCAGCTACTATTCCCCTTACGGATCCCATAGAGACCAGCTGATGCAAAAGAAGGATTACATTTTAAAACAGATGCGGGACCAGGGATACATCAGCCAGGAGCAAATGGACAGTGCAAAAAGCGAAGTCCTGAAATTTTCCGACCGGATAACGCCGATCAAGGCGCCGCACTTTGTCATGTACATCCAGCAATACCTAGAAAATAAATATGGGTCCGATTTCCTGAAAGAAAAGGGATTGAAAGTGTATACCACCCTTGATTGGGATCTGCAGCAACACGCGGAAAAAGTAATCCAAGATGCCGATAAATCCATTAAAGCCTACAAAGCCAATAATGCCGCGGCGGCTGTTATCGATCCCAAGACCGGAGAAATCCTAACCCTGGTTGGATCAAAAGATTATTTCGCAAAATCATATCCCGAAGGATGCGATCAGAAAGCCAATGGAAGCTGTTTATTTGATCCGCAATTTGATGTGGCAATCATGGGCCAACGCCAGCCAGGTTCTTCGTTTAAACCATTTGTCTACGCAACAGCATTCAAACAGGGGTATACTCCAAATACCATTTTATGGGACGTCAAAACCGAATTTAATACCTACTGCAGCCCGGATGGCAATCAAGTAGAAGCCGCCAACGGATTAAAATGCTACAACCCCCAAGATTATGATGGAAAATATCGGGGGCCGATTGATATCCGGCACGCACTCGACCAATCACTGAACATCCCCGCCGTAGAAGCCCTCTACTTGGTTGGCGTGAAAAACAGCATCCAAACCGCCCACGATATGGGAATCACCACATTAAACCAGCCTGACCGCTATGGATTGGGCTTGGTGCTGGGAGGAGGAGAAGTGACCTTGCTTGATATGACCTCGGCCTATGGAGTGTTTGCGGCTGAAGGCCAGCGGGTACCGCCGGTAAGCATTTTAAAAATAGAAGATTCCAGCGGAAATGTTATCGAGCAGAATAATAAACAACGGGCCCAGGTATTAGATACCCAGGTAGCGCGCACCATGAGCGATGTGCTATCTGATAACAGCGCCCGTGCCGCGATCTTCGGAGTTAATAACCCACTGCACTTTGCCAACTACCAAGTGGCCGCCAAAACCGGTACGACCCAGTTTTCCAATGACGCCTGGACGATGGGATATACTCCCTTTGCGGCTGTGGGTGTTTGGGTCGGAAATAATAATAATGCTCCGACTACTGGAGAGAGCACCACGCTTGCCGCCCCGATCTGGCATAAGATCATGCAGAAAATACTGGAAACGCATCCGGTGGAAAATTTCACCAAACCCGACCCGGTCGAAGTTAAAAATCCTATTTTAGCGGGCCAATTACCACCAGATCAGCCACCTCATAGCATTCTGTATTACATCGATAAGGATAATCCAAGCAACACTTCATATCCAAACCCAAATAAAGATCCGCTGTTCCCGTTCTGGGAACAGGCTGTGCAAAGTTGGGTGCAGGCTACCCAGCCGGTCATCCAGCCTCCGCCCGTGGATCCCAACATCCCCATCATTATTCCTCCCCAAATCCCCGGTCCGCCAGTTATATAACAAAAAAATCCGCCAAGTGGCGGATTTTTTGTAAATACATTACATTAATTTTATCGGCATGAGCATGTAAGTGTAACTGGAGTCTCCCACAGGCCTTAAAATGCACGGCCCGTCCTCTTTGCTGA
>JAIFWS010000046.1 GCA_019658985.1 Candidatus Parcubacteria bacterium
GCCGGTTTTTTGTTTGATTTTTCGATTTTTTTATGGCATAATACCGATATTATGGATTCCCAAGTTGAGGAAATAAAAAATAAACTCAATGTCCTGGACGTCGTCGGCAGTTACGTGAAGCTGACGAAAACGGGAACCAACTACCGGGGAATCTGTCCATTTCACTCAGAAAAAAGCCCTTCTTTTTTTGTTACGCCCGCCCGCCAGCTCTGGCATTGTTTCGGTTGCGGAGCCGGATCCTCTATTTTTGACTTTGTGATGAAGATTGAAGGCGTGGAGTTCGGAGACGCTCTGCGGATTCTGGCTGGCAAAGCCGGAGTCCAATTGAAACGGGAAAATGTGCAATTACGGACTGAACGCCAGCGGTTGTATGAAATTACGGAACTGGGCGCCAAATTTTTTGAAAAACAATTAGAAGGATCGGCTATCGGTCGCGACGCAAAAAATTATTTATTAAAACGAGGGATTAGCGCCGAGAGTATTGTAAAATGGCGTTTGGGATATTCTCCCGACACTTGGAACGGCCTGACAGATTTTCTTATCGGCAAGGGATACCAGCGCGAAGAGGTGGTGAAAGCGGGTCTGGCAATCGAGAAAGAACAAAATAAACAGGATTCGTATGACCGGTTCCGCGGCCGGATTATGTTTCCAGTATTTGATACTAATGGCCAAGTGGTGGGATTTGGCGGACGGGTTTTTAAAGACGCCGATAAAAAAGAAACGGCCAAGTATATCAATACGCCCCAGACCATGCTGTACGACAAGTCAGGGGTATTGTATGGATTACATAACGCCAAACTGGCGATCCGCAAACAAAACCAGTGCGTAGTAACGGAAGGGTATACGGATGTGATCATGTGTCATCAGGCAGGATTTGAGAACGTAGTGGCCGCCTCCGGAACGGCTTTAACGCAGCAACACTTGGTGATGCTGAAAAGGTATTCAGAGCATTTGGTGTTGGCATTCGATATGGATGTGGCTGGCGACTCGGCAACCAAGCGCGGGATTAATTTGGCTGAAGCTCAAGGCTTTGATATTAAAATTATTGAAAGCTACGGAGAGGGGGATAAGAAATACGACCCGGCCGATATCATTTTAAAAGATCCGAAGATCTGGGAAGATTCGCTGACGAAGGCAAAATCCATCATGGATTATTACGTCGACAGCGCTTTTGCGAAATTCGATAAAAATACCGTTACGGGGAAAAAAGAAATCGGCAATGTTGTCTTGCCGGCCATCAAACGGCTGCAAAATACCATAGAACAGTCTTTCTGGGTGCAAAAATTATCGCAAAAATTAGAGATAAAAGAAGAGGCGATCCTGGAAGAGCTGGCGAAGATAAAAGTAAACAAGCCGGATGTCCAGCCATCGAACATCTCTTTGCAGCAACCGGCCGCGGTTGATAAAAGTCTTGGGGAAGAGGGCCGCAAGAAATTAATCGAAGAAAAAGTCATTTCACTGATTTTAAAGAATCCCAACTATGTTGCCTTAATAGAAGAAGCCCATTATCCGTTATTTTCCGAGAAAATCATCCGTTTTTTACAAGAAATAAAGAAGGTTGTGCAGGCAGAAACGCCCGTAGAGGGGGAATTAAAGAAGGATTTTAAGATCATTTTTTCCGACCAGATGCTGGACGCGGAATTTAACAATTTCCTGGCAGCCCTTGCTTTGAAGGGAGATTTAGATTATCAAGAAGATAGCCAGGATGAGATGCTGCTCTGTTTGCTCCAGCTGAAGAACATGGCGCTTAAGCAGAAATTGCAAGCTATTTCACAAGACATTAAAAAAGCCGAGGGCGATAAGGATATGGAAAAAGTGAGCAGATTGATAGGCGAGTTTAATGCGCTAACCAAAGAATTGTAAAAATATACATGAAAAAGGTCAAAAAGACAAAACCTAAAAAAGCTCCGGCCAAGAAAAAGGCTCTCAAGAATATCAAGAGAGGCAAAAAGGTAGCCGCAGCACCTCGGCAAAAAATAACCCAGGAACAGATTGATACGCTTTTGAAAAAAGGTTCAGAGCGCGGTTTTTTGACAACTTCGGAAATCTTATACTCGCTTCCGAATATTGAAACCAATATTACGCTCCTAGAGAGCATTTATGACCAGCTCAAAGAGCGCGGAGTCGCGGTAAAAGAGCAGCGCGAATTTTTGGAAGTAAAATCCAAGAAGGAGAAAAAGGCCAAGAAAGTGTTGGCCGCCAAGATCGACCCGATTCAGATGTACCTGCGCGAAATCGGCAAGTCCGGCTTTTTGTCGGCGCGCGAAGAAAAAGAACTGGCCAAGAAAATCGAGCAGGGCGATGAAGAAGCCAAAAACCGGTTAGCATTGGCTAACTTGAGGTTAGTAGTTTCTATTGCAAAAAAGTATGTGGGACGGTCCCCGAATTTAACGTTGCTGGACTTAATCCAGGAAGGAAACTTAGGATTATTTAAAGCCGTTAAAAAATTCGATTGGAGGCGTGGATATAAGTTTTCAACCTATGCTACGTGGTGGATTCGGCAATCCATTACCCGCGCATTGGCAGACCAGGCGCGAACTATCAGAATTCCGGTCCACATGATTGAAACTATTTCCAAATACACCAAAATCCGCAAGAACCTTCTGCAGGAATTGGGCCGCGAACCGCTAGCCGAAGAGGTGGCCGCCGAGATGGGGCTGGAAGTGGAGAAAGTCCACGTGATCCGGAAGATCGCCCAGAAAGCGGTTTCATTGGAGACCCCAATTGGAGAAGATAAAGACAAACAGGACAGCGTTTTAGCGGAATTTATCAAAGACGATAAAACAATTGCGCCAAATACCGAAGCTGCCCGGAAATTATTGAAAGAACGGTTTGCGGAAATTTCCAGTGATTTAACTTCCCGCGAATTGAAAATCCTTGGCATGCGGTTCGGATTGGAAGACGGGGTGATGCATACGCTGGAAGAAACCGGAGAAGAGTTCGGGGTTACCCGCGAACGTATCCGGCAAATCCAAGCCAAAGCTTTGGAGAAATTGCGTAAGCACAACGACTTAAAGAAGATTAAAGATTACTACTAAAACTCTATTGTCATCCCCGGCTTGAACGGGGATCCAGGGTTATATATTTCTACTCTGGATTCCCGCTTTCGCGGGAATGACAACTGGAGAAAATATATGAAATTAGCTGTAGGGGATACTGCCCCGAATTTTACACTTTTAGACCAGGATAATAAAAGCCATTCACTCAAAGAATATAGGGGTGCATGGCTTTTATTGTATTTCTATCCCAAAGATAATACGGAGGGATGCACCAAGGAAGCCTGCGCGCTGCGTGATGATTTCATGGGATTTAAAAAGCTGGATGTGAAGATCGTGGGTGTTAGCATTGATAATCCCAAGAGCCATAAAAAGTTTGCTGACGATTATAAGTTGCCATTCACCTTGCTGGCTGATGACAAAAAAGAAGTGGTGAATTTGTATGGAGTCTGGGGTGAAAAATCCATGTATGGTAAAAAATACATGGGAACGCTGCGCACCTCATTTTTAATTGACCCGGAGGGGAAGATAGAAAAGATATATGAAGCGGTAAAGCCGGCCGATCATAGCAGGGAAGTATTGGAAGACTTAAAAACACTGATCTAGGACAAACAAAAAACCCGCCGAGAGGCGGGTTTTTTGTTACAGATATTATTCTGCTGAAACTAATGCAACGTTTACTGCATTAGGTCCTTTTGGAGAATCAGCTTCATCGAATGAAACCATATCACCAACTTTCAAGTCCATGAAGTTTACTCCTGGTACCAAAGAATTAGCGTGAAAAAACAAATCTTTTTCACGGCCTTCTACTTTGATAAAACCGAAGTTCTTGTCTTGGACCAAATTCTTGATCTTTCCTTCCATTGTAGTGTGTATGTATATATTTATTACTTTTCTAGGGTTTCCCCTAGAGCTTAGCGCGCAAAACTCGACCTATTTTTAAGCAACTAATCTACAGGTAGCCTACCATATTAAGGATTTAAAGTCAATCGTAATGGGCACCAATGCTTCCCTCTTCT
>JAIFWS010000047.1 GCA_019658985.1 Candidatus Parcubacteria bacterium
GAAGGGAAGGAAGGATTTTTGGAATGATCAGACAAAAGCCGCAAAAATCAGCCAGGAAGTTTCCGGACTAAAAGTAGAATTGCAGACGATAGAAGCTATTGAAAAAGAATTAAAAGATTTAGAAGAATTAGCCGGATTGTCGGAAGGCGGCGAAGATTTAGAAAAGCTCTACCATCAGCTGGCGAAAACCCTGGATAAGGAAGAATTAAGAATATATTTATCGGGAAAGTACGATAAAAAGCATTCGCTTCTGGAAATATTCGCCGGAGCGGGCGGGCAGGATGCCGAAGACTGGGCAACAATGCTTTTGAGGATGTATATCCGATATTGTGAAAAGCGCGGATTTAAAACCCAGATTTTGCACCAGTCGTTCGGGGATCCTGGTCCGGAAGGCAGGATTGGGACCAAATCAGTTACCCTGGAAGTGAAAGGGAATTACGCTTACGGATTTTTAAAGAAAGAAGGGGGGGTGCACCGGCTGGTAAGATTGTCGCCGTTTAATTCGCAGGATTTGCGGCATACGTCGTTTGCTTTAGTAGAGATGCTGCCGGAGATTGACCAGGATGATTCAGAAATTGAAATAAAACCGGAGGATATAAGGCTGGAGACATTCAAGTCATCGGGGCCGGGCGGACAGTACGTCAACAAAACCGAATCAGCCGTCAGGATTATCCATTTACCCACCGGCATTACTGTTTCCTGCCAGACCGAAAGGATGCAAGGGAAAAATAGGGAACACGCCATGAAAATCCTGTACAGTAAACTTTCGCAATTAAAAAAAGACGAGTATCAAAAAGAATTAAAATCAATCAAAGGAGGCCAGGTGTCGGCGTCCTGGGGGAACCAGATCCGGTCATACGTATTGCACCCATACCAGATGGTAAAAGATTTGCGGACTGAAGTTGAAACTTCGGACACGCAGGGGGTGCTCGATGGCGATCTTGAAGAATTTATCAACGCTGAAGTGAAATTCAATGATTAAGTTCGAAAACGTAACTAAAATATATAAAAATAATTTCGTGGTATTGCAGGATGTTTCCTTTGAAGTAAAAGAAGGGGAGTTTTTATCGGTTGTGGGGAAGTCCGGAGCCGGCAAAACCACGCTTATCCGGCTGATCTTAGGCTTGGAAAAAGCAACGTCGGGAATCGTGTCATTTAATGGTGTAGATGTTAGCAAGATGTATGATAATAATTTGCAGCAGATGCGGCGGCGGATCGGCTGCGTTTACCAGGATTACAAGTTATTGCCGGCAAAAACCGTCTATGAAAACGTGGCTTATATTATGGAAGTGGAGGGAAAAGACAATGACGACATTATCCGTGATGTGCCGAAAATTTTGGAAGTGATCGGCCTGGGCGAAAAAACCAATAATTTTCCGCATGAATTGTCAGGAGGGGAGCAGCAGCGTTTGTCTATTGCCCGCGCTTTAGTAAATAAACCCGATGTGATTATCGCTGATGAGCCGACTGGAAATTTGGACCCGTATAATACCTACGAAGTCATTTCATTATTGGAAAAAATCAATAAATCCGGAAAAACCGTTATTTTATCGACCCATGACCAGGCAGTGGTGAATAAACTGGGCAAGCGGGTGATTACTATTGAAGCCGGAAAAATTGTCCGCGACGATGCGGGCGGAAGATTCGTAATTTAATCTTTTCTGTTTGTCATCCCCGCGAAAGCGAGGATCCAGAGTGATGGTTTAAATCCTGGATTCCCAGTCAAGCTGGGAATGACAAAAGAGTGTAAATGATAATACAATAAGTAACAAACTATGCTGACAAAATTCAAAAGGATATTTAAATTTGCCATGGCGGATTTTTACCGCAACCGGGGGATTTCCCTTGCCGCTATTTTTATTTTAATCATTACGATCTTAACTGTGACCGGGCTTTTTTTGATGCATGGAATCGGGAATTTCATCATTTCCGAAGTGGAAAATAAAATCGATATCACCGCTTATTTTAAATCGGCTACTTCGCAGGATGATATTATGGGAGTCAAAAACCAAATCATCGCCGCGTCCCCGAGCATCAAGAGCGTGGAGTATGTATCAAAAGAAGACGCGTTAGCTGATTTTATTGAAAAACATAAAGACGATCCGACACTTCAGGAGGCATTGGACCAGGTGGGGGATAATCCGTTTCTGCCGTCGCTCAGTATTGTGACCAGCGGGGAGGCCGCCGAGTACGAAAAAGTGGCCAATATCTTAAAAGGCGAGCAATTTTCCAGTATCATCGAAAAGGTTGATTATTCCCAGAAAAAGGATATTATTGATAAAGTATTTTCCATTACTTCCCGGATTACTACCTTTGGGCTAGCTTTCACTTTTGTGCTGGTTTTGGTGGTAATGCTGGTGGTATATAACACCCTAAAACTGGCCATAGACCATTCAAAAGACGAAATTACGACCATGAGGATCGTCGGGGCTTCCAGCTCATTTGTGAGGGCTCCGTTTATCATCCAGGGGGCGATGTTCGGGGTTATTGCCTTTGTAGTATGTTTTGTGATTACGGCGGTGGCTTCGTTGCTGTTATCCGGGGCGCTTTCCGTCATGATGCCGGGATTCAGCTTGTTTCATTATTTCCTTTCTAATCTTTTCCTTATCGCGCTGATCCAATTGGGGTTTGGCACGGGGTTGGGAATTATCTCCAGTGTTGTCGCGGTCAATCGTTATCTAAAATTATAGTTGTCTTTGCGGGATCGTCTAATGGTAGGACAGCAGATTCTGGATCTGCTTATCTAGGTTCGAATCCTAGTCCCGCAGCAGTCTTGTGCTTCAGGTCACCCAGGAGCATACGATACCTTTCTTTGATAGCAAACCTGCTGAGAGCAGTATCCAGAACAAAAACTCGCCCAAAAGGCGATTTTTTGTTATAATTTTTAGTAACATAAAATATATGGATAAAATAAAAGTTACGGCAGGGATGACAATGACCCTTGATGGGTTTACTGCAGGCCTGAACCAAAGTTTCGAAAAACCATTCGGAGACAATTTTGATTCAGATTTATTAGACCGTTGGATGTTTTCTGAGCCGGAAAAATATAACCACAAAAAAGAAATAGACGCTATTTTAGATGCGGGTGCGTTCATTATGGGCAGTAACATGTTTGGCCCCGAAGATAGGAGAGATGCGCCGGAATGGAAAGGGTGGTGGGGCAATAATCCTCCATACCACAAGCCTGTTTTTGTGCTTTCCCATAAAGAGCGAGAACCGATAGAAATGGAGGGTGAGACGACGTTCATTTTTGTGACTGACGGCATTGAATCGGCGCTTTCAAAAGCTAAAATTGCAGCGGGAAACCGGAATGTAAAGATTATGGGTGGTGCGAATACCGTAAATCAGTATTTGGCGGCCGGTCTCATTGATGAACTGTGGCTGCACATAGTTCCCGTAACCATTGGCACAGGCACTCGACTTTTTGAAAACGTGCCCAATATAAATCTTGAACCAATTGAAGTGAGTGGAACTAGTACAGTGACACATATAAGATACAAAGTTTTAAAATAGTATTAACCATTAACTAAAAATACAATGAAAAACATTACACCTAATCTATGGTTTGACGGCAACGCAAAGGAGGCCGTCGATTTCTATATTTCAGTCTTTCCGGACAGTAAAATTATTTCTACGGTCTACTATCCAAACAGCGCCGAGGAAGGTTTGGCTGATTTTCAACTTACCATGGCAGGAAAAGTATTGACTGTAGATTTTGAGCTAAGCGGCAATCGTTTTGTAGCAATTAACGCAGGTCCGGAGTTTAAGTTTAACGAATCAGTGTCTTTTTCGATTCCCTGTGAAGATCAAAAAGAGATTGATTACTATTATGAAAAGCTTTCAGCTGTACCAAAATCTGAGATATGTGGCTGGCTCAAAGATAAGTACGGGCTGAGTTGGCAGGTAGTGCCCAAGAATATGGAAGAACTAATGAAGCGTCCTCACGCTTTTGCCAAGTTAATGAAAATGAGTAAGATTATTATTGAGAATTTTTAATATCAAAATATA
>JAIFWS010000008.1 GCA_019658985.1 Candidatus Parcubacteria bacterium
AAAGCTAATCGGCAATACTTCGCGGATCAAGGCTTCCTGTTTTAAGGCTGAGCGGAAATGTGTGGAAAATACCATCACGCGGTCAAAATCCCCCTTCATGTATCCTTCGCCCAGAAAATCAGCCAGCGGTTTTACTTGTTCAGTGGTGGTATAATCCCCCACGTTGGTCATTTTTTTTACCGTTGGCAAACCCCGCTTTAACAGATACTGAGATGATTTTTCCCCGATCGCCAAGAATGTATTCTGTCCGGGATATTTTTTTTCGTCTTCCGCCAAAGCGTATTCAAACTTTTTAAAAATAGATCCGTTAAAAGCTCCAGCCAGTCCCTTATCTGAAGCCACTAATACAAATAATGTTTTATGGATCTTGCGGCGCTGCATTAATTCCGGATGGTCTTTTTTATCAATCAAAGTAATGCTGGCTAATAAATCCAGTACCGCAAAAGCATACGGGCGCGAAGCCAGCGCAATTTCCTGCGCTTTTCGCATCTTAGTGGCAGCTACCAGCTCCATCGCCTTGGTAATTTTATTAATATTACCGATGCTTTTTATCCGCTTTTTTAAATTCTGTACCGATTCCATGGATATTGACCAAAGTTTATTTATACTCTATTATTTCCATTAGTCGCCCTAACCAACAGCGGAGGATTGTCATGCCGAGACTGGACTTGGAGGTTTCCCTGCCCTTGGATCAGCGCCTGGGAGCGCTGGCGAAGAAGAAGGGCATCGATAAGGTCGCCCTGATCAGGCGAGCCCTGGCCGTCTACGAAGCGCTCGATGAAGCGGTCGATGGCGGCGCCAAGATCTGCACCGTCGAAGTTTCGACGGGCAAGGTCCTCCAGGACGTCGTCATGGACCCGCAGTGACTCACATGCGTCCGCAGACCCTGTCTGCCGGACGCGCTTTTTTTACACACTTTCGACGAACTTCCCGATTATTTCTTTCATTTTATTTTCTGTTTCATCGCTGATGGCCCGCTCCTCTTTCAATTTTTCCAGTATTTCCGGTTGCAAATCAGTTACGTATTCCAAAAATGATGCTTCGATTTTCTGGATTTGATCAGGTTGGAATTTATTGAAGTATCCGTTCAAAGCAGCGTATAAAACTAATACCTGTTTTTCAAACGAAATCGGAGCTAAATCATTTTGCTTTAATACTTCCGTGATAATCCTTCCTTTTTGGATTCTTTCTTTGGTAACCGGATCCACGTCAGAGGCAAACTGCACAAAGGTCTGCAATTCCCTAAATTGCGCAAGCTCCAGCCGCAGTTTCCCGGCCACTTTTTTCATGGCCTTGGTCTGGGCCGCCCCTCCCACGCGGGAAACTGAAAGCCCGACGTTCACCGCCGGCCTCATGCCTTGATAAAATAAATCAGATTCTAAATAAATCTGCCCGTCGGTAATAGAAATGACGTTAGTAGGAATGTAGGCGGTAATGTCTCCCAATTGGATTTCGATAATTGGGATGGCGGTCAACGAACCTCCGCCGTTTTCCTTGGAAAGTTTGGCCGCCCGTTCAAGCAACCGTGAATGCAAATAGAACACGTCTCCCGGATAGGCTTCTCTGCCTGGCGGCCGCCGCAATAATAATGAAATCTGCCGGTAGGCCCAAGCGTGTTTTGATAAATCGTCGTAAATAATTAAAGCATCCTGGCCCTTATCTCGGAAATACTCTCCAATCGAACATCCGGCAAACGGAGCCAGATACCACGAAGAGGCCGGACTTGAAGCCGGAGCGGAAACGACCACCGTATTTTCAAAAGCATTATGATTTTTAAGCGTCTCAACGATTTTGGCGATTTTTGATTCTTTCTGCCCGATAGCTACGTAAATACAGATAACGGGTTTGCCGGATTCCTTGCTCTGGTTGATGATCATGTCCAAAGCGATGGCCGTTTTTCCGGTTCCGCGGTCGCCGATGATCAATTGGCGCTGTCCGCGTCCGATCGGAATCATCGAGTCGATGGCTTTGATCCCCGTATGCAATGGATAATTTACTGATTCGCGGGCTAAAACGTTCGGCGCGTCATTCTCTAAAAAATTCAGCTGAGGCTTTTCTTTTCCCGAAAACAGCGGGCCCTTGCCATCCAATGGATTTCCGAGCGGATCCACCACCCGGCCCAATACAGCTTCGCCCACAGGAATAGAGAGTAATTGCTTGGTCCTTTTTACCGAGTCCCCGGCTTTAATGTGGGAAAATTCGCCCAATACCAAGGCTCCGACGGCATCTTCTTCAAGGTTAAGCACCACGGCTTTGACATGTTCCTTGCCGGCCTCAATCGTTAGCACTTCCTGGCTCTGGACGTTTTTCAAACCGGTAATCTTAATGATCCCGTCACCCACTTCCATCACGGTGCCGACTTCGTCCCACTTGGCGTCTTCCTGGTAACCCTCAATGGCTTGTTTTATTTTTTCGATAATTTCTTGAGACATCTACATTATTTTTTAAAAAATATTTTCGAGTTTTTTAATCAGGGAAAAGTCCAGCTGCTTATGGTTATCGACAGTGATTTTCACCCCGGCTATCATAGCCGGATTTATTTTTTCTTCCACAATATCCCCCTTTTTTGCAAACGTTTTTATAATGTGGCTGGTATCGGTCTTGCGCGCGGTTTCCAAAACAATTTTCTTATTACCAGTATGTTTTAGTAAAAATTCCTGGGCTAACGCCAGGATCTTATGGATTTTTTTCATATCGCCGTTTTTTTGCACCAACTGCAAAAAATTCTTGGCGATTTTTTTCTCATCGGTCCGTTTGGCTGACAGAGAATCTGCCAGGGCTTTGGCATATATTTTCACAGATACACTACTCATGGTTTTTGACTTCTAAGGCGGCCTTTTTAATAAGGGCCTCGTCGATGTGTTTGGGATCCATCTGGACCGTTTTAACCAGGGTTTTCTTCACCAGCTCCAAGGCCTGGTCAAACACCATTTTTTTGACCTCTTCCTGCTGGCGCTTATGGCCGGCTTCCACCTGGGCCATCAATTCTTTCTGATGGTCTTCAGCTTTTTTCTGCAAAGATTGCCTCAGTAATTCCGCCCGCTGTTCGGTTGATTTGATGATCTCAATGGCCTCCTGGTCGGTTTTTTTAAGATGGGCCTTGGCGATGTTGTCCACTTCTTTTAAGCGGATGTCAGCTTCAGCGGCTTTTTCCAAGCCTTCTTGTATCCGCTCCGTGCGCTTTTTTATCGTATTCAGAAGGGGTTTATAAACAAAAGCCCGCAATACAATCAATAGAATAAAAAAATTAACAGCCTGGCTTAACAGAAGCTGCCAATGTATTCCCAATTGTTCAAGTAAACCTCCTGATTCCATTACATGAAATTTAATTACACAACGAACTTCACAACCAATGCGACTACCAACGCGTACACGGCGATAGCTTCAGCGAAAGCGATTGCCAATACCATAGCAGTCTGGACTTTTGAAGCTGCTTCAGGATTGCGGCCGATAGCTTTAAGCCCTGTTGAACCGATAACAGCGATGGCGATGGCCGGAGTAATAGTTCCAATCGCGATAACACCCACCGTTGCCCATACTCGAACTTGGTCTATATCCATGATAATTTAATTCAAAATGCAAAAATCAAAATTCAAAATATTTGTATCCGGCTACGCCGGATTAATTTTGGATTTTAACTTGCAATTTTGAATTTTGATTTTTGATTTTTTAATTTTATTTACTAATGCTCTTCTCCGTGCAAGGTCGTGTGCAGTGATATGGAAACCAGGGTCAGCATGGCAAACACGAATGCCTGGATGAATCCCACGAATATCTCCAACCCCAAAAATGGCAGCGGAACCACGTAGGGAGCCAGGAACGCGACGATGGTGAGCAATACTTCTCCCGCGAACACATTCCCGAACAACCGGAACGAGAGGGAAATAATCTTGGCAAATTCTGAAATAATTTCCAGGATTCCGATGAAGAATCCGATCGGGCTTTTAAAATTTAAAAACTTTCCAATGTGGTGGAAAGTCCCCACGGCCATCATCCCGATGACATTGGTCGTTATTACAGAGATGATAGCAAATGCCAGCGTAAAGTTCAAATCCGCCGCCGGCGAACGGAAGAGCGAAACCTCATGCCCGCCGTGTTCCACCAGCAATGAACCGACTCCCGGCAGGATGCCGGAAAAATTAGAGGCCATGATAAAAATGAAGATCGTAGCTATTAAAGGGAAGTATTGCTCGGCTTTTTTCATGCTTCCCAGCATTGAGGACATCAGTTCCAGCAACTGCTCTGAAGCCATTTCAATTGCTGCCTGGAATGTGCCGGGAACAAGGCGGATATTCCGGCGGATGATAAGAGCTCCCGCGATAAGCACGAGAGAAACGACGAGCGTCGAAGCCAGGGAATTGGTAATGCCAAAACCTCCGATGTTGAATATTTCCTGGGCTTTAAGAGAAATTTCTTCCATATAGTAATGTAGTATTATAACGGCTTTCTAGTTTTTTACAACCTCCTCTTTTATGCCTTGGTATTCCAGCCAGGTAAGGATAACTAGGGCGATATCGATGAGGGTGAAAAAGAGCAGAAGCCCCGAATGGTATAAAAAAAGCCGGTACGCAAGATACAGGATGAAAAAACACGTAGCTATTATTGAAACCGGATACGCCCACAATTTGCCTCTGAGCAAAGAAATCACCAGGAAAATATTGACCAGGCCGTAAAAAAGAAAATAAAAGGCAAGAAAGTATTTTGCACTGGAAAAATCATAGGCCTCGCGCACCAGGTAACCTGTCGCGAAGTGCTCTGAAATCCCCGCCGTCCCGCGGCCGGCCAGCACCATCAGGGAATCGTAAATAGTTTCCTTTTTAAAAAAGAAGAATCCAATGGCGATAACGATTTCCGCGCATCCGTTAAAGCCTTTTAGTAATAATGCTATTTTAAAAACCCGGTGCACAATGGCACGCTGCAATGCTTTACCCGGAACAACATTGCCGGAAACGAGTGGATCCATGTAAGAAACGGATTATCAAACTTACTATTTGACTCCCAATTTATCCTTGGCCCTTTTAACGATGTCGGCAAGGTGCATATCGGCTTTAACGATATAATCCGCCTCGCCCGCAACTTCGATCGCCTGGCTAATATGGTCCAAGTCCTTGAAGTTGGTCAAAAAAATTATTTTAGAACTGATGCCTTTTGCCCGCACCTGCCTGGCCATTTCAATGCCATCCATCTTCGGCATCAAAATATCAATCATAATCAGGTCCGGATTTATCTTCTCGGCCAAAGCCAGACCTTCTTCCCCGTCATGAGCATACGACATGTCCATACCCTGGTTATTGAAACTCTGTTCCAGGAGGTAAGAAAAATCCTTATCATCTTCAACAATAAGAACTTTCTTGGTATTTGATTCGCTCATAATATTGAATTTGATTACAGTACCAATAAAATTAATGCCGCCCCGCCCAGCATAATATGAGGACCATCAACGTCTCCGATGGTTTTTAAGGCATAGTCACGGACAAATCCGGTTTTTGGATCAATGGTACCAACGTGACGATTCTCATAATCATATACATATCCATTGCTTTCATCGACCCGCCCGACTTTATGCTGCATACTATGGACGTCGCCATTCATTTGCACCCAGCCTAACTTTTCATTTTCGCCATCCCAAACCGTTAAATCTTCCCTTAGAGTCGAAACCGTGCCCGCCATATTTTTTAATTTTGTGCCTGCCATATTTTTTGTTATACCGTAATATTTTCCCGGCTCTTGCCCAGCTTGTAAAAAATTAAAAGCATAATAATCAGCGCGAATGCCGTCAGGGCCATCAAAGGGATTGTCACGTATCCGAACTCAAATACGTAGCGCTTCACGCATGAAACCTGTGTGCCTCCCAATTGGCAAAACGCGTCCAGTCCGCTATTCCAGTAATACATGTAATTATGGTAAGCCGAGACCAAGGCTCCAATAACAGAAGAAGCCAGCGCGTATTTGATCAGACGGCGGTCTTTATTAATAGTGGCGAACCCCAGCACGACTACGAGCGGATACATGAAAATCCTTTGGATCCAGCATAGGTCGCACGGTGGAAACCCGACAATCTCTGAATAAAAAAGGCTCCCCAATACAGAAGCCAAGCTGATTAAGAACGCGAGCATTAAGGCATTTTTTTGGATGAATGTGACAACTGCGAATTGCTTTTTGCGCAAAAACAGCAAATACACCACACCCAAAACCACCAGAACCTGTCCGGCAATCGTGCCCAAGGCCAAGATTTTATTTCCCAGTTCTATTATCATATAATCTAAGGCAACGTACAGCCTGTTTTATCGGCTAACTCTTGCAATGACACCTCCCCTTCGGTTCTTGAACCATCGGGAAATACCCATGTCGGATATACTTTAATGTCTTTTTCGGCGCAAATCGGAAGCTGGCCCTGGCTGTCAGGAGTGGAGCACTCAACATACGGAAGATATTGCTTTGAATTGCCGAATAATTTTTTAGTAGCTTGGCAATGCGGACACCAGAAAGCGCCGTAGAATATCGCGCCTTTATCCTTCAAGCATTTTGCGAAATCGTCCAGCGGCCCCGGACCCTGTTCCCTGGCCCAAAGCCAATACGAGATTCCCCCGACCACCAATAAAGCGGCGACGATGACCAATATGATATTTCGTAGGTTTTTATCCATAGATTTATTATAAAAATTAATGAATGTAAATTATATTAAGCTCATCTGGTTTTTCAAGGAAGCGTCTTTGATTAATTTACGATAAGAGCAATGCTGGCAGTTCTTCCCCGGTTCGGGAAAATTATCCTGCTCCAGGCATTTTTTGATTTCAAAGATGGCCGGCTCTATCCATGCATCGGAACCCGCATGCGGAATAATCGAATTTTTAAATTCCAGCCTTCCCCAGAACCCTTCACGGTTTTTATAAGCATTGGCAAACAGGAAATATCCGGTTTGGGAAACGGGAAAACCCATCTTCTTGAAAATCCACTGATAGATTTCCATTTGGCGCTTGTAACCGGCCTTGTATTCACTGTCCAATGAGATCGGATAATCAGTACTGGTGGATTTATAATCCACAATATGGAGTTCTTTCGTTTTGGTGTTCAACCATATATCATCAATAATACCACAAATGTTCAGATTTGTTTCTTTATGGAAAAACGAAGCCCCGATTCTTTTATTATAGTCATCCCGCCAGATAGCTAGATCCGGATGCGAAAACGGAACGGTATCCACCACATTATAATCAGCCATCAGCGCATGGGGCATCTGTTTTTCACGCAACAAATCAAATTCGTTTTTCAATAATGAATCAACGGCGGAATTGAGCGACCAGCCGGGCATATCGGGACGCGTGATTCCCAAGCGCCGGTCTAAATAAAAACACTGCGGGCATTCCAGGAAAAAATCAATCTTGGAACGGCTCACATTAAACGGCTCTTTTTGGCCGGGTTGGTATAAATTTGCTTTTTTCCGTTGCATGATATCAAAATTATAGCAAACATTGTTTAAAAAAACAAAAGGCCGCGCGGAAGCGCGGCCTTTTACATTTATATAATTAGCAACACTTGCACATTCCTGACTTTCCCACGAATTTCATCACTCCGCCGGCGATTACCAATACTGGCCAAGCCATCATAGTAAATTGCCAGCTCACAACGTTAAGGGCCTGCAAGAGAAACAACAAGCCGAAAAGCACAACCAGCACCGGGAATACCTTGTGGTGATGGCAATTGCACATTTTTTCCATATTTTTTCACTAATATTAATAATATATTAATGAATTGTATCACACTCCGGTGATAAAATGAAACAACAGTTGCCGGATATTTGATAATCCTTCAAGTCCCCCGAAAAAAATAAGGAATATTAAAATAAATACGCCATACCTTCCTAAAAATGTTTTCACGCCTTCAAACTGATATGGAATAAATCTAAAAAGAATCCATGACCCATCCAGTGGCGGGATAGGCACTAAATTAAAAATGCCCAAACCCAAATTAATAAGCACAACCAAGGAGAAAATGTCTCTCAAGGCCGGTAAAGTCTCCGGCACAAATCTCACAAAAATCCCGAATATCAAAGCTAGGGCAAAATTGGTTAACGGCCCTGCAATGGCCACCTTCAGGCTGCCCCATTGCTGATCCCGGAAATTATAAGGATTAACAGGAACTGGCTTTGCCCAACCGACAACAAAACCGCCGCCCGTTGATATAAATAGAAGCAAAGGTAAAATCACCGAACCGAACAGGTCTAAGTGCGGAATAGGGTTTAACGTCAAACGCCCTGCGTATTTTGCCGTAGGGTCGCCCAAAGAATCAGCCACATAACCGTGGGCCAACTCATGAATAATGACGGAAAACAGCAAAATAATGAGGGAAAAAACGGTAATTAATACATCCATATAGGCCTATATTATCATACCTTGCAAAAATAGAGAAGTTAGGATAGTATGTAACCATTGTAATTAACACGATATTAATACTATGGCTGCAAAAATCTGTACCATCTGCGGGAAAAAGTCCGGCATGGCAACCACCTTGGTAAAGCTGAGGGGAAAATACAATCCGACACAAAAAGTACGTAAGTACCCTAATTTGCAATGGGCGCGTTTATTTAACGGAAAAAGGGTCCTTTCCTGCACCAAGTGTATGAAAGCAATGGCAAAGTAGATATTTCACTAAAAAGCCGCGCCATTCTTGGCGCGGCTTTTTAGTGATAAACTAAATACATGAAAATTCTCCAACACATCAAAGACCAGATAAAAGACCTCCCCACCAGCGCCGGGGTGTATTATTTTTTAGAAAAAGGCACACCCATATATATAGGAAAGGCCATTAACATTCGTGAGCGCGTAAAAAACCATTTCCTCCAGCCAACTTATAAAGACGATATTTTCATCGAGAAAATCGACCAGATCAATTTTACCCAGACCAATTCCGAAATCGAGGCATTACTGCTGGAAGCCAGCCTCATTAAAAAACACCAGCCCAAATTCAACCAGGTATGGCGCGATGACAAAAACTATTTTTACGTCGCGATTTCCAAGGGCCAAAAACCCGTCATTTACATCACCCATCAAAAAAATACTCCTAAAACGATTTACATCGGCCCGTTTGTAGAGGGCACATCACTCAAAAAGACGCTCAAATTCCTGCGCAAAGTGTTCCCCTACTATACCAGCGATAAGCATCCTGAAAAAAAATGCACCTGGTGCCATCTTGGTTTGTGCCCAGGCCCTAAATTATTTGAAACCCCTCCTTCGCCAGAGGCTTCGGAGGGCCTTCGGGAATACAAAAAGAGCATTAAAAAACTGCAATTAGTTTTGGAAGGAAAACGCAAAACCGCGCTCTATTCCCTCAAAAAAGAAATGGAAGGCTTTTCAAAACAGAAAAATTTCGAGAAAGCCCTCGAAGTACGAGATAAAATATACGCCTTGGAAAATGTCATGGCGCACGGAAATGTGATCAGCGGCGAGACTCCAGCCACCCGGACATCCAGTTTTAACCCTTGGGAAAAAACGGAAAAAATATTCCGGGAATTATTACGCTCAAAAGAACCGATTTCAAAAATAGAATGCTACGACATTTCCAATATCCAGGGAAAACAGGCCGTCGGATCGATGGTGGTTTTTGTCAACGGCAAACCGGATAAAAGCCAGTACAAAAAATTCCGGATCAAAATGGAAAATAAGCCCAATGACATTGCCATGCTAAAAGAAGTCTTAACCCGCCGGCTGCGCCACCCCGAATGGGGATATCCGGATGCCATGCTCATCGACGGCGGAATAGCCCAGCTTAACGTGGGAATCAATGCCAAAAATGCAGACGCAAAAACCCAAAACATCAAAATTATCTCCATCGCCAAAGGCAAACAGGAATTACTCATTGAAGGACAAAAAGAACATATTCCCCTTAAATCCCTACCACAGGAAATCTACAATGTCATCGTGCATTTAGACGACGAAGCCCACCGCTTTGCCATCAGCTACCACAAAAACATCCGCAGCCGGGAGATGTTAACAGAATAATTTAAATATGTTACGTTAGAATCATGGGGTAAGGGTAATTTGGAATACCAACCCTGATCATCCCGCGTGTGGTTCTGCCGATTTATTGTCGGCTCTAGGGCCGACGTCTAAGGTCAGAGTAGGTTCTTGGGTAATGTCTGGTCGCCCTCGCCCTTAGCTCTTCATTTGCATTCCTGGAAGCCTTCGGACAACCAGGGGAAGGAGAGACCTCATAATCTCCGACCAAATTCCGAATAGGAGACGGAGTCTCCGAAAAAAAATTCCGAAGATGGAATACCAAAACGGGGTGAACGTCCGTCACTTCCCCCTGGGGCCGGGTGTCGCGACATTACCGTCGCTTCATCAAAATTGGCGAAAGCCTCCCCATTACGGGACTATGCCGATCCGAGCCCGAAAGGCTCTACGGCGAATCTGTATCACACCCCCGCTACGTTCTATACGTACCGGGGGTTTCTACGTTTTATAGGACCATTAGTATACCTTCATTGATTTTTTAGGAAATTCTGGTATACTCAAACCCATGAAGACGTTGCTTTCTTCTATTATAAGCGCCGGATTAGGGCTTTGGCTGGCATCAATGTTTATCCACGGAGTCGTGGTCCAGCCGCATACCGGGTCCAACTTCTTCGGATTCGCTTTAACCGCCCAATGGCAGCTTTTAATCCTGTTTGGAATCGTCATCGGACTGCTTAATTACTTTGTAAAGCCAATCCTAGACCTGATCACCCTGCCTTTGCGGATCATTACTCTAGGCTTGGTAGGAATGTTAATCAGCATGGCGATGATCTGGGTAGTGGATTACATGTTTGTGGAGCTAAGCATTCCCCTGCTCTATCCGCTTCTCTGGACCACCTTGATTATTTCAGTTTTGAATATCGTCTTTGGAAAAAGCGTATTAAAAGAAAATAAATACTAATATAGGGATTATGGATACCAATCAAATATTATTTTTCGCGCAAATCGGAATTTCAGTGATTTTAATTGTATTGATCGCGGTCCAGCAACGGGGTACGGCATTGGGAGCGGGATTCGGAGGCGGCGGAGGAGGTGAATTTTATTCATCACGGCGCGGAATACAGAAACAGCTGCACTATGCTACAATAGCAGTGGCGGTTCTCTTTATTGCCTTAGGTATTGCAAATCTCTTAATTTAACCTCAGTTTTTAATGGCCGCATCCTGCGGAAGCCGGAACCGGAAGTTAAAAGCCATAAGCTAAGTGATTCAATTTCCACGATTTACCCAATGGAAACAAATTTTTAAAGTACTTAAAAGAAGCGAGCAGATCATTCTTTTAACGTTCCTGGCGCTGTCAATCAGTTCCTTATGTTTTTTGGCAGCCAGTTTGTATTTCAGTAACACCAAGTCGGTACCTTCATTCGGGGGAACCTATAAAGAAGGTATTGTCGGCCAGCCAAGATTCATCAACCCGATTTACGGGGAAACCAACGACGTCGACCGGTCGCTGATTGATTTAGTTTTTTCGGGACTGATGACCTATGACAAGGATGGCAATATTGTAAAGGATCTGGCAAAAAGCTACATTATCTCCGGCGACGGAAAAACCTACACCTTCACTCTAAACGACAATATCTTGTGGCACGACGGCCATAAGCTTACCGCTGACGACGTAATTTTCACCATCAAAACGATCCAGAATTCGGATTATAAAAGCCCTCTGCGGGCGAACTGGATTGACGTGGACACCGAAAAAATTTCTGACAACTCCTTAAGACTAGTATTGAAGCAGCCTTACAATTCTTTCCTGGAAAATTGCACTCTTAAAATAATCCCGGCCCACATCTGGCAGAACATCCTGCCGGAAAACTTCACCCTTTCAGCCTATAATTTACAGCCGATCGGATCCGGGCCATTTTCTTTCTCAAACTTAGTCCAGACAAAAACCGGTTTCGTGGAAACCCTGAATTTGCAGTCCAACCGCCGGTACTTCGGCTCGCCTTCCTTTATTTCCAGCATTTCATTTAAATTCTTTGCTACTATTGATGATTTGGCCAAGAGCGCCAGCTCCGGCCAGATCGACGGTTTCACATTGGAAGCTGTAGATAAAACCGGAACCGACACCATTGGGAAAAAAATCAACCGGTCATGGCTCGGCAATAACACCTTTTCCCCTTACCATTTTTCGCTGCCTCGGTATTTTGCCGTATTCTTCAATAACCAGAAAACTTCCCTCTTTTCCGACCCGAATGTCCGCAAAGCATTAACGTACGCCACCAACAAGCCCGACCTGCTGGGGAAAATAAATGCGCAGAGCACCCTTGAAAAAGATGCCATCAAAGCCGCAGACTCCCCGATCCTTTCCGATTTTTACGGCTTTGCGGCCCCAAGCAACCCTTACGCCTTTGATACGGTAAAAGCGGGCGCGCTTCTGGACGCGGCAGGCTTTAAATTAAACAGCCAGGGCCAACGGGAAAAAGACGTCAAGAAACAAGCTGCTTTCCAATTTAAGAATTATTTGAAAGTCGGTTCAAAGGGCAATGATGTGACTTTGTTGCAAGGCTGCCTGACCCGATTAGATGATAATTTCAAAGCCTTGCTGGAGGGCGAAACCAACGGGGCGTATGGAAAAGGTACGGAAAATGCCGTAACAGAATTTCAGAAAAAATACCTGCCGGGGGCCAATCCGACCGGGGAAACAGGAGAAGGCACGCGGACAAAGTTAAACGAACTCTGCACCACCCCATCCCCAACCACCCAGTCCTTGTCATTTACTCTGGTCACCATCAACCAGCCGCAACTGGTCCAAACCGCCAATATCTTAAAAGCCTACTGGCAGTCTGTCGGAGTATCGGTTACGATTAATGCGGCAAGCATCAGTGAATTAAAAACCATCATTAAAAACCGCAGTTATGACGCTTTACTCTACGGCGAAACACTGGGCATGGAGCCGGATATTTATCCTTTCTGGTATTCCTCGCAAAAAATCGACCCGGGACTGAACCTGTCGGAATACGAAAACAAAGATGCTGATAAGCTATTAAAAGACGCGCGCCAGGCGGTGGACGAAAACCAAAAGACCGCCGCGCTGGAAAAACTCCAGCAGATGATCCTCGCCGATGCCCCTGCCCTCTTCCTGTATAATCCTGACTACCTGTACTGGATCCATGACACGGTAAACAGAATCGACACCACTAAAATCGCTGACCCGGCAAAACGGTTTTCAAACGTAACTAATTGGTTCTTAAACACAAAAAGAGTATGGAAATAGATTCGTCAAACATGCGCAAAGTCATTATGGACTCGCCAAAACAATTGGCGGAGGGTTTAGCCCTGGCAGAACACATCAAGCCGGACGCTAATGTTTCAAATGTCATTATCTGCGGGATCGGCGGTTCCGCCCTGCCGGCAGAATTAATCGAAACGCTGCAGGTAGCGATGGCCGTGCCGATGCACATCCACAAAGATTACGATCTGCCAAAGTCAAAAGTATTGCTCACCAGCTTAGTTATCTGCATCTCTTATTCCGGTAATACCGAGGAAACGGTTTCCGCCATGGGAATGGCACTGGAAAAGAAACTGCAAGTCGTGGCTATTGCCACAGGAGGAAAAGTCGCGCAATTGGCAAAAGAACATAACATCCCATTGGCGACCATCCCTTCCGGCATCCAACCACGGTGCGCAACCGGATATATTTTCTCGGCATTGATCCAAATCCTTGAAAACGCGGGATTAATCGATAATGTCAGTAATGACATCAAGGCAACAGCGATTGAATTACCGAAAATCACTGATGAATTAGAACAGCAAGGCAAAGAACTGGCCGAAACATTAAAAGGCGCCCTGCCGGTCATGTATGCCTCCCAGGATTTCCGGGCTTTGGCCATGATCTGGAAAATAAAATTCAACGAGAATTCCAAAATTCCCGCTTTCTATAATTACTTCCCGGAATTAAACCACAATGAAATGGTGGGATACACCGGATTGAAAACCCTGGGAATAGAAAACTTGCACGCAATTATCCTGCAAGATTCTGGCGACCACCAGCGCAATAAAAAGAGGATGGAATTAACCGCCGGCGTTATCGAAAAAGCCGGAGGCAGGGTTTCAGTGATAAACATCAAAGAAGGCTCGAGAATGTTTAAAATATTTTCTTCACTGCTGTTGGGAGACTTTGTTTCATACTACCTGGCTCTTGGATATGGAACCGACCCGGCTCCGGTAGCCATGGTTGAAGAATTCAAGAAAAACATGTCTGGCTAAGCCAGATCTGGCGAAGACAGACAGAAACTAGCCATTCGCGGATGTGGCGGAATTGGCAGACGCACTGGCTTCAGGAGCCAGCGAGGGAAACCTCATGAGAGTTCAACTCTCTCCATCCGCACAAAAATAATAAACTCATCGCTTCGTCATTGCGAGGCTTTAGCCGAAGCAATCTAGATTGCCACGCCGCCTGCTGGCGTCTCGCAATGACGACGAGAAAAACAATAACAAAATAAAAATATGCAACAAAAACCAAAAAGATCGTTTAACCCGCATCGCCAAAAAAACAACACACAGCAAAATTACGGCGAAGCAAAAATAGAATTAACACCGGCAAAGCCTAACACGCTGCGCATCATTCCTTTGGGAGGAATGGAAGAAGTCGGCCGGAACATGACCGTCTTCGAGTACAATAGTGATATTGTGATCTTAGATATGGGACTGCAATTCCCTGAAGAAGACATGCCGGGAATTGACTATGTAATTCCAAACACCGAATATTTAGCGGGCAAAGAAAAGAATATTAAAGCCGTTATCTTCTCCCACGGACACTTGGACCACATCGGAGCGGCTCCGATCCTGCTCAAGAAATTAAACTATCCGGAAGTGCTCGGCCGCCCGTTGACCATGGAAATGATCAAGCACCGCATGGAAGATTTCGATAAAGGCAGCTCAAAAAAATTAAAAACGACGTACATCAAAGCCCTCGATGAAAAATACACCCTGGGAAATTTCGCCTTGTCATTTTTCCAGATCGACCACGCCATCATGGACGCGGTCGGAGTGATTTTGGAAACACCGGCGGCAACGGTCATCCATCCTGGAGATTGGACGATTGAAAAAGATCCGACGACCGGCAGAGATATCATCCACTACACTCATTTGGCGAATTTGAAAAAGCCAGGAATCCCAACCATCTTAATGATGGAAGCGCTGGGAGCCGTTAACACCAAAACTCCGGTCACCGAAAAAGAAATGATGGGCAATATCAATAAACTCATCGGAGGCGCACCGGGCCGCACGATCGTGGCCACTTTTTCCAGCCAGATTGAACGTATTAAGCAAATCATGGAATTTGCCGCCGCTAATAATAAAAAAGTGGCGCTCGACGGATTCTCCATGAAAATGAATATCGAATTGGCCACCAAGCTTGGCTACATCAAAGTGCCAAAAGACGTTGTCATTTCCATTGATCGCCTCAAAGATTATCCGGACAACAAAGTCATCGTCATCTGCACCGGCGCACAAGGAGAAGAAATGGCCGCCCTGCCAAGGATTATCGCCGGCAACCACAAATACATCACCATTAAAAAAGATGATACGATCATCTTCTCGTCTTCGGTGATCCCGGGAAACGAAAGGACGGTTCAAAGAGTCAAAGACAACATTTATCGCTTATCAGATAACGTCTACCACAACGACATCATGAACGTCCACGCTTCGGGACACACCAACATCGACGGAATCAAGCAGATGCTTTCCGAAGTAAAACCGGATTATCTGATCCCGGTGTACGGAAACCACTTCATGCTTAAAGAAGCCGCCCGTATCGCCTACGGCATGGGTTGGACAAAAGATAAAGTCATCGTGCCTGATAACGGCAGTATTATCACCTTTGAAAAAGGTGTGGCCGGATCGCAGGTTTTGAAAGAAAAAGTTCCGGTAAACTATGTCTTCGTTGACGGACTGGGAGTTGGAGACGTGGGCGAAATCGTGCTGCGCGACCGGCAAATGCTGGCCCAAGACGGAATGTTTATGATCGTCGCCGTCGTGGACAGGCAAACCGGACAGGTAAAAGGATCGCCGGATATCGTTTCCCGCGGATTCGTTTATCTTCGCGAATCAAAAGATTTACTGACCCAGACCAGAAAGAAAGTGATTGAAATCGTCAGCAAGAGCGGCGGCCAGGGTAAAACTGAAAACTGGTCGTACGTAAAAGATGAAATCCGGAATAAAATCGGTGATTTCCTGTTTGCGAAGACTGAGCGCCGGCCAATGATCTTGCCTGTGGTTATCGAGGTATAAAAACCCATCAATGTCATCCCCGACTTGATCGGGGATCCAGAAAACCCTGGATTCCCGCTTTCGCGGGAATGACAAATCATAATTTATGAAAATATTTTCCGGCATACGGCCGTCCGGCAACCTCCATTTGGGAAATTACCTTGGAGCCATGCAACAGTGGATCAAACTGCAAAATGAAAATGACTGTGTCTTTTGCATCGTTGATTTGCACGCCATTACTACTCCCTACAAACCGGGGGAATTAAAAAAACATATCCTGGATACCACAGCTGTTTACCTGGCCGCCGGAATCAATCCCGAAAAATCCGTCATCTTTGTGCAATCGCAAGTTAAAGAACACTCCGAGCTGGCCTGGCTCCTGGAAACCATCACTCCGATGGGAGAATTAAAGCGCATGACTCAGTTTAAGGAAAAATCTGAACAACATAAAGATTATGTTAACGCAGGCTTGCTGAGCTATCCTGTTTTGATGGCCGCCGATATTTTACTCTATAAAACGGATTCCGTGCCGGTAGGCAAGGACCAGGAACAACACATTGAATTCACCCGGATGATCGCCAAAAAATTCAACCAGAAATTCGGCGACACTTTCAAAGAACCAGCTTCGATGATTTTGAAAGAAGGGGCAAAAATCATGAGTTTGACCAACCCGAAAAAGAAAATGTCAAAATCGGACGAGCCCAAAAGCTGTATTTTCCTGTTTGATACTCCAGCCGATATCACTAAAAAAATCATGTCAGCAGAAACGGATTCCGGCAAAGAAGTAATCTACAACGTAACCAAAAAGCGAGGCATCTCAAATTTACTGACTATTTATAGCCTGCTAACCGGAAAAACCACTGCGGATTTAGAAAAAGAATTCAAAGGCAAAGGCTATGGGGATTTTAAAAAGTCGTTGGCCGAAGTCGTTGTGCAATATCTGGAACCGTTCCGGAGAAAACAGCAGGAATTTGCCACCCGCGAATCTTACCTGGAAGAAATTCTCAAACAGGGACAAAGCAGAGCTCAGATTATCGCCCAGGCAACAATGCAGGAAGTGAAACAAAAAATGGGATTGATCTAATCTCACAAAACCAAAAACCGCCCAAGAGGGCGGTTTTTGGTTGCAAAGTACTTATCTTAGCATTCTTCTTAACTTCTCGAGCTCTGCTTTTTCGTTAACATCCTGTACATCTTCATATCCCGAAACCGCAGCCCTCATATCATCTAATTGCGCACGCGACATATCTGCTGGAGACTTTTTAATGATCGACCTCCAGAGGGCAAGCCTCTCTTGACGCTGAACATCGTTAAGCTCTGCCGCCTGACCCTTAGCTATTTCTTTCACCATATTGGCTCGTCTCGCCCTACCCGCCTTCTGCGCCTGTTCACCAGCTTTTAATGCTTGAACAGCTTTTTCATCAATATCAAATGCATTAATTATGTCTCCCAACGCCTTGTTAGCGTCATCTTCAAGTGGCGCATTTTCTTCTGCTTTTGGCACACTTCGCAGCTGCTCCTCGCTACCGACAATCTCCTCAGGGCGGAAAAAATCAGGACTATCTTCAGACGTACTCCGACCACCTTCTCT
>JAIFWS010000048.1 GCA_019658985.1 Candidatus Parcubacteria bacterium
TTTTGACCTGCCGGTTTACGGCAGTTATGGTGGCAACGATTTTAAAAAGCAAGGGAATCCCTTGCAGGGTCAGATCCGGGTTTGCCCCGTATTTTTCAGATTTTAATAATGATAAAAAAAGCTGGGACCATTGGATAAACCAATATTGGGATAAAAAAGAAAAACGATGGGTAACGATTGATGTGGATGGCAGTTGGCACAAACTGCCTTTTGACCCTTATGATATGCCCGATGGCGTTTTTGACTTTGCCGCCGATGCGTGGCTAGCTGTCAGGTCAGGAAAAACTGACGAACATCATTTTAATAACGCGGGCGGCTTTAGCGGTATGTATCCTTTGGCATGGGAGCTGGTGTATGATTTCCATTGCCTAATGAACAATGAAATTATTTATCTTCATGGAATTGGCAATATTGATCCGGTAAATTATTATGCCAAAAAACCTATAGCTAATGCATATCTGGAAAAATTAGATAACTTGGCCAAACTGATGCAAAAACCAGATGAAAACTTTGAAGAACTGAAACATATTTGGGAGACCGACAAAGAATTAAGATTGCTTAAGGGAGGGCTATTATAATATGGATATTGAGGTAATTTACCAAGACGAGGATGTGATGGTGGTGGAAAAACCGGCCGGGGTGGTGGTCTTTCCCGAAGGCCAGACGACTGAAAACACCTTAATCGATGCCCTTATTTTAGAATACCCGGAGCTTAAAAATGCCGGGGAAGCGCCCCGGTATGGCGTGGTCCATCGGCTGGATAAAGGGACATCGGGACTGCTTTTAGTCGCCAAAACCCCGGAGGCATTGATTTTTTTGCAAAAACAGTTTAAAAATAGGACAGTAGAAAAGAAGTATAAAGCCTTGGCTTCGGGGCAAATTAAGGAGCATTGGGGCACAATCCATACCTTAATTGGCAGGGCAAAAAACGATCCGCGTAAGCAAAAAGCTTATCCGCTGGATCAAGAATTGCCGGGTTTACGAGAAGCCATTACCCAATACAATGTACTGGAGCGCTTTGATGAGTATACGCTCATTGATGTCCAAATTAAGACCGGCCGGAAGCATCAGATCCGTTGCCACCTGGCCTACATCCGCCATCCGGTTGCCGGAGACGGGTTATACGGCTTCAAAGATTCGCCAACGCCGGAAGGACTGGAAAGGCAATTTCTTCACGCATCGTATTTGAAAATCGAAACGCCTTCAGGACAAATAAAAGAATTCAATTCTGATTTGCCGGAAGATTTAAAAAGTATATTAATAACTCTGGGGAAAAAATAACATGACAACATTAACGAAAGCATTCGACCAGGAACATTTGAAACAAATGCCGGATATCCGCCCCGGTGATACGGTTAAAGTGCACCAAAAAATCAAGGAAGGGGATAAAGAAAGGATCCAAATTTTCCAAGGTATTGTGATCGCCCGCAAACACGGAAAAGGAATTTCCAGCACGATTACCGTGCGCAAAGTGGTTGAAGGAGTTGGAGTGGAAAGAATTTTCCCGGTGCATTCACCATCTTTAGAAAAGATTGAAGTGGTAAAGTCAGCCAGCGTCCGCCGGTCAAAATTGTATTACTTGAGGACCGCCAAGGGAGCAAAAGGAAAATTGAAGAATAAAGATCTAGCCGTGGCTATCGCGCCCGCCTCCGATGAAATCTCCGGCGAGGCAAAGCCAGAACCTGTTGCCGAAACTCCGAAAGCACCAGCTGCAGAAGAACCAAAAGAAACGAAGTAGGATTATCCCGACGAGTGGTCGGGATCCTCGATCGATTGGCGATCGGGACGTGCGCGGGTGGCGAAACGGCAGACGCACTACCTTGAGGTGGTAGCGCTCGAAAGGGCATGCAGGTTCGACTCCTGTCCCGCGCACCAGGAGTGTTTATGTTTCGCGCGCGCTTAGCTCAGCGGCAGAGCATCTCGTTTACACCGAGGGGGTCGGGGGTTCGAATCCCTCAGCGCGCACCGTACTGCTATCCAGACTTATGGACCATGCCGGGATAGCTCAGTGGTAGAGCATTACTCTGAAGAAGTATTGGTCGGGTGTTCGATTCACCCTCCCGGCACAGGAAAGATTGAATCAACCCCTCCGTCGCGGTCTTGTCGGGCATTGCCCGCCGAAGCCCGCTATGGCGGGCGAAGGCGGGTGTGGTATAGTGGCTATTATACGTCCTTGCCAAGGACGAGATGGCGGTTCGATTCCGCTCACCCGCTCAACAGAAATAAAAACCAGATTCAATCTGGTTTTTATTTTTCGGGTGAGCGGAATCGAAGCGAGTCTTGCGGAGGTGTTTTTAATTTGCTAATTTAAAATCAGCAAACGTTGCCCGTTCTGTCATAGGGGGGGATCGTGAAGATCATTCGTCCCAAGATTTATCCGGGGGGTGTCATCCATGGCCCGCTCATCTACTTTGGCGGGCCGATCAGGGGGGCTGATGATTGGCAGGCGCAAGCCTTTCTGATGATGAAGGAGCGCCTCGTTAAGTTCACCGCCGTCATCCCATGCCGGTGGGAAAACGATCACCCGCTCCGTGAGTACTTCCTGGAAGGCAGGGTGGATACCGGCCACCAGCTTGACTGGGAGCTCTACTGGATGCAGGAAGCCGCCCGTTGGAGCACGATCAGGATGGGATGCCTGCTCTTCTGGCTTCAACAGGAAAGCAAGACGCATCCTCGGCCTGGTGGCTGCTTCGCTAGGGATACCCGCTTCGAGCTGGGAGGCCTCTGTATCGAGGCCAAAGCGAATCCGAAGATTCGGCTGGTGATCGGTGGCGATCCCGAAGTCAGCAAAGAAGAACCCGGTTTCGATGGGTTCGACGTCCTCGAGCGCAACTTCAAGGCGCGTCTCGGAAGGGAGTACACCTTCCACCGGACGCTCAATGCCACCATCGACGCGGTCGTGAGGGCAGTCAGTGTGTAGGGGAGGGGCGCGGTTCGTAGCAACGAACCGCGCCTGTTTTTATTTATATAATTGTAATAAATTCTCTCCTGTAACGTCATGATATGATAACCATAAAACTTTTATGATGAAAAAAATTATTCTTTTGGCTTTATTGATTCCTCTCTTAGTAGCTGCTTTGCCAACGCAGGCGGCGGTTACGTCGTATCTTTCGGTTGGTTCGCGAGGTGGGCAAGTGACGGAGTTACAAAGTAGGTTGGCCGCGCAGGGATTTTATAATGGGCCGGTCACCGGTTACTTTGGCCAGCTTACCCGCAATGCCGTCATACAATTCCAAGTCGCAAACCAGATCCCGGCGATCGGAATCGTCGGACCGTTAACACGCGCCCGGCTCAATACTGTTAATCAAAATCTTTCTATTACTAATCTTTCTCCTTCTTTTGGCTTGCCTGGCGCCCAGATTACTATTAATGGTTACGGGTTCACCCAAAACAGTACCGTGTATTTTGACAACCAAGCCGTCACCCCTGTTTTTATTAGTCCAAACAACCTTACCTTTACAGTCCCTTCGAGTATTTCTCCCACCTGCCTGCCAGGTGCTATGTGCGCGATGTATGTAAGAATGGTAACACCCGGAGATTATAACGTGAGGGTTTTTGATGGGGCCAATAGTAGCAATATCGTAACTTTTACCGTCGCTGACGCCAATACCAATGGCCTTTCAATAAATTCGATCACTCCGGCCGTCGGACCTGTCGGCACGCAAATTACCATTACCGGATCCGGTTTTGCCGCAGGCGATACCGTGGATTTTGGTAATGGGTTTATCAATCCAAAAATCATTAATAGTAATACGATACTGTTTACTGTTCCGCAGAATGTAACAGGCGGATGCCGGTACCCGATGATGTGCCCCAATTATCTCATTCCGATCATGCCCAAGTCTTACGATGTTGATATTTATCGCTGGACGCCGCAAGGAGCTGTCAGGAGTAATACCGTCAATTTTACCGTTACCACTGGGGGCGTAGGTAAGCCTGTCATCCTCTCCC
>JAIFWS010000049.1 GCA_019658985.1 Candidatus Parcubacteria bacterium
GCAAGCACCGGGCCTGCAGCGTTTTTAGAACCCCTCACTTCGATCTCGCCTGAAAGTTCTCTGTTGCCATTTATGACGAATTTATCCATATCTGGGCTGTTAAAATATACTTGATATTATTGCATTTGTGCTTATCTGTCAAATGGCTAAAAATTGATAAAAATATGGCGAAATGATAGGCTGTTTTTAGAACAACCTCACCCTTCCAGCAAGGAGAATTTCCATGCTCGTGCGTCGAATGGTGGATGACCCTGCCGCCAGGTGCCCTATGGTCCTGAGCCAGGATGTGACTCGCGATGCCTGGGAAGGCGACGACTGCTTGCCCAAGATTGCCGAAGCGTGGCAGGTGGGCGCGATTAACCCCCACGACTGGTCCCGGACGGCCATCTCGGACACCGTCGGCACCGGGCAGCTGGTGCGAGTCCACGACGAACCCGGAGCCGAGGAAGGCTATCGGTACTACCGACGTGAAGTGGACATCGAGCGCCGCAAGCTATGGGAGGCTAACATGAGCTTCCGCGTCACCGCCCAAGACTGGTGACCCAACCCCCGACGATCACAAATCGCCGGGTTTTTATTTACAATATTTCATGATTGACAAAAACAATAAAAAGCAGTAGAGTATTTCCATACTCCAGGATGTACTGGAGCTCGCTCACACGCAACACGGGAGGACTTGGCATGCCCAAGTTGTCGACGAACGTCGGGATGTACGTGGGATTCCTCCGCGAAACCGACGGCAAGCTGCTACTGGTCCGACGCACGGACCCCACTTCCATCATTCCCGGCGTTTCTTTCAAGGGAAACTGGGAATTGCCGGGAGGAGCCGAAGAAGAGGCCGATACCATCAACTACAACCACGCCGTCCACACCGCCTTCGCCAAGGCCAAAGCGAAAGTCGGCATCGATGTCTCGGAAGGCGACCAGCCTTTTCTCGGCCCCCTCTATGGAACGTCGTTCAAGGGGCCGCAGGGCTACGATCTGGCCCAGATCGTCCCGTTCGTCACGAGCACCCAGCCCGCGACCGGTGAGACCTTGTGGGTGTCGCCGGGCGAATTGGAAGTCTTGGCTCTGGCCTTCGTCTCGGAGACGACGGCCAAGGCCCAAGGGCTGGCTCAGGCTGAAGGCTTGCTGTCGGGCAAGGGCAAGCGCATGTACCAAATGGGCATGGCCGCCCTCGCTCACCACAGCCCGAACTCGGCTTACCGGCAAGAGGCGATGGTCTTCCTGAAGGCCTGCCAGTGAGCACACCCAGGCCCCGATGCACAAGTTGCAGACGGGGCTGTTTTATTGTAATTTTTTATACTAAAATAAGTACATGGAAAAGAATTTCAATATTATCGTTGGCATCACCGGAACCACTCAGCGGGAGTGGGAAGATAAATTGAATGAAGTTGAGCATTTGGGCATTAAAGAAGTTTCCCTCTTTTTAGTAAACTATGATAAAGAACAGCGGCAGAAAATATACTGGGCCCTTTCCCACTCGCATATCCAAAGCATCCCATTGGTTCATTTGCGTGAGGACATGGAAAAATCAGAACTGGAACTTTTAGAAAAAAAATACAAGACCAAATATTTTACCTGCCATGAATCGGATTTTGTAAATCACAATATCGAACATTGGAAAGGCCTGTATAAAGATCTTTATCTTGAAATGAATACTGATGGCAGGGTTGCCAAAGAAGTGAATGTCGCGGAAATCGGCGGATTCTGCATTGATACCGGCCACTTTAAAGTGGGATTAGAACGCACCAGCAGCGACTTTGCATATGTGGATCAGAAAAAGGAAATGTTAAAATACTTTGCCTGTAATCACATTTCCGGATGGGTTCCCCGGACCAACAAACATATCCATCGCATTACCAGCCTGCAGGATTTTGATTATTTGAAATTGCTTCCCCGATTCGTATTCAGCAACGTACTTGCCCTCGAAGTCACCAATTCTATCAAAGCGCAGCTGACATTCAAAGAATATATCGCTGCTTTGCTGGAGGAAAAGTTTAAATAAAAAAGAAGAAGCCTTCCGAATACATCGGAAGGCTCTTACTTTATGCCACTTCGGCCAGCGGCAGATGGGATTCGGCCTGATGGAAATTGGGGAAAGGCCCGTGGATCTTCGGGAAGTGGAACTGGTTGCCGTTTTCTTCCTGCCGCCGGAGTTCCGCTTCATCAGCGATTCTCTCAGCTTCCTCGGGTGACGAAGCTTGAAAAAACAAACGGTCTACGGCGTCGAAGACCAGGTTTCTCCGGTACTCTTCGACGGTCACATAATACCATTCCTTCTCCCCCATCTCTTGTCCTCCACAAAGAGTTCTGAGACAGCGAATCAGTTAGCCATACTAAAATAATAATACCATGCAAGCATGTAAAAAAAGAAGCCCGGCTCTTCGTTGAATCGGGCTTTTTAGTTCTCCACCACATGCCTTTTCTTAGCTAGTGGCCTGAGGATAGATCGTGGCGGCCTGGGCTGCTTCCTCGCTTTCGTACCCCGCCTTGCCGCCATGAACGAATTCGCTCATGATCTCCCCGGCCCTACACACCCGGTGAGACCGCAAGTGGATCTCACGGCTAGCCTCCTCCTTGGTCTGAGCCGGCACCGCGAGCCGGCCAACGATTCGCCGCGTTCTGTCATCCTGGGGCAACAGGATGAAAGAAAACCACCAGCGCAAGCCGATGGACGCTTCCTCCACGACACACGGAACGTCGGAGATCCCCTCTTCTGCCATGCGATTCTCCCGCTGAGGAGTTGGGCTGCACGACGGCCGGACATGGCCGTCGGTACTGGCTGTATAGTAGACCTGTTTGTGCACTTAGTCAAGGGTGATGAATACCTGGAAATTTAGCCTATTTTCTGGTAAATTGATCCTATGACTAAAAGAACCCGCCTTATCATCCTCGTAATCTGCGCAGCCTTATTTGTCGCTTTTACCCCCTATATCATCCTCTATTCCCTCGGCTACCGGGTTAATCTGAGGACCTTCAGCCTGATGCCCACCGGCGGCCTGTACGTAAAAGCCACGCCCCAGGGAACCACCATCTCTATCGATTCCGGCAAAGCGGAAACAACCGGGCTTTTATCTCCCTACGTTTTTTTGCAAAACCTCCTGCCAGGAAATCATACCGTCTCCATTACAAAAGACGGTTATTATGATTACCAAAAAAACCTCAACGTACTGGGTAAACAGGTAACCAAGCTAGAACACGTCGCGCTCTTTAAAAATACTCTTTCGTTTGCGCCGATCGCGCAGAACGTTGATTATTTCTCCTTGACCCCGAACGGAAATTATTTATTAACCGCGGATATCAAAGCGAAACAAATTGATTTTATCGCCCAAAACCTGGCGAGTCAAAACAGAACTACTATTGCGCTCCTGGCCAAAACCAGCCAGATAACTGATATCAAGTGGTCTAATGATTCATCACGCGCAATTTTAAACCTCCAGGGAACTTATTATCTTTTGCAACCATTTTTAACGACGCCTTACGCCAACATTCTTGCCTATGCCGCCGGGGCCAAAGACCTGGAATTTAATAACCAGGATCCCAAGGAAATCTTTTATATTAAAAGCAAAAACGTATATTCAAACCGCCAAGCCGGAGCCATCTTAGAAAATGCCGCCGCTTATCATATAACTAATAATACAATCATCTGGCTTTCCTATGATGGGTTTCTATACTCCTCAAGCCTGGATGGATCAAAAACCACAGCCATCAGCTCAAAAGCATTCCCATTGAAAAAAGATGCCAGCTATAAAATAATCACTGGTGCTGATATGGCAATACTCCAAGAAAACACTTCCCTTTTCCTATTAAATAAAGAAACAAAAGTATTTGAAACTCTCCAATCCCCCGCAACCGGCGTGAAAATTTCGCCCGACGGCAAACAGATCATTTACTACACCGACCACCAGATAACCTACACCCCATTAAATCCCAATGCCACCACTCTAG
>JAIFWS010000009.1 GCA_019658985.1 Candidatus Parcubacteria bacterium
TGTAACTGGAGTCTCCCACAGGCCTTAAAATGCACGGCCCGTCCTCTTTGCTGATATCAAACACCACTTCAGAGCTTTTAATGTGGGACAGGCCGTCAAGCAAGTATTTGTAGTTAAAAGAGAGCTTCACCGCATCACCCTCCAGTTTTACCGGAAGGCTTGAGTTGTGTTCGCCGATATCCGGGCTTTGGGCAAAGATTTCCATTTCCTGTTTTTCTTTATTGACGGTAATCCGGACTTCATTGATCTTGCCGGAAAAAAGCGAAGCGGTTTTTATCTGGTTTAAAAATTCATCGCGTTTTATAATTACATTGGTTTTAAAGGAACTCGGGATGATGTCCTGGTAATTAGGATATTCGCCTTCAATCAACCGCGAGGTGATCTGGATCTGCGGGTGGTCCACTTCTTTAAATAATAGCTCAAAGAGCACTTGGTTTGGGGAAAAATAAATCCTGACCGGCCCTTCGCGGTTCTCCAGCATACTCAGGACTTCCCTGGCTGATTTTTGCGGCAGAATGAAAGAATGATCTTTCCCGTCAGGAGTTTTTAACGGCTGATCTAAGTGGATATGCTTTTCGCCCAGCCTGAAACTGTCAGTCGCCACTACTTTAATGGAGTCTTTTGAAAAAGAAAAATAAATACCGGAAATTTCCGGCCGGCTCTGATGCATTGAGGCAATATCAGCCACTAACGAAAGGGCATAGTGGACTTTTTTGCTATCAACCTCGATATATTGGGTATCTTTAAATTCCGGTATTAATGGAAAATCTTCCGGATTAAAGCCCTGGATCTGGGTTTTGACGTTTCCGCATTCAATGTAGACGTTCTGGCCCTTCTGTTCGACAGTAATTTTTTCGTTTGGCAGCGAGGAAATAAACTGGGATAAAAATTTTGCCGGCACCACTACTGTTCCCTTGTTTAAAATTTTTACCAGGATCCATAATTTTATAGCCACTTCCAGATCCGTGGAAACAAGATTCAAATAATTATCGTCCGTCGCCATTAATACATTATTTAAAATTGGCAACGATAAATTTTTACCCACCACCCGCTCGGCAACCGCAAGATTGGTTTTCAGATTCTCTTTTAAAACTTCGATTTTCATATTTCTATATCAATTAATATTTAATTAATGATATCTTTATTGTTATTAGTGGTGGCCTTTTTAAAAATAAAATATATTTTTTAACCGTATTTTAATCTAATGGATTTATTAATAACTTGTTAATAAAAGAGTGGAAACGGATTGGGGTGGGAAAGCATAAACGGATCAGTCTTTTTTTATCAGAGTTACTACCCAGTGTATTACCTCTTCTTTGCACAACTAATCCACTGCTTCGCGCAAGGCTTCGCAGTGCAAGCACCCTGTATTTGGTGCGCGAAGCAGTGCCCTTCGTAGCTTTAGCGAAGAAGGGCTATCCACTATATATCCGTTGTTTTATTAGATTTAATTCCTCGGTTAATTTATCGTTCTCCTGGTTCTCCTGTAAAATCTTCTTACAGGCGTAAATAACGGTTGTGTGGTCTTTACCGCCGAATTTGCGCGCAATGGCCGGGAAAGAATATTTCAACTCTTCACGGAGCAAATACATGGCAATCTGGCGAGGCCTGACGACTTCCTTGCGGCGCGTGGCATTAAATAATGTTTTCTCTTCTAAATTATAAAATTTGGAAACCGTCTCAATGATTTTTTTGTAATTTGCCACGTTAAATGGCGAGAACACAAAATTTTTAAGGAGTTTCTTGGTGACTTCCAAATTAGGAACAGTGTTGTTGGTTTTATAATAAATCAAAAGACTGTTAAGGGCTCCTTCAAGCTCCCGGATATTCTTTTTGACATTCGAGGCGATATATTCCAGTACATTTTCAGGAAGTTCCAGGTTTTTTTCCTGCAGTTTAGTCTTTAAAATCGCAAAGCGGGTTTCATAATCAGGCAGGCTGATATCAACGATCATTCCCCCTTCAAAGCGCGAGCGTAACCGTTCTTCTAATTCGGGAATGGCATTTGGCGGCTTGTCGGAAGAAATAACAATCTGTTTATTCTTTTCGTACAGAGAGTTGAAGGTATGGAAAAATTCTTCCTGGGTTTTATCTTTCCCGGCTAGAAATTGGATATCATCGATGATGAGCACGTCAATGGACGAAACACTGGATTTAAAAACGTCGATGTTGTGGTTGCGGATTCCCGAGACGATGCTGGAAACGAATTTTTCCGAAGAGATGTATTTTACCTTTTTCTTTTTCGGGCTGTCATTTACCTTGTTCCCGATCGCCTGGATCAAGTGGGTCTTTCCCAAACCTACTGGCCCATAGATAAACAAGGGATTATAAGTGTTGCCGATATTTTCGGCCACAGCAAGACTGGCCGCGTATGAAAGTTCATTGAATGAGCCTACGACAAAATTTTCAAAGGTATAGCGCGGATTGAGATTAGTGTCTTTGTTGATCTTAAATTCATCGAGCTTCATTTGCTCCACATCAATCTTATCGGCTTCGATTCCCTGCTTTACCGCCGGAGCCGGCGCTTCTTTAGATAATTGCGGCTTGATGGTAAATTCCAGCTCTCTTACCGAGCTGTCATGGGCATGGATGGTTTTTATAATCAGCTTATAGTATTTGTTTTTCAGCCACTCTTTTGAAAAAGCATTGGGAACCGAGATAATGACCCGTTCATTGTCTTTCTGGATGATTTGGGTGTTCTGGAACCAGGTTCCAAAATTCGCTTTGGAGATATTGAGCTGCATTTCTGCCAAAACGCATTGCCAGAGTTCGTTGTTGTCCATGATAGCGGTGCGCAACTGTGCGCAAAAATAATAAATTATTAATTAAGGGGTAATATATTAAAGTATCAGCCTGAAAATAAACAGTCAAATTAAAATAAAATGATTCTATCTGTGGGTAAGCTGTGGATAAGCTGTGTTTTTATTTTCATTCAGACGCATAATATGGCTAAATCAAAAATCAAAATGCAAAAGTCAAAATTACAATTCAAAATTAAAAAGCCGGCACGATAATTTTGACTTTTTAATTGAAATTTTGAATTTTGGCCTTTGAATTTTAGCTTAGAATTGTATTTGACCAAGGGGCGTTTTTATACTATACTAGCCATATTATAATAACTAACAGAAATATACAAACATTATGAGCTTTACCTATAACCCAAAAAAGAAAAAGCGGGCCAGAACTCACGGTTTCTTGAAGAGAATGGAGACCAAAAATGGCAAGCAGGTCATCGCGCGCCGGCGCGCAAAGGGCAGGAAGAAATTGGCGGTACAACCGAAGTAATCGCCAGGTTTTTTTAATGTTTCAAATCAACTATGTTGCCCAAGGCCAGCCGCTTAACCAAAAAAAAGGACTTTGATACGGTTTTTGAAGAAGGTGAAGGGATAAAGCACGGTTTTTTAGTAGTGAAAACATTGAAGAACGATGGTCCGCAAAGCCGGTTTGGCATCGTGGTCAGCAAGAAGATCTCCAATAAAGCAACCGTCCGCAATAAAGTAAAGCGCCGCCTCCGTGACGCCATATCAGCCCAGGTGCCGATGCTTAAAAAATCGGCGGATGTTGTAATCGTTACACTGTCCGGAATCCAGAAAAAAGAGTTTCCCGAGCTGCGGGAAATGATAAGCCACGCGTTTAAGAAATTAAAGCTAATATAAAATAATGTTTGAATTCATCGCACAATTTTTCAATTTTTTCCTTTATTTCCCGCTCTTTAATTCACTGGTGCTGATTTATGATTATCTCTCGTGGCATGATTTTGGAATCGCCATCATCATCCTTACGGTAGTCATCCGGCTGATCCTTTATCCGGTTTCTGTGAAAGCATTGAAGTCACAGCGGGCGCTTTCCAGCCTCCAGCCCCAACTCCAGGAATTGCAGAAAAAGCATAAGGACGATAAGGAAAAACAGGCCAAAGAAACAATGGAACTGTATCGTCGGGAGAAAATCAATCCTTTTTCCGGCCTTCTTCTGGCATTGATACAATTGCCGATTTTGATTGTGCTCTACCGGGTATTCTGGAACGGGCTGAAGCCGGAAGAACTTTCGCAGTTATACAGCTTTGTGGCAAATCCCGGGCATATTAATACCATGTTCCTGGGGATCTTGGATTTATCAAAACCTAATTTGATTTTTGCCATTATTGCCGGAGCTATCCAATTTGTCCAGACAAAAATGCTCATGCCTACGACCGCGCCGGGCCAGCCCAAAGGCAACGATATGGCCGCAATGATGCAAAAGCAGATGGTGTATTTTTTCCCTTTTATTACCGTTGTTATTTTGCTGAGACTGCCATCGGCCCTGGGGCTTTATTGGATCGCCACGGGAATTTTCTCAATCGGACAACAGTATTTCCTTCTCAAAAACCAGCCTAAATAACCAGAGCAATGATAGAAGCAAGCGAAGTTGAGACAATCAAAAAAACAGTTTCGGAGTTATTGGAAAAAATGACGGTGCCGGTTTTTGATACGGCTCTTGAGGTTCTTACGGGAGGAGGCCAAGAGGCTAACGATAAAGATGCCGTCCATATCCACATTCAAATCGATGAGCCCCAGGTACTGATCGGCCATAATGGCCAGACGCTCAGCGAATTGGAACGCTTGTTGCGGATCATTTTGAATAAGAAACTTAAAAAAGAATTTTATGTCGCGCTGGATATCAATGAATATAAAGCCAAAAAAGTACGGTACTTAAAAGATCTGGCTGTCACCCTTGCCGATCAGGCCATTGCAACCCACGAAGAAAAAGTATTGTCGCCAATGCCAAACTATGAAAGGAGGATTATTCACGCCCAATTGGCGGAGCGGACGGATGTGGTGACTGAAAGCCGCGGGGAAGGTCCGGACCGGTGCGTGGTCATCAAACCTAAATAATTACGGCAATAAAAAAACACCCTGGCTTTGCCCAGGGTGTTTTTTTATTTTCATTCTTCAAGATTATCAGGCTGACGGGAGAAAGCCTTTACCTTTTGAATTTTCATATTATCATTGAAAATACTTACATCGTTTGAAGCTGATAAAGGGTTGCCTTTGGCCCCATCATTGGTATTCCGGACGAAGTTTACCGATCCGTCAAAGATGTAGCAAGCCCTATTGTCCGCCTGGTTTCCTAAATAGAAGATGATGGTATAGTATCCCTTAGCATCAACGGCTTGGAGTGGCGGATAGAGATAACTATTGCCGCAAGTGTTTTGATTTTGTGCCAAGCCCGCCTGGGTCAAACCTTTAGAACACACTTCGTCATTAATATCGCCTGTAAAGGTCCATGGCTGTTTATTAAAATCAGCCTCTTTTTCTATATCCTTTTGTAATAATTTCCAGTATTTTGTCCCGGCATACCAGTCTATTCCCGTTCCGACTGCCCCCGATCTTTTATTATTTCCACGGATTATCTGGATATATTCCTGTCCGGTCGCGCAAGTAGCGGTAGGGGCTGTAGTAGCGGCCTGGGCAGTTAAGACGACATGGGAGAGAGAAGCGAGCGGGATTATGGTTGGATTAATATAATTCTGGATCCCCGAAGTTGCCAGTTTTATGTGCAGAGGATTTAGGAGGCCAGCTCCTATCCCTCCTCCTGTCGTGAAACTCCAAGTATCCGACCAAGGGCTGGTTCCCGCAGCATTGCGTGCATTTACCCGCCAATAATAAGTAGTATTAGGGGCTAACGGCGGGGCGGGTACAATAATACTGGTGACATTTGTATCCCCCTCTTTTAAGACAGGGATGAAGTTTGGATTTGTTGCTAATTGCCAGTGATAGGTAACACCTGTTTGGGGACTCCAGCTTAAGGTAGGAGTCAAAGAGACTCCCGTGGATCCAGCTGCAGGCCTATTTGGAGGTGATACCAAAGTTGGTTTCGCTGGAACACCAGCGCCTCCGTTTACCGTTACCGTAACATCAACTGTTGAGCTCGTACCTCCTGACCCTGTACAGTTTACTGGATACTTATACGTACCAACGGCGGTAGGGGTAATAACTTTGCTTCCGCTCACCGGAAGCGGGTTTTGATTATCCCATGTTCCAGCTCCAGCTTGGGGGATCGGAGGCAGAGCCGTGCAGAAATTAGCAGGAGGGCTGCCGGTAGCCAATCCCCAATTAACGGTGGTTTGCTGACCCAGTGTCATCGAAAGTGGAGTAGCACTGATCTTTGCGACGGGTAGATTAGGGCCTTTATAAGTATTAGTAATAACACAGAGCGCGTCGGTATTTGTTCCTAAAGTAATAGTTCCCGCGCTATTGCAGGCGCCGCTGAAACTTTTTGTATAATTGGGATCTTCAACTTCTGTTACGCTGTAGGTGCCTGGCGCCCATTCGTATTTTATTCCTGAAAGAACAGGGAAATTGCCGACGAATAAGGGGAAGTCGGAGAATACCTTTGGTCCGCCCACCACTTCTTTGACTACCGTCACGTAGCTCACCAGGGTAAAGGTAGCAGAAACAGTTGTATTGGCGGTCATAGTTACGGTACATGTTCCGGTGCCCGAACATCCTGCGCCGCTCCAGCCGGTAAACTTACCAGTTATTGCCGAAGCGGTTAATGTTACACTGGTTCCGTAGGTATAGTTTACACTAAACGTGGGGCAACTGACTCCGCAGTTAAATTGCGTCGGGTTCGTTGGGGCGCCCGGAACGCTAGTACTGGTTACGAGTCCGTTTCCAGTGCTGCCCGCTTTGCTAACGGTTAAAACCTGGGGGGTATTCAAAGTGAAGGTAGCCGTTACGCTTTTGGTAGCATCCATCGTCACCGTGCATGTGCTGCCAGTGCCTATGCAGGCACCACCCCATCCGGTAAACGTACCGGTTATCGCCGTAGCGGTTAATGTTACAACGGTTGCGGGGCTTGTAAGGGCATAACTTGCACTAGCGCTGGGGCAACCTACTGCGCAGTCAATCTTCGCGGGAGGCTCCTGGCTGCTGTTGCTGACTACGCGTCCGTTTCCGCTACTACCCGCTTTGCTAAGGTACAGGAAATAAGTGATGGGTGCATTTAAATTAAACGTAGCAACAACAGTTTTTGAAGCATCCATATTTACAGTGCATCCTCCCGTGCCCGAACATCCTGCGCCGCTCCAACCGGCAAAAGTAGAATTGGTAGCTGCGCTGGCAGTCAAAAATACTAAGACATTGCCGTAACTTGCACTGCAAGTCGCGCCGCAGTTAATCCCCGCCGGGCTACTGGTTACCGTCCCCGTTCCTGTACCAGCCTTATTAACAGTTAAGGTGTTGCCTCCAGTAGATCCGGAAGTATTAAACGTAGCTGTAACGTTCCGTGCGACGGTCATTGCCACCGTGCAGGTTCCCGTGCCGGAACATCCTTCCCCGGCCCATCCGCCAAACGTAGATCCCGTGCCAGCCACAGCCGTCAGTACAACTGATGATGTGTTTGAATAATTTGCACTGCAAGCTGTGCCGCAATTGATTCCCGGTAGATTACTAGTCACGGTTCCTGTTCCTGCGCCGGCTTTCGTAACGGTTAAAGTGTTTTGTCCGCTCGATCCGGAAAGATTGAAAGTTGCTGTAACGTTTTTTACGGCTGTCATTGTCACGGTACAGGAAGCCGAAGTGCCGGTGCAATCGCCGCTCCATCCGGCGAAGACAGATCCGGCTGTAGCCGCTGCGGTCAAGGTAACTTGGGTTCCGCTCGTATACGCTTCGCTGCAATCTGTCCCGCAATTAATGCCGGTAGGGGTACTGGTGACGGTTCCGGTTCCCGTACCGGTTTTAGTTACTGAAAGGAGATAATTTTGCGTAGTACCATAGGTATTAATAATGGTGCACGTTGCGTTTCCTCCCGCGGCTACGGTGATTGTATTTCCTGATTGTGTTCCTCCGGAACACACCCAAGAACTTGCAGTATAACCAGTTGTTGTGACGGGAGTCTCACTCAATGTATATGGGACGCCTGGAGTTATTTGGCATGGGCCATTAGTACCATTACCAGAAACACTGCAACCACCGGGGCCGGCAGCGTTCAGTGTCCAGTTGGCATTATTCAGCGGACCTGGTGGTGTACTCATTTGCTTTATGAGAGTTAGACGTGCTGTGGGCGAGCTACAATCAGTGCTAAACGCGCAGCTTTGTTTTGTTGAATCGCTTCCAAAATACCCAGTTGTTGAACATACACCCGTTTTCAGGCCTGTCGCCTGATTAACCACACAATAACTAGTCGGTGGCGGAGCACAGCTATCAGGGCTTGTGGTACAGGTATTAGATTCGGGCCCGTCTACTTGAGTACACGTCTGTCCTACGCAGGCCAGGTGTTTTGGATTGCAGTCAGATGCTGTCGAACAGGCGTCTGCCCCAGATCCGGTTACCGAATTGCACGTTTGCTGTCCTGGAGTGCCTCTGCACTCAAGGTGGGTTGGAGCGGTGTTAGTTTGACACGTAGAAGTATTGGTGACGGTAAAGCACTCTTCTGACGGACCAGGGGTAAAGTTCATGATAGGGTCGCTGCAATTTTCTGATCCGTTAATGGCGCTTAACACAAATCCATATGAAGGATCGTTTGGGCCATCGCCGTTTACGATTGCCGCGGATACCACTCTATTCTGAAGGTAATAAGGCAGCGGTCCGTCTTGTGTAAAAGGAGTGAGGAAAGCGACGCTTGCATCAGCATCGTCGATTTTATTATTTCCATTGCCGTCAAAACACCCAGGTTTTGTAAAGAGGTAAACGCCGGGAGTTTTTGGCCCCACGCTGAGAGATTTTATGTCTTTTAAGGCGATGCTCGAGGCGTCAGCATTAGAACCAGTATAACATTGCAAAACCACGCTGTCTGACTTGGGGTCTGTTTCAAATTTTTCACCGGTCAGGTAAGAAATATTGAGAATAACGGGATCGCCGCCTTCTTCGGGGCACAGGTTCAATGCGATGGCATTAGCCTGTTCTGCTGCGGTTAGCAACTTTGACATATCATCCACATTGGAAGGAAGCGGTATTTTATAAATAAAGCCGGCGAGCGGATCCCCTGAACTGGCTGCTTGGGCAGTGCTGATGCCAAAAGGGTTGGTGGAGTTATGGAAAGCTATGGGTCCGGGTACTAAAATCCATACCCCATTCCCTCGCTGTAAACTGGTGGGCTTGAGAGTTACTAATTGGGGGTTGATTGTTTGAAGTAATATAAAAGAGCACAGCAGAAGAACGATCCCTAGAATAGATCCGAAAATCCGCTCCCGCGCATCGGAAATAGCAGAGGGGTTTCCAGCTTGGATTAAAATGTTAATGCCCGCGATAACAATGGAGATCATCCCTAATACGCCGGCTGCTACGACTGCCAATTCAAAAACATAGGTGATGATCTGTCCCAGGTTGCTGGTGTCTTTCAGTTCAGCCCCGAATCCCGGGATTTTAGGATAGTTTAATTCAAGCGCCAGCACGCTATGGGTTGCAAAAAACAGCAAAAAAATGCCTACCGCAAAAAGCACAGCGTATTTATAGAAAGTATTTTTTTTGCGCGAGTTATTTTTTTCCTCCATGATGATATTCAATCATATTACCACATCCAATCTGTTTATAGGTTGTGGAAAAACCTGTGAGCTACATGGGAAATACTACCTTTTACCGGATCCCGGCATTTTCATACCCGATGATCCTTTTGATGGCGACTCGATTCCTTTGGTTGATGGTGCTTTCGATTTGTAATCATCTTTGCCGCTTTTCTTTCCTTTGCCATTCTTGGCGTCTTCTGCTTGCTCTTCGGGTGTTTTTGGTTTGCTGGCGTCTGCCTTCTTTTGATCTTCTTTTGCCCCTTCATCTCCCTTGAATCCCGTCAGTCCTCCGCTCCGCATCCAAATCCATACTCCAAAGACAAACCACCCGAACCACCCGACGGTTCCATAATCGGAAAATCCCCACCAGTCCCCGAGGACTCCAACGGCTAACATGAGCCCGTCAAAAAATACAGCCGTTGGCAGCATGATAACACTATCGGGACTGGTAAGGCTGGAATCTTTTAAGGAAGTTGGCTTAAGTCCTATCCATTTCCGCCACTCAGGCCAGACTTCATCAAGTGCCCTAATGGTAAATCCTGGCCAAAAATCCCCGATAATCGGTACGCCTTTTATTATGAATCCCCAGCCGTAGGTCTTCAATAATTTCTTGAATTGGTCCTTCAGTTTTTGCTGGGCCTTCTGGACCGCCTTTCCGGCGATATCTTGGACTGCGGATGTAGCTCCATTACTGAAAGCGCTAAAAACAGAAGCCGGCGCCCTGCTTAAGTCTGCTTTGTCAGCCCATTGTTGGTTGTTGCGCGGTTCTAATCCATCTGAGGGTAAATCTTGATAAGACCTCCCTTCCCGCCGGGCCGCTCTTCCTATATCGCGCTCTTGCCGGGCCGCCGCTGGAGTTTCTGGTTTTCCAAAAGATCTATTCTTTGCGACGGACGCCGAAGAAGGCGGGGCTATTTGACCCTTTGGCGCCCTACTAAGATCGATATTTTTTGATGCCATAGGTTATTCATTTTCTTGGGGTTGTCTGCCGACTTTCAGTCGCTTTCTTTTTTCCTTGATCCTTTCGACTTCGGCGGGACTGGTGGTGATGATCTGATCTTCGGTGTAGCTGGCCTTTACGGAAATAGCCACATGTTTTTTACCGGCAAAAAATAATCCCTCCCCTACATTGGCTTCCAGCAGCAGGAATTTTTCCTGTTCGGTTAAATTGAATACTTGCTGGACAGTATCGATGCTGGCAGTGGATTGCTTAAGTAAAAACTGCAGGGATGAGTTGGTGATAATGGCTTTGCCGTAACTGGATTTCATAAAATCTTCCACGTCCTGGGTGATCGTGGTGGTTCCCAGGAAATATTTGCGCCCGCGCTTTACTAATCCAAACAGGAACGAAGCGCCGTCTTCAGACTGCATCAGCCACCAGGCCTCGTCGATGACCAGGATTCTCTTTTTTATGTGGGTTCTGATGATGTTCCAGATGTAGCGGACAACAATAAACAACGCGATTGACCGCAGCGAATCTTCCATGTCGCGGATGCCGAACACAATGAAATTCTTATCCAATTGGATGTTGGTTTTCTGGTTGAAAAATCCCGCAAAGGTTCCTTCCGTGAATTTTTTCAGGCGGCGGGCCAATGATTCAGCTCCGGTCATACTCTCTAAAACTTCGCCAAAGTCCGACATGATCGGTATTTTTTCCGGCCAGGTTTTCGGATCCGATTGCGGAGTGATATCGCGGATGGCGTAAGTTTCTGAAAGTGCCTGGTCTAAAATACTGTCTTCTTCGGCAGAGAGTCCCCCGAGCATGATGCGCAAAAGCCCGACCAGGTTGATAATACTGGATCGCAAAATATCTTCAGGGTTGTCGTCGGCGGTGGGCATCGGCAAATCAAACGGGTTGATGTGCACATCTGATGTCAGGGCGATCTTAAAGAAACTGCCCCCTACTCCATCAGCTAAAAATTCATATTCGTTTTCCGGGTCAACGACGATCACATCGATTCCCCACATCAGGTACCGCAAAATTTCCAATTTTACCGCGTAGGATTTTCCCGAACCGGATTTTGCAAATACCACCATGTTGGCGTTTTCCAGCGTGAAGCGGTCAAAAAGTACCAGGGAATTATTGTGCCGGTTGATGCCGTATAGAATACCTTCGTTGGAGCTTAAGTCAAAAGAGATAAATGGAAAGGCGGTGGAAAGCGGTTCGGTGTCCATCGGGGTGTGAACCGCCAGTAAATCCAGGCCGTAAGGAATAGTTGAACGAAAAGCTTCGCGCTGCTTGAATAATGCCGGTTTGATGTAAATCAGGCGTGATTCAAAAATGGACCGCAACGTCACTTCGATTTCTTTCAATTCTTCGGGATTATCTTTGTAAACCGTGATATATAAACCGAACCGGAACATTTTTTCCTGGGCCGTGGTGATCTTGTCGCGCAGGTTTTCAATGTCCTGGTATGAAGTTTCTAAAGCCGGGTCGCGAATTAGCCCTTTGTCCTGGCGCTCCAATAATTCTGAAGATACCTGGGTTACCTTGGAACGTAGTTTTTTTAAAATCAAATTGCTGTTGACTGGATGGATGAAAAATGAAATATCCATCGGCACATTCAGGTTAATGGCCGGCGAGAGCCAGCCGGTGTTTAAGTACCTCGGATATGAGAAGACAAAAAAAGACTTGGCGATTTTTTCGCCCAATTGGATGGAATCCTGGCTGATGCCGATATACGGAGGGGCGATGATATCCTTGATGTTAATATCTTCGTCCTGGAATATTTTTCCCTCTTCGATATCGTTGTTGTTTTTCTTCTTTCCAAAAAGCATAAGAGGTTAATTTTTAATTTTATAATTTCAAATTTTATAAATAATTTTTAATGCTTAAAATTTAAAGCATTATTTAAAAATTTAAAATTATTTAAGTAATTCGGGCAGTATCTCCGGCGAGTATCCGATTTCCGCCTGGTCGGGATGGTGGATTGACCAGAAAAGTTCGATCAGTTCCGGAGTAGTCAGCGGGATGCTGTCCAATTCGCATCTTCGCAAGCCCAGCGCCAAAAATTCCATCCGCTGCCAGAGTTGGTTTTTACATTTTTCAAATTCCTCGTCGCTGATCTGGGTCTTGGTGCCCCCCGCGGATTTTCCGCCCAGCATGCTGGAAACATTGAATTGCTTGGAAATGGCGCCGGTCCCCAGGATGGCTGTAATCGCGTAAGGCACGACAATGTAAAAGTTTTTGGTCATCACTGAATCCCCTTGGATCAGGTCCTTGATGAAAGAAATATATGAAGAGGTCTGGATTTTCATCAGCTCACTGGTTTGCTGTTCTTCCAGTTTTTTCAATTTATCGAGGTATGGCGTAATGTTGATTTTGCGCGACTGCACCACGATCTGGCAGGAAAAATCGAGGGAATTTAAAAAACTCTGGAAAGCGTAGATGATGGCGGATTGGTCGTCGCTGGATTTGAGCGCGAAATTCACCGACGAAACCATCAGTACGCCGCGGATATCGCTGTTTTTCAAAATCACGACACCTTCTTTGATGTCCTGGATTTCTAAAAACTCTTGGGTGGTTAATTCTGCCATGGCATTTAATATTTATTATTTCGTATCACTTTTCTTACGGTACTCCACCATCTTTTTGGCGTTTTTGAGTTTGCTATCCTGCTCGTGTGGTCCCTTGACCGCGGGCACTGGTCCCATGAGAGGATTTTTCATTGCCACGCTTTTTTTCTTCCATACGTAGTTTTTTGAACCTATCGAAAAAGTGAGGTAGTTAATGAGAATAGTCATCACCGATACATTATCTACTTTCAAAAACGCGATTGCCAATACTAAAATTGCCACGATAGCGGACAGGATCAAAAAGAGGAAAAATGGCAGAAGGTAAAAGAACCCCACGCATGCCCCACCCCCGATCACCAGGGTGAAAAATTGGCGAAAGGTTAAAAAGGAAATAATCTTTCCTTCGGATTCGATAAATTGTGGGATGGGATACTGTTCCATGGGTTATGCTATTTAATGATTTACGAATAATGCTCTAGGATAAATTATTGACATTTTAATTTAAAAATGTTACGGTATATTTAGCTGTTTGATGACCTTCAAGCCCCTCTCGAGGAGTCCATGGAAATTCTGGGTGTCATGTTCTGGTTGGCGATGTTCCTGTTTTTCTTCGTGGTAGGTGCCGTGCTACTAGTTCTGTTTCTGGCTTTCGTGTGGAGGATACTCATACCGGGCGCGATCATCCTTTCTCCCCTGATTATCGGCATAACCCTGTGCTCCTTTCTCTGGAGCTGGGGCTGGGAGAATCTGGGGGTCCTGGCGCTCCTGGTGTGGACCGTCTGTCAGGTGGCGTGGGGAGTCTGCATGCCGTGGAAAGAATTGGGGGATTCGTATGAAGAATTCCTCCAATCCAGACCTTGGATCGACCCCCTTACCTACCTGAACTCCTTGAATCCGATAAAGTGGTAAGCACTAAGGCGGGTGTTTAGCGCTTCGCGGCAGGTTTGCAAAAACTTGCCGCTTTTCATTTACTCAATCGCTTCTTTATACGGGTCAGCGGGTTTTTCTGGTTGCTTTGGAATGTCTTCTCTTTTAGGTGCTGCGTTATTACTTTGGATTGGCGGCGCAGGTTTTATTTGAGGGGCTATATTCCTCTGGTCGGTGATGATAGGCTGTTTTTTGGTTTTTAAGTCTTGGGCGTTTTCCTCTACATTCTGGAAAGCCGGTTTTTTAAGGTTTGGTTTCGGCGGTTCTTCTTTGGCTGGTTCGGGTTCTTCAATTTTAATGCTCCCTTTTACTTTCTTTAATAAGGTATCTTTGAAGTTTTCCCTATCGTAACCATCCTTATCAATATTTTCTTTACTGCCTATGACTTGTCCCGTTTCAGCATCAGCTATTTTAGCATAGGGAATCAATTTTTCCTTTATCTCCCCTACGATGTTCTGGGCCGTTTCTAATGAAGTTTCCAAGTGGGTTTGCAGGAGCTCTGCTAATTTATCTTCTGATATTTTTTTTCCGGCAAGGGCTAGTGCCGCACTTTCTACTATTTCAAAACTCGGCTCAAGGCCCTTTTCTAATTTTTGACGGTATGCCAGCGGGTTTTCCTCGAGGCCATTATTTTTTAATATTTCTCCGATTGCGTCAAATTTATTAGCTTCTCCAGGCATGATGAAAACTATTTTTTCCTTGTTGTTCTCTTGCATTATTTTATATACTAAATTACTTTAGTTTTTCAATCACATCAATTTTCTCCGTCAATGAATCGAGCTCGATATCCTGTTCGGCTGTTCGTGGGCTTATCGCATTAAGCGCAGCTTCTTGCGAACGAAGGGCCGGCAGTAAGGATTTTAACTTGAGTATTTTTGCCTTGGATAAGTTATTGGCCCCTTTCAATTTCTTTGCTGTAGTATCTTCTACAAACCTTTCATCGATTGCCTCAGTATCAAGGTTATCGATTTCTCGAGGTGCGATAGCGCTATTTGCCCTTCTTACCAGCTCGCGTTCAGCCTCAGCTTCTGAGTAATTTGCTCCTGCCGGACTAGCAGGATTTACCTGTGTCTGTAATTCAGCAACAGCTTCCCGATCCCGATCCGCTTGCCGTGGGTCAAGCTTTAGCAATCCCTTCCTTGCGTTAGATCCAAAGTCTTCAGTGGTCTGTTCGATTGCGTCAGCAAGGCCATCAAGATCGCCGAAGACATCTTTGAGCTTCCCAAGAGTGCCGTCTTTAGCCATCTCATCAATGATTTTCGCTCCTTCGGCGTTAACCTTGCCCGTTGTTGGATCAATCGAATCCCTGACTTTTTGTACCTTTTCACTATCGCGGGCAGGTACCTCAGCCTCATACTGCTTATAGTATTTCTTTCTTAGCTCGGTTTCGGCTTGAGCCTCAGTTGTTGTTTTGCCTTTGGCCCGGTCTCTTTCTATAATGGCTTGCTGGCCTTTCTTATCTAACTCGGCAGCCAATACTGGATTTGTCTTGGCAAAGTCGCTAGCTGACATACCATAAGCCATACCATGTTCGATGGCTTGCCGCTGCTGGGCTTCGTCCAGTTCTTTAAGCTCGCCCTTTTCTGCCGCTATCTTGACTGCCGCTGCTTTTTCTTTCCTGGACTCCTTGTCGTATGGATTTGCTTCGATCAATGCTTTTCTATCTTTCTTTGATATAGATCCAATTCTCTCCGTAGTATCCTTGTCGATGGTTGATTCTACCCGGTTCTTTCGCATCGCTGCCGCAGTCCCCGGCCGCACCGCGCCCACGCGTTCCAAGAGCCCGACGGTATTGTCGCTTACACGGTTTTTCACGTTGTCATATAGCCTTGATGCGCCAGTTCTATTCGCAGCCCAGCCCCCGACATATTTTCCTGTGGCAGATGCTCCTGTCCTAATAGCCCCGACAGTTTTCTTAAATGCTCCGATGGCCATGCCTGATCCCATCGCTGAGGTTTGCAAAGCAGATAAGAAACCAATAACCATAAAAGCGCCCGGTACAATGAAGGCATATAAATCCACCAAGCCCGCGATGAGTTTTTGATCCGGATCCGGAGGATTTGCAAGACCTATCTGGCCCTGCAGGCGGTTGGCAAGCATGTAGAAAAATCCGCCGCTCATGCCGATAATGCACCAGTTCAAAAACTGGGTCCACCACATATCAAATACTTTTTTGGTGGAGGGGAGGACATAGCAGGCGAACGCGAGGGGTGAAAGTATCAGCAGCATCCATAGGGCGAAGATCCGGAATAAGAATAAAAAGAGGTAGAGCATTAGGACCAAGCCGCTCATGGTATTGAAAAAGATTTCACCGATCGTCTTTATGGCAAAAGTCTGGATGCCCTTATTGTCATCTTGGAAGCCTTTCCATGCATCCTCGACTCCGGCCGTGGACTCTTTTTCAAAGTTATTTATAACGCTATTCCCACCGGCGTTTACAAAACCCTTCATCACAATATTGGAACCATCAATGAATATGGCGCATATCACCAAAGAAAAATTAATCAAAAGGGCCGCAATGATCAGTGCGGGCAATAATCTTTTGGCTTCGTAGTCTTTATATCTTACGATGGTAGCCAGCGATATGATGATCAGCGCCAATATGATGATCATATTGGCAAAATCTCTGACGATGGGCCAGCCAAGGGTAACTGCAGTGCTGCTAATGTAGGTTACCTCGAGCGAGAGTGTCCATTGCAATAAATACTTCATTGAAAGGGCAAAAAGGCCGGAGAGATATAGCGGAATGACCAGCAGGATTCCTACGAGGCCCTTTGTGGCGGTTTCCGCCGCGTTCTGCAGGGCCTCATTTCCCATGCATGCTGGCGTGTGTCTGCCAATGTCACTCGCGCACCATCGGGCCCATGCGCTCTGCGCCTGGGCTGGTTGGAGGTTTGGAAGCAATATTCCGATAACCACTAGTACCAAAAGCACGACAACAAACTTACTTTGGTGTTTTAAGAAAAATTTAGCGAGAGAAGAAAAAAAATGAGGCATCAGATTCGCTCATTATATCACAAACAATCAACAGGCAATATACAGAGTAATCCACAGTTAATACGGATATTATTCAACAGATATTAATCAGGGGAACTTCGAGTCAGATTTATCCAATCTTGCACGTTCAGGGTCTCGGCCCGCTGGAGGGGGCTGAGGTTATTTTGCAGAAGCCATGCTTCCACGTTTTCCCTGCTCTTGCCAAGCGCAGTGGAGAGATTGTTTAATAATTGCTTGCGTGGATGGGAAAATCCCGCCTTAACGACCTGGAAAAAGGCATCCGAGCCTATTTTTTCCATTCTTTTTTGCGGAGTGATGCTGATAATGGCTGAATCCACGTTGGGCGAAGGCCAAAAACAGCCTTTTGAAACCGGCCACGCGATTTTTGGCATTGCGTAATATTGAACCGATACCGCCAATAGGCTCATCTCTGGCGGTTTTTGGCAGATCCGCTGGGCTACTTCTTTTTGTACCATCAATACCATTAATGCTGGCGGATTATTATTCTCTAAAAACATCCGGATGATGGGAGAGGTAATATAGTAAGGCACATTGGCCACTACTTTATATTTCTTGGGTAACTTGATGTTTGATTCAAGGATATCCCCTTGCAGAACTTCTCTCTCCC
>JAIFWS010000050.1 GCA_019658985.1 Candidatus Parcubacteria bacterium
GAAACAGACGTAAGGCCTGTGCCGCCTTTCGCAACGCTCACCGCGCTGAGAACCACGCCGCCAAAAGGCCCCACGCTGAAGCTCGCGCTATCAAATGAAGCGATTCCCGGTGTCGTGGTTGTGGCCATGTCGCCTGATATTGTGACTTTAGTGCCTACCGCGGCGGCCTTCAGGCCCGTTGTAAAATTAAACGTGTCGGCGCTTACCACTTGGGATCCGTCTTCAGAAACCATGGGGAATATCGTTGTGCCCGTGGCGGTGGAATCATCTCCGCATGACCATACACCCGCGCCGGAAGATTTCATAACCTGACCCGAAGGGCACGGCACCGTCAAATCGCTCGAAGACCTGACGCCGGTAGCATCAAACGGCTTGATGAATATTTTCGCATCCGCCTGCGAGCATACCCCAAATAAACAGATTGCATTGAGAGCGACAACCAATATAATAAGGTTATGCGAAAATACCCTCTTTATTCTGTGGATATTAAAAATCTCAAAAAAATGCTTTATGTTGAAAAAAAATCTCATAGCCAGATTGGAAAAATTCTCGGCGTATCTGGCCACACAATCAAAGCGTGGAGAAGAAAGCTCAAGCTTCCTGAGCGCCATTGCTCGGACGTTAAAGTAAAGTATTGGCTTGGAAAAAAAAGACCGGAGATTGGTGAAGCTATTAGCAAAGCTCATCAAGGTAAATATGACATGGAAAAAAATCCGGCTTGGAAGGGCGGAAAAATCTACCGCAGCGGATATTGTGAAATAAAAGTTTTTAAGCGCTCTTCTCACAAAAGCGGATATGTCAAAGAGCATCGGCTTATCATGGAAAAGCATTTGGATCGCCATCTGAAACCTACGGAAATAGTGCATCATATAGACGGAAATAAATTGAACAATTCTATAAGCAATCTTGTAATTACAAATCGGTCTGATCACGCTTCTCACCACATGAAGAGAAATAAATTCGCTTCAAAAATTAAGAATATAAAGCAGCCGCCCTTCCCGTCCAGCTAGCTTTAAAGGCTATCGTTCTTTTTGTAAGTTGGCGATTCCCGTCATATTCCAAAAGATAAATTATCCACCGAGCATCATCTTCGCCAACGCCCTTTGGGGCCATTGCTTGATATTTTGGGTTTTGATCAGTCTGCCCGTCGTAATCAAAACGATATTGCTGCTCATCGAAACTAAGATTTAAAGGTAATCCCATCTGTCACCGATAATAAAAAAGGCGCTAAAGGGGTTTTCCCTCTAGCGCCAGTTGGTCTTTTTTACGTTGTGGCGTAACTTATTTAATTGTAATGACTTATAAACCTATATTTTTCACACAAAAGCCGGTTTTTTTGGTAGATTAATAGCCATGGTTATCCAAATTGCTGCCGGAATTTTGCTTGCTGTTTTCGCTCTGCATTCCTTTAATAAACTTTGGGCGGCGAGAAAAGAAATCGCTTGGAAAGTCATAGAGTGGTCAATCTATTTCAGCTTTGTCAGTTTGCTTCTTTTCCTCGGTTTAGCAGCTCCGCATATGAATATCGATAATGGAATTGTCCTCGTATTTTTGATTATAGGCCTCGCCGCTTTATTCATCATTGGCCCTCGCCTTGACGATGAGTGGTGGAATCATAAAACTCCTATCTCTTCCTCTTCATTGCCGCTTGCAAAGCGGTAACTAACTCACTCGGCTTCATCTTTCCTGTAAACGGATTTATCCCGAATTTTTTCGGGCTTGTTTTTTTGCTTTCAGCCTGCATGAGCGCCCTTCCCAAAGAAATTATTTTCGGCGTTTCCCTCTCAGGGATTTGAAATAAAGCGTTGGCCCTTCTTTGATCTGCTTCAGCCCTTAATTCTTCAATGTTTGGCGGGAGCGGTTTCCGCTCAAAGCCTTCGCCGTATTCGGGCGAAACGGGCAAACCTTTCCTTCTTTGTGGCGCCGGAAGAAGCGACCGCCTAGCGGGACCTTGAAGCAAAGCGCGTTTCTTTGGCATAACCGGAGGTTTTTCCCGGCTGGCCTCTTGCGCCATTTCAAAAAGTTTTGCGATATTTTTTGTCCGCCCTTTCATAGTGGGCTGAAAATCTAAAGCCTGGAAAGCCGCTTGCTTCGGACTTACCATGGCATGAAGGACATTTTTTAAAAAGGGCACTTTATCAAGAAGCGTCGGGTTGGCTTTTTTTGCGAGATTTGCCTGATTCCTTGCAAGCCCCTCTGTTTCTTTTAGAGCCGCGAACGATTCATTGAGCCGCTTTACCTCTGGATTCCCACCCTCTACCATCGTTTTTAACCCAAAGCGGATTTTATCAAGCGCCTTGATCTCCGCCGCGCTCCGCTGAATTGATTCGCCGGCCGCTATCTTTTTAAGGAGCGGCTCAGTTTGTTTTTGCAATTTTTGTTTGTAGACCTGCGCTTGGACCCGGTTAAATCCTTTTTGAGAATTAAAATCCTGATGCGCTTTTAAAACGCCTTCCATTTCTTCGATCTCAGATTGAACCGACTTTGTTTGCGGCTGTCTTTTTAGGGATTCGATTTCATCCCGCAATGGCAAAAGATAATCCTCGGAAATTTTGAAGTTGTCTTTGCGGATAATATTATTCCGCTCTTTTATAGATGAAAGTTTTGATTTCCTTAAATTTCCCGCAAACTCATCATAGGTTTTTGCGGGCTTTACGTAAGGAATTGATTTCGTGATCGACTCAGGCGCATTCAGTCCTTTTTCGGAAGCCCGGTTAAGTTTTTTATTCGGCGGGGTTAGTATTCTAATCATTTCATCTTCCGCTTTTTTCATTGCGCCAGTAGGTCCGCCTGCCATTTTTAACTTTAATTGCCTGTACCCCGCCTTAACTGCCGGGGCCGCTTCTATCCCCATAGTAACTAGCTGGGCCATATCCGCGCTACCTTCCATGCCTTTGCCGTAATCGGTTTTAGGTTTTGGGATAAGCCCTTTTGTTTCATGGATTCCGCCAAAATTTAGACCCAATCCAAACGGGCCTTGAGTAAAGGGATTTATATCTTCCCCTCTCGCCCCCGGAATAAGCTGCCGCGCCACAACTTTCCCCGCATCAAATAATTCATCTTTTGTTGTGGGGATTAAAGAGGTTGCATTGTTCCCAGTCATGGTTCCGAACAATCCTTTACCGCGGGAATCTCGGATATTTTGACCGACATCAAAAGGATTAAATTTTTTGGCCGGCGCCAAATCTGAAACGCCACGCCGCGCCAATTCCCGCCTTGCCAGTTCCGCAATGGCTTGTTCTTTAGTGACCGTCATTATCCCCTCGCCAGACTCATCAGCTCTTCATTGGACATTAAGCTGAGATCGCTGCCGCTATTTTTGGCTTTAGGGATAGCTGATCTGTTCTGATTCTTTCCCGACGGCATAACGCCTTTTTTTTGCCGAAGGCCATCTAATGCCGCCTCGATTTCATCGGCCCGATATCCAGCCGCATCAAGAGCCGCAAACATGGACGCTCTGTTCGTCGCAAGTTCATCCAGCGAAGCTTTGGCGGATGAAAGATAATTTTTCGGAACGTCTCGTTTTGGATTTGGAACGGCGCTCGATAAAAATTCAATTTCTTTAAATCCCCGCTGCGCTCCTGTTTGAGCCGAAAGATATTTGTTTATAAACCTTTCGTTCTTCTTCAGAAAATCTACTTCACCGGGCCTGCCTTTGGCTTGTAAGTAAGCCGCGCCAGGATTGAAACCCGTAAACGGAACATTCCCTGAGTTGTAAGCCATGTTAAAAGGCCCGGTTGGAAAAACGCTTTTCTTTTCCGTCTGCTGTAAATCCTGAAGCATATTTGAAGCCTCTTCGGTATCCAGAATTGTTTTTAATTGTCCGCCCGGAATAGGTTTTTTATATCGAGGCTTCATCGTAGTCCTAACATCCCCGTCCCCATTAATGGAACCCT
>JAIFWS010000010.1 GCA_019658985.1 Candidatus Parcubacteria bacterium
GTTGGCTTCTGAATTGTTGAAGAAAGCCGCCGGAATTGAAAAGGGATCCGGTGAACCGAATAAAAAGAATGTCGGTAAAGTCACCAAAGCCCAGCTTAAAGAAATCGCCGAGAAAAAATTGAAGGATTTAAACACGACTGACGTCGAGCAAGCCAAGAAGATTATTGCCGGAACGGCAAAGAACATGGGGATTGAGGTTAAGGGATAAGATTTTAAAAAGCTCCGCCGCCGGCGGAGCTTTTTTGTTGGTATTTTTACCGGAGAAGTGTGATAGAATAAATGAGATCCGCTGTGCAGTATGGCGGGCACAGGAAAATCGGGATCTCCTGATGGGATCCCAGACAAGCAAAGGGGGCTTGAAGTGTGTATCTGGTGTGATGGATCCGGCTTCAAGCCGGATCCGACGGGAGTCCAAGAATGGGACTTTGAGCGGGGCGTGGTTGTCCCCCGGGAAATGGTTCCGTGCAGCTGCCGCACGGGTTTCAAAATCTGCTCGCTGGCGGTTGATGGCCCGATGCCGGAGTTAACCGCGCAGGCAGAAGCGCGGTCAGTACGCAAGATTCCTCGGGAAAACTAAGAGGAGTCCTGCTCAGCATAAGGCGGGGAGGTAGAACTAACTTCTATCTCCTTTTTGTTTGCATTTTTATTGCGGAATGAGTAAAATGTATCATTAAAACTAAAAATAACAACATGGCATTATCAGACAGGGACATTAAAACAGCGCTCAAGACCGGGAAAATAAAAATAACACCGCTATTTCCGAATTCCATCCAGCCGGCTTCGGTGGATGTGCATTTGGGGGCGGATTTTTTAGTGTTTAAAAATACCGATAATGTTTGTATTGATCCGAAAGAACCGATTGACGATATGATGGAAGAATTAACGATTGATGATAAGCGCCAATTTATTTTGCATCCGGGTGAGTTTGCTTTGGGAATGACCTACGAGACGATTGCTGTGCCTAATGATATGGTATGCCAGCTGAATGGAAAATCTTCACTAGGCAGGATCGGGCTGATTGTGCACGCAACCGCCGGCTACGTTGATCCGGGAAATACGTTAAAAATCACGTTGGAGTTGCATAATTTGGCTAACTTGCCGATTAAATTGTATTACAAAATGCCAATCGCCCAGGTGGCGTTCCTGAAACTTTCCTCAGAGGCCGAAGTCCCGTATGGCAAAAAATCACTCAATAGCAAATATTTTGGCAGCACCAAGCCCATCGCCAGCCAGTACTGGAAGAATTTCACGAAAAATAACGAGTGGATTAAGTTTAAGTAAATGTAAAATTCCGGACGTCCAACGTCCGACACTTGCGGACGTTGGACGTCTGGAATTCACTCAAAAAATGGGCATTAAGATAAAACGCTTTGATAAAGAAATTCCTCTGCCGGCCTATAAAACAGAAAACGCCGCCGGGTTTGATTTATATGCGCGCATCGGTGTGGAAATTCCACCGAAAGAGTATGCCTATATTCCACTGAATGTTGCGGTTGAAACTCCACCGGGATATTTTTTATTACTGGTAGCGCGATCCTCAACCCATAAAAAAGGGATCTGGATGGCCAACGGAATCGGAATCGGCGACCCGGATTTTTCCGGCGACGGTGATGAATATAGCGCGGTGTATTATAATTTTACCGACAAACCGGTGATGGTAGAAAAAGGTGAACGCATCGCCCAAGGATTGATTGTAAAACGGGAATTTGCACAGTGGGAAGAAGTTGATGCGATGCCAAATAAAACCCGCGGCGGGTGGGGAACAACGGGGAAGTGAAAAAAGCAGCCCTTGTTGAGGTGGCTGCTTGGATCCCTTATTCCTACTTGCGGGAGAAAAGGGACATCATCCCGCAAACCAGGGCTCCGATGAACAGTGCGAGCGCGGCAATCCCCATGATGACCGCGGCGGGATCATACATGAGAAAAGAGGTTGAAGTTTCGATTCCCGCGCGCATCGCCATAACGATCCCTATGAAGGCCGCCAGGAATCCGCCCGTAGCCCACGCCCACCAATCTACTTTCTGCTTCGGCATTTTTGCCCTCTTAGACGATATTCCGCAGAACCGCTCTGCAGTAGAAAATAGCATACGCTTTAATTGTTGTCAATTTTAAAAAATAATGGAAAAAGGAAAATTCTTTGTCTTTGAGGGGATCGACGGATCCGGTAAATCAACCCAGTCAAATTTATTGGTGGAGGCTCTGCGCAAGAAGGGATTGCAGGTGGAGAAAATAGATTTTCCCCAGTATGGTAAAAAATCAGCGGGACTGGTGGAAAACTACCAGACCGGAATGTATGGCTCGTCGATGGAAGTCGGACCGTATCGTGCTTCCATTTTTTATGCCTGCGACCGTTATGATATGGGCTTTAAGATACAGCAATGGCTGGATGAGGGCAAAATTGTGATCTCTGACCGATATACTGTTTCTAACGTCGGCCACCAGGGCGGTAAATTGATTTATAATAGAGAGCAATGGGAGGCATACATCGATTGGCTTTATGAATTGGAGTATAATATCTTCAAGATTCCCAAACCCGATCATAATTTCATTATGAGGATTTCGCCCGAGCTTTCCATGGAGTTTTCCAATAAAATAACCGACCCGGAAAAATTAAAAAAGCGGATTGCCTATTTGGGAGATGCTAAAAAACAGGATATCCATGAAGCTGATAAACGGCATCTGACTGATACGCTGGAATCCTATTTGGCGATTGTGCAGAAATTTCCGGATGATTTTAAAATAGTTGATTGTGAAGAGGGCGGACAATTTTTACCAATGGAAAAAATCCATGAAAAAGTATTAAAATTAGTTGAGGAAAAACTACAATGAAACAATATTTAGAAGCTCTCAAAAAAATCATGGATGAGGGGACTGACCGGCCGGACCGGACGGGGGTCGGTTCGCGCGCGATTTTCGGCGTGCCGATGCGTTTTAATATGGCTGACGGGTTTCCGGCCATGACGACCAAAAAATTGGCGTTTGATGTCATGAAGGCGGAGCTCTTATGGTTTTTGTCGGGGTCCAGCGATAATAAAATATTAAATGAGATGGGATGCCACATTTGGGATGGCAATGCCAATGCTGATTACTGGAAACCGAAAGCTAAATTCGAGGGTGACCTGGGTAGGGTGTACGGAGTGCAGTGGCGCGCCTGGAAATCGCCATATAACGATACGCCGATTGACCAGATTGCCCAGGTGATTGAAAAGTTGAAGAAGAATCCGACTGACCGGCGCATGATTGTTACCGCCTGGAATCCGGCGGAATTGGACATGATGGCGCTTCCGCCCTGTCACTTGCTGTTTCAATTTTTCGCCATTGACGGAAAATTATCGCTCATGATGTATCAGCGGAGCTGCGATACTTTTTTAGGAATACCGTTTAACATCGCTTCGTATTCATTATTACTCCATATGATAGCCCAGGTGACGGGACTTAAGGCCCATGAATTTATCCTTATGATGGCCGATGCCCATATTTATCTGAATCATTTTGAACAAGTGAAAGAACAGCTGGCGCGCGAACCGTATGCCCTGCCAAAATTATGGTTGAATCCCGACGTAAAAAATATTGATGATTTTAAAATGGAGGATATCAAGTTGGTGGATTATAAATATCATCCGACCATTAAAGCTCCGATGGCCGTATAAAAAGTCAAAACTCAAAAGGCAGAAGTCAAAAATACAAGTCAAAATCCAAAAGTTATTGTTTTCAATTTTGATTTTTAACCTGAAATTTTGATGTTTGAATTTTGATTTTTGAATTAAAGAATGTTGATATCAATGATCTCCGCCCTGGGAGAGAACCGGGTAATCGGGAATAAAAACGCCATGCCCTGGCACTTGCCGGCGGATTTTAAGCATTTTAAAGAAAAGACATTAGGTAAAACCGTGGTAATGGGGCTGAATACATTCAAGTCTATTGGTGAAAAGCCTTTGCCCGGCCGCAAGCACATCATCTTAAATAAAGATAAAAACTATCAAATGCCGGAGAATTGTTTCCTGGCGACTTCCATTGAGGAGGCGATGGATCTGGTCAAAGATGACGGGGAAGTGATGATTTGCGGCGGGGCATCCATTTATCAGCAATTCCTGCCGCTAGCCCAGCGATTATATTTAACGTATATCCATCAGGATTTTGAAGGTGATACGTTTTTTCCGGAAGTAGATATGCAAGAATGGAAAGAGGTGAGCAGGGAAGACCATCAACCCGACGACCCTTCGACAGGCTCAGGGCAAGTAAAAAATGAATACTCGTATTCGTTTGTCGTTTTAGAGAGGAAGTAAAGATTTTGTAAAAAAAAGAACCCGTCGCGCGTAGGTATGCGCGCGACGGGTTTTGAGTCACTCCAAGTCATGGTTGTAGGAGTTGACCCATTTATTTTCCTTCTGCTCGAAGACCAGCTCGACACCGTTGTCGGAGACGGTCTTGGCCTTCTGGAGGCGCGCCTTGAGTTTGGCGGCGTCCAGCCTCAGGTCGGCCAGGAAGGCCGACGTTTCGACCTCCAGTTCCTCCGGACCTCCGCCGTCCCACTTGATCTCGAGGAGTTTTACCGTCGTTCCAGCGAAGTCTTCGTCGCGGGACTTGAGGATGAAGTAGGGTCGGCCTTCGGTCATTTTGTCGCCGATCGGGTTGCAGACGTCGACGGGGATGCCGATCAGAGCGTGGACACTGCTGCCGATCTGCGCCCGCTCGACATCTCCGGGGCACTCGTGCTGGATGACTCTGTACCACTCCGTTACGATCTCGCCCCGCTGGACGACATCTTCATCCTTGCCGTTTTTAACGGTTCGGGTGATCAGAAAGTCTTTCATCACAGTTGTTCCTTTCTGCGCTTGGCGCAAAAGGGTAGTGGGTTCTATCCGATACCTTATCATTCTTTTCGGATTTGTCAATCTGTACTATACGCCTCCAAATGATAAGATATATTTATGTATAAACCTACGATAGGACTGGAAATCCACGCGGAACTCAAAACCGCTTCAAAAATGTTTTGTTCGTGCAAGAATAGCCCGTTTGATGATCGGCCGAATGTTAACATTTGCGAAGTTTGTACTGCTCAGCCGGGAACCTTGCCGGTGGCTAATGCCGATGCTGTTGAAAAAGTGATTAGGGCCGGATTGGCTTTGAACTGTAAGATTGCCACTGAATCTAAATTCGACCGGAAGAATTATTTCTATCCTGATATCCCAAAAGGCTACCAGATTTCCCAGTATGACCAGCCGCTCTGTGAGAACGGATTTTTAAAGATCGGCGATAAAAAAATCGGTATCACCCGTATTCATTTAGAAGAAGACACGGGAAGCTTGATCCACCCCGATGGGGCGGATTACTCACTGGTGAATTTTAACCGAGCAGGTGTGCCATTGATGGAATTAGTTACCGAGCCGGATATTTCGTCAGGAGAGGAGGCTTCTAATTTTGCCAAAGAATTGCAACTCATTTTAAAATACCTGGGAGTTTCTGATGCCGACATGGAAAAAGGCTTAATGCGGGTGGAAGTGAATATTAGCATTAGCAAAACCAAAACCCTCGGCACAAAGGTGGAAATCAAGAATTTGAATTCTTTCCGGGTAATCCAGAAGGCTGTTGATTTTGAAATCGGGCGCCAGACGGAAGTATTGGAAGCTGGTGAAAAAGTGGTGCAAGAAACCCGGGGTTGGCATGATAAAAAAGAAATTACGTTTTCCCAGCGCGAAAAAGAATCGGCCCATGATTACCGCTATTTCCCGGAACCCGATTTGCCTCCGATGTATTTTGAAAAAGAATATATTGAAAAATTGAAAGCCGGCCTGCCGGAGTTGCCGGAAGGCAAGCGTCACCGTTTTGCCAAAGAATACGGGTTGGAAGAATCCCAAGTTGAAATCTTTATTAATAATAAGGATTTAAGCGGATATTTTGAAAAAGTGGTTTCGGAGTTTGAGGAATGGACAGGGGAGGAAAGCAAGAAATTGAATAAACTGGTGGCTAATTATTTACTGTCGGATTTGCAGGGATTGCTTGCCGGGAAAGAATTCGTTGAAAAAGAATTTAAAATCACGCCGGAGGACTTCGCCGAATTCATCAAGATGATTTATAAAGGCGAAATTTCTAGTAAAGTGGCCAAGATGGTCCTGCCGGAAATGTTTAATACCGGAGTTGATCCTTCTAATATCGTCGAATCAAATAATTGGGGGCAGATGAAAGATGACGGGGAATTGGAAAAAATTATCGCGGGAGTGATTGAGAAAAATCCAAAAGCTGTCGCCGATTATAAATCAGGGAACAAAAACGCCATCCAGTTTTTATCCGGGCAGGTGATGGGCGCCACGCGCGGAACGGCCAATCCGGGAACTGTGCAGGAGATTTTAAAGAAATTGTTGCAATAAGAAAACCGCCCCGATGGGCGGTTTTTAGTTTATGAATTTTTTGATTAGTGCCTCGGCTTCTTTTTGATTTTTGATCCAGCGGATGCGTTTTTCGCGTTTAAACCAGGTCATTTGGCGCTTGGCAAAATGTTCAGATTCTTTTTGAATAGAAGCAATCATTTCCGATTGGCTGATTTTACCTTGAAGATATTTGGCTGTGAAACGGTATTCCAGGCCTAATTCCTCTAATCGCTTCCAGGAAAGTCCGGAGCGTTGTAATTTTTTGACTTCGGCAATCATACCCTTCATCCTTTTGTCTAATCTCTTTTTAATTAATCTTTTGAGCTCTTCCGGTGATTTTTTAATACCTAATTGCAGTACTTCAAATTGAGGATTTTTTTGGAGTAATCCAATTGGCTTTTTAGTGGCCGTAACAATTTCAATTGCCCGGATCAGCCGCGTGGGATTTTTTTGGTCAATTGTTTCTGCCCGTAACGGGTCTGATTCCTTAAGTATTAAAAATAATTCCTCGGTGGTTTTCCTCTCTAATTCTTTGCGCAGCTTCCAATTTGGTTTTACCTCCGGGATAATGATGCCATCAACGACGGATTGGATATAAAAACCGGTGCCGCCGACCAGAAAGGGAAGCCGGCCGGACTTTTGAATATCTTTTGCGGCTTTAATAGCCATTTTTTGATATTGGGCAACGCTGACTCTCTTTTTAGGGCTTGCGATATCTAACGCGTGGTGCGGGATGCCCTGCATTTCTTTCTTGGTTATTTTCCCTGTACCGATGTCCAGCCCTTTGTATACTTGCCGCGAGTCAGCGGAAATGATTTCACCTTTGAATTTTCGGGCCAGCTTAATAGACAGATCGGTTTTGCCGGAGGCGGTTTGCCCTAAAATAACGACGAGTTTATTATCCATGGGTTTTTCAAAAAGCCCTTGTGGGGCTCTTTGAAATATATGATATTTTTGCTGTTAGCGCAATTCCTCTTTCTGTTCCCGTATGAAGGCGCGCCATCGTTCAATGAATTCCACAAACATCGAGAAAGGCATATCGATTAAGGCATTTAAGAAAGCAGTGATGGCGTTATAATCTTTCCAAGTATTGGACATCCATCGGCCAACACCTGTAATTGGCAGGAATAATATATCAGTGATAAACATTAAAAATCCTGAAGACTCGTCTTCAATAGTTAGTTCTTTTGCCCTCCTCTGTATGGCTGTGCCCGCAAATAAGATCAGCGCGATGAAAATAATGTTGATGGCAATTGAGTAGAGGGGGAATGCGAAGTACCAGAATATGAAGAATATAAAGCCAATGGAAACGGACGCCCCCATCAGGTAGGTTAAAGAAAGCACGAAACGGGTCATGGCTCCCTTTTTCCGGGAAGCTTTCACTAAATACGTATCAAACGTTTCTTTCTGGTAGAATATCTTCATTATTTCCACGATAACTAAGTTCAGATTCTTTTTTGAAGGGGGTTGTATAGTGACCACCAGGAAAGCCATCAGCAGTGTCGGCACTAGAATATCTACAAAAAGACGTAAATAATCCACGGCGCCTCCCGACACGACTGCTATCACATACTCTAGGATAAGCAGAGATAAGAATTTTGTCAGAAAAATAGATACGGTAGAATAGATCGCGGCCCGGCTTATTTTAGCTTTCAGGTCGGCCAGTCTCTTATTGTAGGCGTTTTTAATGTAGCCTTCAAGGTTAGCTGGTTCCTGGATTTTTTGGCTGGATTTCTCAAAATTGTCGCTGAATATAATGTCTCCTATGAGGAGGTAGGCCGTATCATATTTTTCGCAAATGGCGTAGAACTTCTTTGATATGGGATTAGCCATGTCGGCCGCAATATTGTGCAGGATAGCTTCTATATCTTGGGAAAACATGGCAAGCTCCTCTTCAGTGGGGTTTGACCACTGGGGGAAGCTATACCGTATAATATTGTACTGGATGATGGGATTATCGAGTTTGAAAAGCGCCTGCTGCACTGCGATATATATTTGGATGTCCTTGTCCTCTGCTTTTAAGAGTCCGTTTTTGAAAACCCTTTCCTCTACTTTGATCTTCTCCTTCATCTGGACGAACATGTATTCTATCAAAGCCATCTCTTTGACTGACGGGTCGAGTTCTTCCTCTATTTCGCAGGCGGCGATTCCAAGTAAACTGTTATAAAATCTTTTTCCCGGTTCGCTTTTGGTTTTTTCAAGGTTGTTTTTTAATATGAAAATATATTTATCGATGATTTTCTGGACGTTGGGGATTTTCAGTTCTTCGATCTTATCATTGGGAAAGTAGCCGCCCCGGATCAGGTCCAGCACCAGTCCTTCAGCCATATTCTGGGCTGAGAAGCTGTCCAATTCTAAGTCTTGGAATCGGCGTTTTAATTTCCGGATGATAGCGCCCCGGCGCATCAAGTGCTCTTCTTTCCAGTCAACAACCGTATGGATTTTTTCATAAAACGCCGCAACCCGGGCTGCCACTTCATCGACGTGGATTTTCGGCGCATTCTCTTTCGGGTTCCGTAACGCCTGCCAGACTTCATATTTGGCAAGTAAATTCTTGGTAGCTTGGGATAGTTCTGCCATGGTTATGATTTGTTGTTAATTTCTTTTTTGACTTTATTCAAAAATTCTTCAACTGGCATGGCTCCTAAGTCTCCCTTGCCTCTTTCACGGACACCGACAGCGTTGGCCTGGATCTCCTTATCGCCAATGATCAAAAGATAAGGAACATGCTGCATTTCTGCTTGCCGGATTTTTTTGCTCAAAGATTCGTTTTCCGCCATGACTTCAAATCGCAGGCCATGGCCCTGTAATTCTTTAGCGACTTTATCAGCATATTCAGAATGCTTTTCGGCGGAAATTGGGATCACGGCAACCTGTACCGGCGCCAGCCATAGCGGAAAATTCCCGGCGGTGTGTTCTATATATACTCCCAGGAACCGGTCGATGGTTCCCAGTAACGCTTTGTGGATCATAACCGGAGTTTTCTTGGTTCCATCTTCTGCAGCGTATTCCAAGCCAAAGCGCATCGGTTGGACAAAATCCAATTGCTCGGTAGCGCACTGCCATTCCCGGCCCAGCGCATCGATAACCATGATATCGATTTTCGGTCCGTAAAAGGCAGCCTCACCTGTTGCGATGGTATAATTTAATCCCAGTTTCTTTGCTATGCGTTCAAGGGTTTCCTCCGCTTTTTTCCAGTTAGCTTTATCGCCAAGATATTTTGGATCTTCCGGGTCTGAAAACGAAAGCCGAGCCTTGAATTCTAAACCTAATTTTCCATAGAGTGTTTTTATCATCTCCATGATATTTTCGAATTCCTGTTCTACCTGTTCCATAGTGCAGAAAATATGGGCATCGTCTTGAGTCAGGGAGCGTACGCGGGTCAGTCCAGAAAGTTCCCCGGTTTTTTCATCGCGGTAGCACGTTGTAGTTTCCATATATCGCAGCGGAAGCTCGCGGTAGCTGCGGGGTTTTGATGCGTAAATCTGAGTGTGATGCGGACAGTTCATCGGCTTTAACGCAAACTCGCCTGATGATTCCTGGCTTTTCACTAAGAATAATTCATCACCGAACTTATCCCAATGGCCGGAAGTTTTATATAAATCGATTTTGGTGATATGGGGAATCCAGACTTTTTGGAAGCCTTTTTCTTTTTGCAGTTGTTCTGAAAACCCGGCAAGCTCATCGCGTAAAATAGTTCCCTTTGGGGTGTAGAGGGGCAGTCCTGGGCCAACTAAATCGGAGAATACAAACAAATCTAGCTTCTGGCCAAGCACGCGATGGTCGCGCTTTTCGGCTTCTTCCTGCATTTTTACGTAGTTTTCCAATTCCTGTTTGGTTGCAAACGCCACGCCGTAAATCCGGGTTAACATTTTATTTTTTTCCGATCCTTTCCAATACGCGCCGGCCAGCTTGGTTAATTTGAAGGCATTTGGATCGATTTCTTTAGTATTATCCACGTGTCCGCCTTTGCATAAATCCAAAAAAGCGCCGTTTTGGTAGGTGCCGACTTCTTTGTCTTCAATATCTTTAATAAGCTCTAATTTATAGGGCTGGTCTTTGAATAATTTCTTGGCCGCAATTTTGGTGACTTTTTTGCCGGTGAAATCCTGGTTTTCTTTGATTAATTCGCGCATCCGGGCTTCAATTCTTGATAAATCTTCGGCCGTGAAATCCTTAGGGAGTTCCATATCATAATAAAAACCGTTTTCAACGGCCGGACCGATTCCCAGTTTGGTTTTAGGATAGCTTTCCATGATGGCAGAAGCCAAAAGGTGGGCGAGCGAGTGGCGGATTTTTTCGATGTTTTCCATAATCTTTGGTTATTATCTATTCAGAGATTCTATCATTTTTAGGCATTTTGGTAAATAACCCAGCCCTTTTCTATTTTTTGATTTCGGGGTACTATTTTTTTAGCATTGGTTCGCCCGTTGCTTATCGTTTTTTCGCGGGAGGGGTTATGGGACCGTTTGTGTTCTTGGTGGTGTTGCCGCTCGGGCTCTCGTTGGTTACGGGAGTCTTCGCCTATCTGGCCTCGCGCCGGGCGGAAAAGAGAGGGGGAGAAGCACAGGACGCTCCGCTTGGCGTGAGTGTCGAGTGTCCGAAGTACAAAAAAATCACGTCTCTGTGGAGGGCCAGGGACAACAACGAATGGTTGGAGTTTTGGGGGAAGATCGCCACCGGCGTCTTGTTAGCGATCACTGTTGTGATGGCCGCGGTGCTGTGGATTTTCAGCCAGGGGTAGGGCGTTCCGCTTGTAAGCGGAACGCCTTCTTTATTTACTAGCTTTTTCTCGGAGTGATATTTTTTCACACTATCTTCATCGACCATTTGACAGAATTATGATATCTATGCATAATTAACATAGACAGCACCTGTCGACGGTTGTGTAGCCGTTGACAATATCCCTGACAGGAGGATCAGTACTCGAGAATGCCCTTTGTTTGGGCAAACTCAGAGGAGAAAAGCCGTGGTAAAGACCGGGAAGGGGACTCATTTGGCGATCCTTGCCGCATTCATCTTGGCGGCCGGCCTCTGCTGTGTTTGGTTCCTGGACCTGGGCGTTCCGCCGTGGGTTCCCATCCTGGGGCCCCGTACCGTGGCGGCCCGGGAGGAAGCTTGGCGCATCCAGGGCGAAAAGGACAAGAAACGCTACCTGGACTCCATGTACGCGATCGACCAGAGCACGATGCAGCAGGCTCTGGTCGCGGCGGACGGGGATGAGGAAAAGATCCTCTACCTGGATCAGATAAGGGGTCGGATGTTCAGCGAGCGCGGCCGGCAAGAATGCCAGGCCATCGTGGACCAAATCCACGCCAAGCACGCGTCAGATCGCAAGGAGGCCATCCAGATCCTGGACCGGATCTGCGAAGGCCTGGGGGTCCGGCAGAAGAACGAAGTTGCGCTGGTCTTCCGCTCCGAGCTCTTGCCGCACCTGAAGCGGTTGGAGGAAGAAGTGGGGAGGCGCCAGCACTGCCGCCACAGCACCGTGGAGTTTCTCCACGCGGTCCGCGAGAAGGAGGATTGCTTGGGATTGGGCAAATCTCTGGTGGGAGATGAAGCCCTGCTCCTGACCCTTCACCGGTTGCATGACGCCTTTCTGGAGATGGAAAGGCGGCCGGTTCCGGGCCAGTGATCCAGCACACGAGCGTATTCCCCCCTGTAAACCGCAAGGCGAGCAGGGGATTTTTTTATACCCGAAATCAGTGCTTTACGCCTCTCGTGGAGTGATAATTTCCTGCGCATCATCCGCGACAATTTTGATCTCCCCATTGCGGTCGTCAACACGCCCGGCCACAAAAATAATTTTATTTTCCATCAAGCACTCGGGTTTGGCTTCCAGTAAATTCGGGAATACCACCACTTCACCTTTGCCGGTTAAGTCTTCCAGTTTTATGAAGAGCATCGGTTTTCCGTTTTTGGTAATGATTTTTTTAACACTCGAAATTAATCCGCCGATGACAATTTTTTTATTCACCATGGTTTTATCAACTTTGGCCATCGCCACCGTTTTGCTTTCAAATAATTTCCGGAATCCATTCAACGGGTGCGATGAAACATATAATCCGAGCAATTCTTTTTCCCACGTCAGTTTTTCCATCATTTTAGCCGGTTCGGCAAATGCCAAATGGATCTCTTTGGCCGCCATCGGAGTCGAAGCGAATAACCCGATTTGCCCGTTATTTTTATTTTTTTGATTCTCGCGGGCAATTTCCAACATTTTTTCTAAATTCGCCAATAATTGATTTCGTTCTGCGAAGGCATCAAAAGCCCCGGCTTTGATTAACGCTTCCATCGATCTTTTATTCAAGTCTTTAGAGGCGACGCGGTTAATAAAATCACTGATGGATAAAAACGGCCCTTTGCTCTCGCGTTCTTTAACAACCGTATCAACAATATTTTCCCCGACATTTTTAATGGCCAAGAATCCAAACCGGATTTTATTCTCACCAGGCACCACAGTAAAATTTTTCAACGATTCGTTGATGTTGGGCGCCAGTACTTCGATGTCCATTTTTTTGCATTCTTCTATTAATAAGGCGATTCTGTCCACATCAGCTTTTTCCGAAGTCAAAACCGAAGCCATAAATTCCACCGGATAATTGGCTTTTAAATACGCGGTTTGGTAGGCAATCGTGGCGTAGCAGGCCGAGTGGGATTTATTAAATCCGTACGCGGCGAACGGCAAAATCCATTGCCACAATTCTTTGGCGATTTTTTTATCAAAACCCTTTTTCACCGTGCCATCAATAAACTTGCTTTCCTGGGCGTCGAGCAATTCCTTGATTTTTTTACCGACCGCTTTTCTCAATACATCGGCTTCTCCAAGTGTGAAGCCGGCGATTTCCTGCGCCAGTTTCATCAGCTGCTCCTGGTAAATCATGATGCCCTGGGTGTTTTTTAAAATCGGTTCCAGTTCTGGAACAATGTAGGTGATTTTCTGGCGGCCGTGTTTTCTTTCAATGTAGTCCGGGATAAATTGCATCGGACCCGGCCGGTAGAGCGCCACCATGGCAGTGATGTCATCAAATTCCGTTAGTTTTAATTCTTTCAGATAACGTTTCATACCGTCGGATTCAAGTTGGAAGACAGAGGTGGTTAACGCGTCCTGCAAAAGCTTATAGGTTTTTTTGTCGCCCTGGGGAATTTTATCAATATCCACTTTTTCGTTGCGCACGACGAAAATCCTGGCCAACGTGTCTTCAATGATGGTTAAGTTTTTCAGCCCAAGAAAATCCATTTTCAGCAAACCCAAATCTTCAATGCCGTGCATTTCATATTGGGTGACAATCGTATCGTCGTGTCCCGGTGGATGCTGGAGCGGCACCGTTTCATCTAACGGCTGCGCGGAAATCACGACGCCGCAGGCGTGCGTTGAAGCGTGGCGGGCGACGCCTTCTAATTTTTTGGCCAAATCTAATAACCGTTTGGCTTGCGGATCGCTTTTGTATAATTCTTTCATCTCGGCCACGGCTTCCAGCGATTCTTCCAAGTCCATGCCAAATGGAACCATTTTTGCCAGCGCGTCGCAGAAACTATACGTATATTGCAAAGCGCGTCCGACGTCGCGGATCACGGCCCGGGCGGCCATCGTTCCAAACGTAATAATCTGGGCGACGTGGTCGTGTCCGTATTTTTCCCCGACGTATTTTATAACTTCGTCGCGGCGGCGGTCGGTAAAGTCCATGTCGATATCGGGCATAGAGATTCTTTCCGGATTTAAAAATCTTTCAAAGAGCAGATCGTGGTGCAGGGGATCGACGTTGGTAATTTGCGTCAGGTAGCAAACAAACGAACCGCCGGCGGATCCGCGGCCTGGCCCTACGACGATGTGGTTAGTTTTAGCCCAGTTTACAAAGTCAGCTACGATCAATATATATGAAGAGAAACCCGTTTTGTTGATGACGGATAATTCGTAGTCCATGCGCTCGCGCATTTTTGGCGTCACATTTTCACCGTATCTTTTTATTAATCCCTCTTCGCAAAGCTGGGTTAAATATTCTTCCGGAGTTTTTCCGTTTGGCACGTCAAAGTGGGGGAGTTTGGTTTTTCCCAGTTCCAATTCGAAGTTACAAAGGTCCGCGATTTTATGGGTATTGGAAATGGCTTCTGGCCATTCTTTCCAGATTTCCGCCATCTTCTCGGGAGATAACATGGAGAAGTCATCGTTTTTCAGGGTTAACCTTTCCGGGTCGTTAATATCCGCGCCGGTGTTAATCAACATTAAGACGTCCTGCGCTTCGGCGTCTTCCGGCCGCAGGTAATGGATGTCGTTAGTGGCCACCAGCGGGATTCCGGTTTTTTTGTGCAATTCAATAATCCTATCGTTCAACGTAAACTGCTCCGGAATATTTTGGTGATGCTGGAGCTCTAAATAAAATCCGTCCGCGCCGAATAATTTTTGGTAGCGAAGTGCTGTGGCTTCAGCTTCGTCATATTTTCCGGCCAATAATAACCGTGGAATTTTTCCCGCCAAACACGACGATGTGGCAATCAAGCCTTCGGCGTGTTTTTCTAATAATTCTTCATCGATTCGTGGTTTATAATAATATCCCTCAAGGTGTGCTGACGTAATTAATTTCACTAAATTCTGGTAGCCGATTTGGTTTCGCGCCAATAAAATCATGTGGTAGCTTTTTGAATCGATGTTGGGGCGCTTATCTAATCTTGATTCAAATGCCATGTAAGTTTCCACTCCGATGATCGGTTTGATGCCGCGCTTTTTTGCTTCTTTATAAAATTCCACGGCGCCATACAAAACTCCGTGGTCGGTTAATGCCACTGAATCCATTCCTAATTCTTTAACGTAATCCAAAAGGTCCGGGATTTTCGGCAATCCATCCAAGAGGGAATAATGCGAGTGGGTGTGCAAGTGGGTGAAGGGAATTTTTTCTTTTTCGGCCATGAGAATATTTTTTTAATTGAAAATATATTTAAAAGTATACTCCATTTTACTTTTTACCAGGATTTTCACAACTGGTTGACATTATACAAATTGATTGTATTATACTTTCAGTGCGCAGAAGTCAGTCACGAGCCATTCCGGCTCAACACCAGCAGCGGGAGAGTGAGATGTTTGGAAGAATCGGCCGGTGGTGGGCAGACCTGAGGCTGCGTTACAAGAACGCGGTCTTGGAGGTGAGCCACGACAACCGCGAAGAGCGCCTGGGTCTGCTCCTGGCGGAAGCGCAGGCCATCGCGCGAATGGATCGCGTGCAGCAACAGATGCCGATCGCGGGATTACGAGCGGATTATCTGGCCCAACGCGGAGTGGTCTTCCTCCCGATCGTGGGCGCCGATGGGCAGATCGTCTGGACGCCAGCGCGTCCGCAGGAAAAGCCCCCGGAACGGGTCCTGGGCATCTTCCCGTTTACGCGGGATGATGCCCAGATGGACATGCAGGGCCGGATGGTCAAGGACGCCGAAATCGTCGTGACCTATGACCGGGTTGGCCACAACCTGGTGGTCAACCTGGACATCGGCGAGACCCCGCGCGCGCCAAGGGGTTGAGGTTATTCCGTAGAAGCCACCGGCTGCATCGGTCAACCCTCCCGCGACCGTCCCGAGGTCGAAGTCCTCGACGAGGAAGCGAGACTCTGGGACTTCGAACACCGGTTGGCGTTTGTGTTGGACGGGATCGCCTTTCGTATGTGCATGCAACCGGATGTGGATGAGGTCGTCTGGGGTTTGGCCCAGGGAGCTTCGCCCACGGAGTTTAAAATCCGTGGCGGCTCGGTGCTCGACCTGGCCTACGGCGTCACCAAAGGCGAGGCCGCCCTGAAGCGTCGGCAGCTGATGCAGTCGGTGTTCGTCCAGATGGCCGGCCTGCTGAAGTACTTCGGGCCGCAGGTGGCGCACGGGTACATCCTGACCTTGATGGCCTGGCTCCGACACCACGGCCAAAAGCGCAAGGACGAAATCCTGGATTCTGGAACCTGATTCCGAAACCGTGGGGCGTCCGATGGCGCGTTGCAACGCAACGCGCCTTTTAATTTCCAGAAAAATATTTTTTGGAAATATTTTTTTAAGAAATAATTATTCTCTTGTATAAATATTTTTTCATGCAACAATGGATACGAGAAATAATAATTTTTTATATTCTTTGTTGGAATTTTAACAAGCACTATTTTAAAATTTACCTTGATATCCATTTCATATTGCGGGGAAAAGGCTATAATGAATCCAGTCGCGTTCTTTCATACTCACAATTCCTAGCCGCGCAATTTGCGCAGAAGGGAGGTGCTAGCCGCATCCGTCGCACAATCGCCTACCTAACGGAGAGAGAGGTGTTAGGTGGAAATGGGTTCCGATATTGTGGAACTGGCCGCGGGCTTCGCCCTCGGTGCGATGGCCGCCTACTGGAGAAACATCCTGACCTTAAGCGCCAAAATTGCTGCGAAAGTCCTGCCCCATGTGTGGGCACGCTTCCAAGCTCGCCGGCGCTTCCGGAACGGAAAAATAACCGAAGGCTACCTGTGTTGGCGCGAGGCGTGGGTCGAAGAAGACGGCACCCTCTGCGTGCAATCGCTGGATGACGACACTACCTTGGAGGCTCTGTACTCCAACGCGGTGGTGGCGCAGGACGTGATCGGGTACTGCTCCAAGGAGGACTGCTCCTTCATGGATGCGCTCGACCCGAAGTACCAGGATTGGTACCTCAGGCCTGTGTTGTCCCATGTAGCTCGTCGCTACAGGGATCATCCGGGACCACTGGCGGAAGTGGCCAGGCGCATGGGACTCCCGCCCGGAGTACTCAATATCGTCTTCGGGCTGGCGCGGGTCAAGGATGCCAACGGCTTCTACGCCCACCGGGTTTTGGTGATGCTCCAAGAGCAATTGGTGACCCTTGGCCAGGACTTGGACGAAAACAGAGTGAGGATCGGTTCAGAAACTCCTCAGCATCTGGTTCCGTATCTGCGGACGATGGCCCAGTTGCACCAAGAGCAAACCGAAGGTGGTCGCCGCCAGCTGCTTGGCGAGGCTAAGGTGAGGTAC
>JAIFWS010000011.1 GCA_019658985.1 Candidatus Parcubacteria bacterium
TCGATTTGCCCAAAGACGATCCCTTAATAATTATTGAAGGGAATAAAGGGAATTTATATCTGCCGGATAAGCCCATGACCGAGCAAAAACCATTTGCCTCCATTGAAGATTTTCCGTTGCATGATTCGCTGGAGAAACTCCAGGAGATAAAGGATATCGCGGAAAAAGTATTTATCATTTTAGAAGACGCGTGGAAAAAACTGGGAATACGGCTAATGGATGCAAAAGTAGAATTCGGGATTAATACGCAGGGCAACATAAAACTATCGGATGTGATTGATAACGATTCCTGGCGGTTATTGGATAAAGATGGTAAGAATATAGACAAGCAAATTTACCGGGATGGCGGCGACTTAGAAACCGTTAAGAGAAAGTATCAAGAAGTAGCGGAACTAACAGAGAGATTTTAAAAATCTGCCAGAGATATTAAAGAAAGTAGAAAGCATAATTGCACATAGATGAGTTCCATGGTACGATTAATACATGAAATCGCCATATTATTCATTTAAAACCAAAGTAATTGAATTGCGGAAATCAGGAAAGAGTTATGGTGAAATTAATAGTATAATCCAAAGGGTGATTCCCAAAAGTACCCTATCAGATTGGTGTAGTAATATTTATTTAACAAGTGATCAGAAAAAGAGAATAGATGAAAGTATTAAAGAGAACTCTAGAAAGGGGATGGAGGCTGCTAGGATTATTAATAGAGAGAGGAGGACAAGATATTTAAAATCTATAATTGACCGGAACCAATATCTTGAATCGACGCTGAAAGATAGAAATGTTGCTAAAGTTATATTATCGATATTGTATTTGGGTGAAGGATCTAAAAGTCTATCGAGGGGATCATTATGTTTTGGAAACTCAGACCCATTTATTATAGATATGTTTTTGAGCTTAATGCGACAATGTTATATATTAGATGAGAGCAAGTTCCGTTGTACTATTTTATGTAGAAGCGATCATGATATTCCTGCTTTGGAAGAGTTTTGGTCTAAGGCGACTAAAATCCCTCTTAAGCAATTTTATAAAGCAAGGATTGACGCCAGGACAATCGGAAAAACTTCAAGGAATTTAACTTACAAAGGAGTTTGCAGAATAGATTATTTCTCAGCTGATGTATTTTTAGATTTAATGGCTATTCCTAAAATTATTCATAAGGGCCCATAGCTCATTTGGTAGAGCGCGCGCATGGCATGCGCGAGGTGACGAGTTCGAATCTCGTTGGGTCCACCGTAAAAAAGAGGGGATTAGCCCTTCTTTTTGTTTATTGAAATATATGTTGAATTACTATAAGGTAAGGACAGCGTCTCTTATCGCATGGATGGCAGCCGGGAGCCCGAATCCCGAATTGGGAGCCAAGAATGAAACTGGATTTCTGCGCGCGCATCCTTCTGGGGAGCCAGATCGTCACGCAGGCGGACCTGGATCTGCAGCTGGGCCGTTGGAGAACCCCGAACGGCGACCGTTATCACCCCCAGGCTGTCTTGGGCTGTGAACGGAAAGCCTCCGACTACACCCTTCTAATGGCCATCCTGTACGGCTACACGCCGCTCGTGGTCGAAGGGGATAACGGGAGCGAGTGCCTGGTCCTGCGAGCCCATCTGAAACGTTTCACGTACAAGGTGGGAAACAGCGAGGAAAAATTCTTCGCCTACAGCCTCCGGCTCGTTCCCTCCCGCGGCCGCGTAAAGAGTGTCAGGCGCGATCCGATCGAGCACGCTGGAATCTGTTTCGATCTGGTGACGACCCACGCTTGCGTGGTGGCGAATGCGGGTAACGGCTACGTGCGCCTGGAACTTCACCGCGAACCCGTGACGGGCAACCTACCTGAACTGGGGCCACCGGACGACTGGTGCCCGCATGTGGCGACCCTGGTGAGCTAAATTCCGTGGCCCGACAATGAAGTCGGGCTTTTTTTCTTTTCAACCAGCAATTGACAGATTACCCTTCTTGGTTTATAAGAATACCAGACAAGCTCTGTGGTATGCTGGAGCCGTAATCCAGCGGGAGGAACGCATCGTGTTTCTACGAGTAGTGAGGGGGCTCGAAGGGTTGATGATCGCGACCATGGCGTTTGCCGTCCTCCACTTCGGGTGGAACGGTCTCCTGATCAGTCTCATGATGGGAGCCGGGTTGGCGATCGTCGCGCAGGAGGTCATCGAGTACCTGGCCCGTCCGAAAGCCCGTGGCTGGAGCCTCTGGAAGTCAGAGGACAATGGCCTGACTTGGAAGCTCCTCGAGACGGCGGCCGAACGCGAGCCGCTCATCCGACGGTGGAACGAAGCGCGTCAGTTCGCCTTCGCCTTCAACGCCGACCTGGCCATCGTCCGCGGATATCTTCCGCCCGGCGCCATCTAGTCGTCGCGTCGCGAAATGCATATGCACTTCGCGACTTTTTTTATTCCTCCAATATTGACGCTGAGTATTGAGAATGGCATACAACCTAAAGTAATGAGGTCCGGGGTTTTGTGAATCCCGGGCAAGAGGGAGTGAACGAAAAGGAGGTACTTGATGCCGGCCGTTATCGACAGCAACATGGCGGTAGTGGCGGAGATTCTGGCCAAAAGACTGGTTGCTTCAGTCCGTGAGGCCGCCGCCAGCGCAATCGCGCGCCGGGGCTGTTTTTATGTTATGATTCAGTCATGGCAAACAAATTTTTTATAATTATGTTAGCAGTCGCATTTTTAACCATCGGAATTATTTTTCCACATCATGCCGATGCGAAATTATTAGCCCCTGATATCCAAATTTCTTCCAATACGTTTTCGCAGGGAGATACGATGATGGTAGTAATTAAAAATGAACCGGCCGGTGTGGTCGGAAGGTTGGGTGCGGTAAAATTACGGTTTTTCCGCAATGAAGATGATAAGGATTGGGTCGCTATTGTGGGGATTCCGGTACATAAAGATCCGGGGAACTATAGGCTTCTGATCAGGGTGGCCGGTAAAGCTGCTTTCGATTCCTCCATTGCCGTGAAAAAACGGAACTTTCCTATAACCGTATTAGCTATAACTCGCGAACTTGCAAAGAAAGGCTACACTGCTAAAAAAATTGTTACTACCGTCCAAAATGACGAGAATAAGCAGTTAAATAAGGTATTGAATGTCATTACGCCGGTGTCATATGTTTCAAAGCCTTTTACGTATCCGCTCCAAATGACTAACGTCATGGGAGAATTCGGCGATATCCGTAAATCCGGAAAATACAGCATTCAGCACATGGGTGTAGATCTGCAAGCACCCGTGGGTACGCCCGTGTATGCTATTAATGATGGAAAAGTGGTGTTTGTTAAAAAAGGCCTGCCGGATTATGGAGACATGATGGTAGTAGATCATGGTCTGGGGGTTTACTCATTATATTTGCATCTTTCCCAATTTAATTTCAAAGAAGGGGATTGGGTGAACCAGCAAGATACTATAGCTTTATCCGGCGCAACAGGATATGTGACCGGTCCACATTTGCATTTTGCGGTAAAGGTGCGCGGGTCAGGCCTCGATCCTTGGAAATTCGTCACCGCTACCAAGGCGTTGTGGTAAATAATTAACCAAAAAGACGCTACTCCAGCGTCTTTTTGGTTATATTGACAAAAATATAAGTTTGTTTTAAGGTATTGATAGTCTCTTTCACAAGCTTGAGATAGGTACTAACACGAGTGGTTCGTGACTAACCTCAACTTGCTCGAAAGAGTGAGTTAGAGGTCAGCCATGAACCCGCAACCGACGGAGGCTGCCTGTGAGGTGATCGTCTGGGACTACGATGCTGCTCCCGACGGCGGGGAGATCGTTGTCTATGAAGTCAGGAGGTTCGCCTCCCGAACCAAGGCGAAGAACTACGCCTGGTGGATGGTGAACGGCGACGTGCCATTCGTCGGCGCTGCCGTCATCCGTGACGGCGCGCTTATTTGCTCGTATGGCCTCAACTGCTTCACCCGAAGCGGGAAGGAGAGTGAATCTTGATTGCGTTGTAGCGTTTTTTCCGAAAACGTGAACCGCAGCTAGTTGACCCGGGGATGTTCTCTGGAAAGATGCGGTTCACACCGCTCTTTCTGGAGATATTCCATGAAGTCTGTCCGAGACATGACGCCCGAGGAGGCGCAGGGACTGCTCAACGGCGTGGTCCGCGCTTCTTTCCGCACGGTGAAGGTGCCCGACCACCAACTCCCGAGTTTCCCCGAGTACGCCGCCCAGTTCCGCAAGTCCCTGGTTTAGGCAGGGTTTGACGGCTACATCGAGATCAAGAGGGTCTGGGTCGGCCCGCTTGAGGGCGTGATGGTCAAGGCGGGCGGCCCGAATGGCCAGATCCTCGAGGCCGGCTAAACCAAAACAAGACGCCCCGACGAGATTCATCTTGTCGGGGCCCTTTTTAATTCGGATCTTCAATCTGTGGATAACTTTTCAAGAAAAAGGCGTTGTTTTTTATAGAAGATAATAGTAATATTCATTAATTAATTATTAAAATTAATCTATGAGTAAAAAACAAGTCTTGCTCGGCACCGCTTTTATTGCGGTTTTTATTTTTGCTTCAAATGCGATTGCGAAAGAAAATAATCACAAAGATAACGTCAGAGTATTGGCTCATGGCCAGGAAGAAGTTACAAAGGCGGTTTCTATGGGCTGTGAAGTTGTAAAGGACGCAAAAACCGTAAAAGCACTTGAATGCCCCAAAACAACTGCGGATACATTATCTTTAGAAGAAGACGTGCGGGTGTTTGCCCTGAAATTTAGCGATGATACAAAAGTAACCGACCAAAGTCTGTCCGCCAACCTACAAATCGGCGCTAATATCGTGCAAGTAAATGGAAATACCGGAGCTGGCAGGAAAGTGGTGGTACTTGATACGGGTTATAACTACACTCATCCAGAATTGATTTCTAGTTATTTAGGAGGAAAAGATTTTGTAAATAATGACAATGATCCTATGGACGATGACGGCCATGGAAGCCACGTAGCGGGAATTATTACCGCCGATGGGATTAATCCCAATGCCAAAGGAGTGGCGCCAGCGGCAGGAATTCTTGCCGGAAAAGTATTAGGTGCTGATGGATCCGGTTATTTCAGCGACGTGGTTGCCGGGGTGTACTGGGCAGTTAACGGACCGGATGGAGTTTATGGCACTGCCGATGATTTTAACGCGGATGCAATCAGCTTAAGCCTAGGAACTGGATCACCTTATCTTTATAAAGGTTTCTGTGATAGCGTAATGCCGGATTTAACCAATGCTTTCAAGTACGCCGTCCAAAAAAACGTTGCGGTTGTAGTAGCAGCCGGAAATAGCGGAAACCCAGGAGTTTCATTACCGGGATGCATTAGTTATGCGACAACCGTAGGCGCTGTTAACAGTAACGACCAGGTTGCTAATTTTTCAGGAAGAGGAAACGCCTTGGATATCACTGCGCCCGGAGTAAGTATTTATTCAAGTATTCTGGGAAATTCATACGCTTCATGGAGTGGAACTAGCATGGCAACCCCAATGATTACCGGTGTTGTGGCCCTGATTAAGAGCGCGCATCCATCATACACACAAAGCCAGGTCGAAAATAAGCTTTTTGGTACCGTAAAGGATCTTGGCAAGAAAGGCAAAGATTCCGACTATGGATGGGGGAGGGTACAAGCCAATTTAGCAGTTCAATAAAAATAACATTAAAAAAATAAAAATGAATTTTAAGAAAATAATAGCAATCACGATTGCAGTTTCAGTTTCCGGATTATTACCAGCGGCTATCGCACTGGCCGATACTATTACTAATGATGTTGTCGTTGGAATAGCGTCAAATGGCGATACTATCGTCAATGGAGGCTCAACAACAGTAACGTACCAATTAAACCAGGTAAACGGCGTACCGGTGGGGGATGTTAATGGATGTGATGTGAACAATAGTAATCCCGCAAGCGCAGTTATCTCTGTCGTTGGAGCTACAGCCAATCCAAGCAACTTTCAATTCACCTCATGCGGAAATGGAAGCTTAACTCCTATTGTATTCACTTCAACAAATGCAGGAGATCATCCAGTAACTATTTCTGTAACTGGAGGAAAGGCAGGAAGCTTATATCAGACAAGTAGCGCCAATTGGACACTGCATGTTCAGGCTTTACCAACCGATGTCACCAAGCCAGTTATTACTGGAACAAGATTGCCGCTTGCCAATGTAAACGGCTGGAATAATACCAATGTTGCCGTAAGTTTTACCTGCGCCGATGAATTAGGAGGATCTGGCGTGAATGTTAATACCGTTGCCGGAGATAATATGACATTGACTGGCGAAAGCGCCGGACAATCAGTATCAAGCGATGGCGTTTGTACTGACGTCGCGGGCAATGTTGCTATAACACCGGTTACTGTAGGCAGCATTAATATTGATAAAACTGCTCCGACAATTGTTGCATCTATTACTGGAGGCACGCTCGGAACTAATGGCTGGTATGTCAGCGACGTAACAGTGCATTACACTTGTGCTGATAGCCTTTCGGGTGTTGTTAGTTGCCCAGTAGATGTAGTATTGAGCACAGAAGGATCATCAGTTTCTGCCCCAACCCCAACCGTTATGGATTTAGCCGGCAACACCAGCGATCCAAGCAATTTAGTTACCGTAAAAATTGATAAGACCGGCCCAACTGCTAATTTGGTAGTAACCGGCGGAACTTTGGGGAATAATAGCTGGTACACCAGCGATGTTACGGTCAGCACCGTGGGAACTGATGCCGTAAGCAGCCCGGTTGTTTGTAGCGCTGACCAATACCAGACTGTCGAAACCGCAGGTGTCGTATTTAACGGTTCTTGCACCAATGATGCGGGATTAACTACTAATGCTTTGCCATTGACTGTTATGCTTGATAAAACTGCTCCAGTCGTAACTCTGACAACTCCAGCCATAAATGACCAGTTCTTGCAAAACTCTGTTGTGAATGCAAATTGGTCGGTAAGTGATGCACTGTCTGGAATTGATGGGGGATCGACCACAGCTACAGCTCCAAATGGCAGTCCAATTAACACTTCCACAACAGGAGCTTATGTTTTCATGGTTTCTGCCACTGATATGGCCGGAAACACAACAAGCGTAAGCCATAATTACACCGTATACACTTATGTATTTGGCGGATTAAAAGCACCGGTTAGCTTGAGCATGAAGGAATTTAAACAGGGAAGCACCATTCCAGTAAAATTCCAAGTGTTTAATAGCGTAACTGGCTTGCCAGTACAGGGCCCAGCAGCGACCTTGAAAGTAAATCTGGCAAATGCCATTGCGAGTGGGGGATCGAATGTCTTAAATAACTTCCGATATGACGCAACAGCTCAGCAATACATTTATAACTTGTCTACGAAGTCTTTGAGTGTTGGTCCGAACCTATTAAATGTCTACTTTGCAAGCAATCCGCCTGCAAATCCTGTAGCAATAACAATTATCATCAAATAAGATTTAAAACCGCAAAAAAGCGACCATGAGGTCGCTTTTTTGACGCGGAGGCAGGTGGAATCGAACCACATTCTAGGGATAGAATCAATTAGGTGTTAACTAATGGCTGGCACCGGCCAGCGACAACCTCCATACCTCCGCATGATTATGGTAGTTTTTTATAAAAACAAAAACAACACCTCGACTTGTGGAGATGTTGTTTTTGATTCTATTTAGAATGTGATCTCATTAGCTAACACCTGTTTTCATTCTATCTTATTAAATGGGAATGTCAAGTTATCATAGCAAGACCCTCGACCTGTGGAAAACTTGATTTTTAAACTCTACCATAGTAGGATCTAGTTATCGTTAATGAAAAATTAATAAAAATATTAACCTACAAAACATGAACTATTCGTTAGAAGAGTTTAGCGGTTTCACTCTCAAGAAGGCTTGGGCTTTTGCAGTTGGAAAAAAGAGCACTTCTTTTATGATTATCTTGAGCATTGTGTTGAGTCTCTCAACGCCTTTTATTTTGTATCCAGTAGCCGCAAACGCAATTGCGCCCCAGCCTGATCTTGTAGTCACTAAAACAAACAACGTAGGCGGAACAACAACTGTTAATTCATCATTTAATTGGGTTCTTACGATTACAAACCCTGGTAGCAAGTTTGCCAACTTTACCGCATCAACCCAAGTGGTACTCAAAGATGAGCTGCCTACAAGTGGGGCAACCTACGGCATTCCAAGCATAGTTTTGAGTGCAGGTATTAATGGAACATTGAGTTGTTCAGTTTCTACTAATATCTTAACCTGTACTCCAAGCTCCAGTGCTCTTAAAATTAATCCCGGAGATACGATAACTGTTACGTTACCAGTAACGGCAATTGCTTCTGGAATATTAAATAATCCACGGAGTGGCGGAACTTGCTCGGTAGATACAGACTCTAATGTAATCGAAAGCGATGAAGCAAATAACACCTGCTCTAATTCTGTAAATATTCCGGGAATTACCGTAACCCCAAGTATTACTTCTTCTAATAAAGTTTACGACGGCACAACTACGGCAACTAGTAGTTGTTCATTAACAGGAGTAGTGAATCCTGATGTAGTCACTTGTTCTGCAACCACTACAAATTTTGATAATAAAAACGTAGGCACTAGTAAAATCGTAACTGCAACAGGTATTACTCTTAGTGGAGCCGATGCCGGAAAATATCAGCTTTCATCAGCAACTGCAACTACTATCGCAAATATAACTGCAAAGGCCCTCACTGTAACCGCCGATTCAAAAACCAAAGTATATGGCGCAGTAGATCCAGCCCTCTCTTATCTAATTACTACTGGCTCATTGGTAGTTCCAGACACTCTTTCGGGAAGCCTAGTACGTGTTGCCGGTGAAAACGTGGGCTCTTATGCAATAAATCAAGGCACACTTGCTAATAGCAACTACGCCATCACATATGTTGGAAGCAATTTAACTATTACCCAAAAAGCTATAACCGTTACTCCTCATTCCAATCAAAGCAAGATTTTTGGTGCTAGTGAACCCGTTCTTACATATTCTGTGACGAGCGGATCTTTAGTTGTTCCTGATGCCTTCACCGGCGCATTGTCTCGCACCGCAGGAGAAAGCGTGGGCAATTATTCAATCAACGTAGGTGATTTGTCAGCGGGTCCAAATTACAATCTCACTTTTTCCACTGGAGTTACTTTTGAAATTACCTCAGCAGAAGCAGCGATTACCATCAACTCTTTGGATCTTAATCCCGTTTATAACGGAAATCCAAAGTCAGTTGGTGCAGTAACAAGCCCTTCAGGATTATCTTACTCTGTTACTTATAATGGATCACCAGATGCCCCTACTAATGCGGGGACCTATACTGTTCAAGCCACGATTACGAATCCGGATTACAGCGGATCGGATACAAAAACGCTTACCATTCATAAAGCAACTCCAGTTATCGTAGTAACACCTTACGACGTTATTTATGATGGCAATCCTCATACCGCCACTGGAACCGCTACTGGAGCGCAAAGCGAGAGTTTAACCGGATTAGACGTATCAGCTACTACTCATACAAATGCTAGCACCTACACTGAAGATCCTTGGACATTCACTGATACAACAGGAAATTACAACAACCAGAATGGCACTATTACCGATGTCATCCATAAGAAAGACCAGACAATCACATTTGGGCCGCTCGGAAATAAGGTGCTCGGTGATGCAGATTTTACGGTATCAGCTACCGCCACTTCAGAATTAGCCGTTACACTCACCGCTGATGGCAATTGTTCTATTACCGGAACCACTGTACATATAACTGATGTCGGTACTTGCACTATCACCGCCCATCAGGCAGGGAATGATAATGTTAATGCCGCGCCAGATGCTGGTCAAACTTTCACCATAAGTGCTGCGCCAGTAGCAACCCACACCCTAACTTACACCGCCGGAGCAAATGGTTCCATTGCTGGAACATCGCCGCAAACGGTAAACCATGGCGCATCAGGAAGCGCGGTTACTCCGACAGCAAATAGCGGGTTCCATTTTGTAAATTGGTCTGATGAATCTACGGCAAACCCAAGGACTGATAGCAATGTAACAGCAGATATTTCCGTAACTGCAAATTTCGCAGCAAATCCAACGCCAATTGTAGTTAGCAGCGGGGGTGGAGGAGGTGGTGGAGGCAGGGGAGTAACCACTTATACCGTTACCGCCACTGTTGGTATTAATGGATCTGTCACACCAGCAGGAGCTGTGAGCGTTGTTGCGGGAAACAGCCAGACATACACTATTGCTCCTAATGCAGGATTCCAAGTAGCCAGCGTTCTCGTAGATGGAGCTTCAGTGGGAGCCGTCACTTCATACACCTTTAACACGATTCTTGCCGACCATACTATTTCAGCCACATTCTCAGGTGTTCTGGGAGCTAATACAACATTATTTGTAACACCTGGCGACAATACTCCTTCAGCATATAATCCGCCAGCAACCGATAATGGAGGCAGCGGATCAACAGGCCAACCAAAGGTAAGCGGATCAACTGACACGATCGTCGGTACAGACACAGAAACACCTCCACCTACAGATACAACCGACACTCCAAAAGTAGAGGCAACAAGCGACCAGACCGCGGCTCTTTCTAACACAGGAAGCTTCTGGCCATGGTTCTGGCTCATCTTATTGCTCATCATCTTGGCCCTCTTGTACTACTGGTACCGAAGGTCACAGGACAACAAGAAGAATAATTCGCCAAAATAGTAAGCCTATAAATCAAAAACCGTCCTGAGCGAAAGCGAAGGGCGGTTTTTTGCGCAAAAGAAAAGTCCGGCAACCGCTGTGATAGCGATCCCGGACACGGCCAGTTGTGGGGTCTGGCTTACCCCGTGACGAGTTCGAGCCACTCAACGTGGAGATGAGCACACCTGCTATTATCCCAATGGACCCAGACCCATGGGTCGACGCCCACCCCGTAAACAGTGCCGATGCGGCCGGCACCATCCGCCGCGTGCTCCTCGCTCTTATGGATACGGCATTGCTCGTATCCTTCGGCGGTGAAGCGAACGCGGTCATTCTCTTCCAACCTTCGCCCTGCCATGATCAGCCTCCAGAAGTGGATTACTGTTAATACTATATCATATATAATAACATATGTCAATAGGCAAATAGCCGCTGGAAATTCATGATTTTTTAATGATTAGTAGGGTAGTTTTAATGCCATATTAATCATTACTCATACATTTGTCTTATTAGCAAAATATGCTATACTACAAAACATAAAAATATGAAGAAAATACTCCTTTTTGCAGGCCTTATTTTGATCGGATTAGCTCTCTTTTTGAGCCCAATTCCCGCAGCGGCTCAAACCACTTGCACCCCGCACGCCAACACTAAATGCGTTAGCAACATCTCATACTGGTATAATTCCTGTGGTGTATTGGAAGCGGTCAATAAAAACTGTAATACGACCGGCCAGACTTGCCAAAGCGGCCAGTGCGTTACCAAAACCCCGGCTCCTACCCCTACGCCGACGCCAAGCCCAACTCCAACCCCTTCAACGCCAACCCAGCCTTCAAATCAGCAGGGAACTGGTATGAGTATCTCTTTATTTGGAGCCAAAGAAGGCTTGATGGCAGGAGGCGACTGGCAGAAGAACTCCAGTGTTTCTAATAATGAAAAGGTGAATTTTTTGATGGTAGTGAAGAATATTTCCAGCTCGGCCATTAACAATGTAACGGTAAAAGTGGATAGCATTGATAGTATTATTTCCATTGATAATGTAAAATTAAATGGTGTGGCGCTAGACCAGAATCTAGTTACCGGGGCTAATTTAAATACCATCGACCCGAAAAATTCCCACCTCATTTCATTCACCGCCACCGTTTTGCCGCAAAATACCCAGAACATGCTGCAGATCGCGGCCCATGTTAAGTCAGGTGAAACCACGTATGATTCGGATTACTTCACCCTTAATATAACTCCGCAGGCAGCCACCACTGGGACTCCAGTTACCACTGATGGCCAAACCAACTCGCTCGTTAATACGGAGCCTACTACTGCCGGAGCGGCTTTCTCACGGAATCTCCGGGAAAATTGGTACATCTGGCTTGCCGTAGTCATCTTGCTGGTAGCGGTGTTTATCATCATCTACCGGAAACTCTCATCGGACGTTTAAAATCAAGTTAAAGTTTTAGCCTAGTATATACATTATGCCCAAGGCTACCGTTTTTGAATTTACCTCCTACGCGCTCGAACCTGGTTCAGGGCGGATTCTTTTTAGTTACAAAACAGAGTTTGAAAATGGAGAGCCGATGGTTTTTAACGAAATAATCGTACTGCCAAAGTCGGTTAAACTCCAGAGCATTCGAAAAGAACTGCTGGAAAAACTCCTGCAAGGCCTGCATATTGCCTTAGGTCTCAGTTACTATAAATTTTATTATGCGACAAATTTAAAGCTGCCATACAAGCTATCGGATAGGGAAGCGGGGTTTTGGAATGCCGTATATAAGAAAGGCCTCGGAGAATTTTTGTTCCGAAATAATCTCGACCCGGAACTGCTGCCAACATTTACCGGTGATCCTACGGTAAAAAATACCTCTTACGATTTGCCGAAAACAGGGAAGTCGCTGGTAGGGATCGGGGGAGGGAAGGATTCGATTGTTTCCCTGGAATTACTTAAGGAAGCCGGCTTTGATGCCGACACTTTTCACGTTGAAACCGGCCGGCCTTCATCAATTATTGATAATGTCATTAAGACCGCAACATCAAAAGAAGTTAAGCTTCAGCGGTTTATGGATTCCAAAGTCCATGACCAGCACCAATACAACGGACACATCCCGATTTCGGCGATTTACGCATTCCTGGGAATTTTTGCTGCCATCGGCGGCGGATATTCCTATGTAGTAGTCTCTAACGAATACAGCAGTAATTTTGGCAACACAACCTATAAAGGATTGGAAATCAACCATCAATGGAGCAAGTCATTTGAATTTGAAAAGCTCTTCCAGGATTATGTTAAAAATGTCATCAGTCCGGATGTTGTTTATTTTTCGTTACTGAGAAGTTTCTATGAAATCCGGATTGTAAAACTATTCTCAAAGCACCTGCCTGCGCAGGCAGGTAAGAAATATTTCCGGCTGTTTTCCAGCTGTAACCGGAACTTTGCTTCGGACCGCCGAAGCCTTGGCGAAGGTGTCCCGCCATGGTGCGGCCGGTGCGCAAAATGCGTATTTGCTTTTACATTGTTATCAGCTTTCGTGCCAAAGAAAGAATTAACGGCAATATTCGGCCGGAATTTATATCAGAAGGAAGAATTACTGCCCTTATTTAAGGATGTCTTAGGTTTTGGCGATATGAAACCGTTTGACTGCGTTGGGACCTTCGCTGAATCCCAGAGCGCGTTGTATTTGGCAAAAAAACCTTTCTCCGGAGATTTCATTGTGCGACAATTAGCATCACAGGCCCAATATTACCCCGAAGTATTCCAGGCTTATCCGGAGAACGCTATCCCGGAACAATTTAAATTTCTAGGAATGGAAAAAGCTTACATCTTAGGCTACGGAAAAGAAGGTAAAATCACCAAGCGATACTTACAGAAAAGATATCCGAAATTAAAAATCGGAGTAGGGGACGAAGCGATCGATAAACAATATTTAGAAAAACAAAAAGAGTTTGATATTGCCATCAAAACCCCGGGGATCAAGAAAGAACTGGTAACAATTCCGCACACAACGGCAACCAATATATTTTTTTCAGAAGTACTCGGGAGAAACCTGATTATCGGCGTTACAGGATCAAAAGGCAAGAGCACCACCTCCTCGCTGATTTACCATATTCTAAAGGCCGCTGGGAAAGATGTGGAATTATTAGGAAACATCGGCAAACCAATGCTGGAAGCCCTTTTAAGGCCTATTCCAAGGGGTAGAATGTACGTGCTTGAGCTTTCCAGCTACCAGCTGGACGATATCCGGTTTTCGCCGGATATTGCCGTTGTTACTAATTTATTCCCGGAGCACTTGGATTTCCATGGAAGCCTGGAAAACTACTACGACGCCAAGAAAAATATCATCAATTACCAGAATAAAAACCAGTATTTAGTGCACGACCAGAAAACGGCAGAATGGCTGAAAGATTACCAAGGCCAATCGGTTGAATTTTCTCCTAAAGACTATGAAAGCAATCTGCTCGGCCCGCATAATAAACACAATATCGGAGCGGCGGTTACCGTGGCAGAAGTCCTCAAGGTTCCTCAAGAAAAAATAAAAAAAGCTATTAAAAGTTTCAAGGGCTTGCCGCACCGCTTGGAGCTGGCCGGCGAATACAAGGGCATCAAGTTTTACGACGATGCTATTTCTACTACGCCGGATTCCACCATCATGGCATTAAACTCCCTTTCTAATATCGGAACCATCTTTTTAGGGGGCACTGACCGAGGATATGATTTTACACAGTTGGAAAAAGAATTAAAAAAGCATAAGATAAAGAATATCGTGCTTTTTCCGGATAGCGGAAATAGAATTAACGTCTCGCCGCGGGATTTTAATATCTTAAAAACCGACAGCATGAAAGAGGCGGTAAAATTCGCTTACAAATATACCAAACCGGAGGAAATCTGCCTGTTATCCTGCGCGTCCCCAAGCTATTCGCTCTGGAAAAATTTTGAAGTGAAGGGCGATCTGTTTAAAAAGCTGGCCAAGGAATTGGGTAAATAACTTCTTTGTCATTCCGGGCTTGACCCGGAATCCAAGGTACTCTGGATTCCCGCTTTCGCGGGAATGACACACTTATTAGATGAAGAGGCATCTTAACTACTATTTTTTAGCGTTGGCGAGTTTTTTGATTGTTTTCGGCCTGCTGTTTTTATCCATGCTCTCGGCGATCGCTTCACTGCAGAACTTCGGCACCGCCAACTATTACTTATTCCACCAATTGCTTGCCATCGGCATCGGACTGGTAGCCGGCGTTGTCGTTTTTAAAATCCCGCTGGCATTCTGGGAAAAGGCCGCGCCGTGGCTTTTTTTGATGAACGCCGTTGCTTTGCTGCTGGTTTTCCTGCCTGTTTTAGGTCTAAATATGAAAGGCGCCTCCCGGTGGCTGAATATCGGCGGAGCCAGCCTCCAGCCCTCTGAATTCTTCAAAATCACCGCCATCCTTTATGCTTCGGCGTGGATTTCCCAGCGCTTCGAAGGCAGTGCCCGGAAAACCTGGCAGGATAAATTGAAAAAGGGATACGGTGAAGCCATAAAGGGTTATCTGCCTTTTATTATTTTTCTCGGGATAATCGGCATCCTTTTCTACCTCCAGCGCGACATCAGTACCCTGGGAATCATTGTTGTATCTTTGCTGGCCATCTATTTTACCGCCAAGACTCCGCTGTGGCATACGATATTATCTTTTGGAGGCGGAATCGGCGTAGCACTCCTTTTAATCATTAAAGAACCATACCGGTTTGAGCGCCTCTTAGTTTTTTTGCATCCGGACAGCGACCCTTTAGGCCGGGGACTCCAGCTAAAACAGTCATTGATTGCCTTGGGTTCGGGCGGACTCTGGGGCAAGGGCCTGGGAATGTCGGTACAGAAATTCGGGTTTTTACCTGAAGCGATGTCGGATTCAATCTTTGCCATCATCGGGGAGGAAACCGGGATCATCGGATGCGCAATATTAATCTCATTATTCTTGCTATTTTTATATCTGGGTTTTAAAATCGCGCATTCCGCAAACAATAATTTTGCCAAACTGGCCGCCGTAGGCCTTACAACCTGGATCGTTTTTCAGGCGTGCATTAACGTGGCCTCAGCCTGCGGATTATTCCCGCTCGCCGGCATCCCGCTGCCATTTTTCTCCTACGGCGGATCCCACCTTATTGCGGAAATCATCGCCGTCGGGTTATTATTAAATATCTCTAAAAACGGCTAATGTCTACAAAAATACTATTTACCGGCGGAGGAACAGGAGGGCATCTATTTCCTATTATCGCCGTCGCGCGGGAAATAAAACGGCTATCGGATAATCCCAATATCCAGTTTTATTATATCGGGCCGAAAGACATGATGAGTTCCATGATCCTGGCCCAGGAAAATTTCAAAATCCACGGCATTCCGGCGGGGAAAATCCGCCGCTATTTTTCTTTCCAGAATTTCATCGACATTTTATTTAAAATACCGTTTGGCATTTTGCAGAGTTTATTTTTTCTAATTATCGCCCGGCCCAAATTGGTGTTTTCCAAAGGCGGAACCGGAGCTGCTTCAGTTTTAATCGCCGCAAGAATATTATTCATCCCGATTTTTATCCATGAATCGGATACGGTTCCAGGCCAATCCAATCGCCTGGCTTACCGATGGGCGAAAAAAGTGTTTATTTCTTTCCCGAAAACGGAATATTTTGATTTAGAAAAAGCTATCTTGACCGGAAACCCCATCCAGAAAGAATTACAGGAAGGAAAAATAGATTCGGCTAAAGAAATATTTAATTTAAGCCTTGCTAAACCAGTCCTCCTCTTTTTAGGAGGTTCGCAAGGGGCGCAACCGCTCAATGAATTTGTTTTAAATAACCTGAATAATTTATTGGCAACCTACGAATTAATCCATGTCTGCGGCAAGAAAAACCACGCGGAAGTCCGGGCCCAGTCCGAAGCTGTCTTAGATAAAAAATTGCAGCCGTATTACCATTTATACGAATTCTTAAATGAATTGGAATTAAAGCACGCTTACAAAGCCGCGGACCTGGTAATCTCGCGCTCGGGCAGCGGCACCATTTTTGAAATTGCGGCCATCGGAAAACCTGCTATACTGATTCCACTGCCAAGCGCGGCCGGAAACCACCAATCAAAGAACGCCTACGCGTACGCCAAGAACGGAGCGGCGGTCATCGTTGAGGAAGAGAATTTAAAGCCTGGCTTATTTATGGGGAAAATACAGGAATTAATTTCAAACAGCCAAAAAAGGGAAGCAATGGGCAAAGCCGCCCTGGAATTCGCCAAACCCTTGGCGGCCAAAGCGATCGCCCGGGAAATCCTTGAATTTTTACATATCCAATAACATGTCCAAAAAAGTAACACCAAAAAAAAATATCAGGCTCAGGTTTCCTCCATCTCCCACGGGACCTTTGCATATCGGAAACGTCCGGACATTGCTTTTTCCCCTCC
>JAIFWS010000051.1 GCA_019658985.1 Candidatus Parcubacteria bacterium
GGGAATGCCGCATCGCTCCACGGTCACGGTCGGGAAGGTCCATCCGCTGAAGGTGTAAACGTCCCCCAAGATGGTGACCTGCAGTTTCCCCCGCACGATGCGGGGAGAGACATTCAGGTTTTCTTCCAGTGCCGCCCAAAAAACGTCGTCGTCCACGGGTTTCTCCTCGGAGAGGCGGGGCGATGGTCTAATCACTGCATAGCATTATAAATATATATCGTCAATTAATTTACATTTGTGATTTGGAATTCCAACCCAATTCTAGATCATAAGTGTAAACATAAAAACCCATGCGAGTAGTAGACCTAGAATCAATCAGAATCAAATTAGCCTCACCTGAGGAGATTTTGTCATGGTCCCATGGCGAGGTGGTAACTCCGGAAACCATCAACTACCGGACACAGAAGCCTGAAAAGGACGGCCTTTTTGATGAACGGATTTTCGGTCCGGACAAGGATTACGAATGCGCTTGCGGAAAGTATAAGAGGATCCGGTATAAAGGCGTCGTGTGCGACCGGTGCGGGGTTGAGGTCACCAAGTCTTCAGTAAGAAGGGAACGAATGGGCCATATTAAATTAGCAACTCCGGTTTCGCATATCTGGTTTTTGAGGGGTGTGCCTTCAAGGATGGGTTTGGTTTTGAATAAATCCAGCCAGCAATTGGAAAAGGTTATTTACTTCTCAAGCTACATTATTACCAGCATTGATAACCAGGCCCGCGATAGGATTTTGGAACAGGTAGAAGCAGAATTTAAAAGCAAAGTAAAACAGGAAAACACCGAAGCCGCAAAGAATGAATTGAAGCAGGCCAGGGCGAAAGTAGAGGAAGAAGTCCTTTCTATTAAAGAACTGATGATTTTGTCTGAAGTGGCTTATAATGATTTGTCGATGAAATACGGCGAGATGTTTGTCGCCGGAACCGGAGCTGAAGTCATCAAGGATTTGTTTGCTAAAGTTGATTTGCAAGCTACCGTTGATGAATTAGTAAAAGAGAGCAACGAGGCTTCTCCGCTTTTGAAGAAAAAAATCTTAAGGAGATTGAAACTCTTCCAGGGGATGTTGCGCGCGAAAATCCGGCCGGAATGGATGTTTATGAATATCCTGCCGATTTTGCCTCCCGATTTGCGGCCTATGGTCCAATTGGACGGAGGAAGATATGCTTCATCTGACTTGAACGATTTATACCGCCGGGTTATCAACCGAAATAACCGTTTGAAATATTTGTTGGAAATTTCAGCGCCTTCCGTGATCGTCAGAAACGAAAAGAGAATGTTGCAGGAAGCTGTTGACGCTTTGATCGATAACGAAATGAGAAAAGGAGTGACGACGATCGCCACTACCGGAGGAAAGAGATTGCTTAAATCCTTGGCCGCGATTTTAGCCGGGAAACAGGGGAGATTCCGCCAGAACCTTTTGGGAAAACGCGTGGATTACTCCGGCCGTTCCGTTATTACCGTTGGAACCGAATTGCATTTCTCACAGTGCGGTTTGCCGAAAAATTTGGCTTTGGAAATCTTCAAGCCATTCGTTATTAAGAGGATTTTGGATAAAGAATTGGCTTACAACATCCGCGGCGCTGCCCGGTTGATTGAAGAAAAAGTCCCTGAAGTTTGGGCGATTTTGGAAGAGATCGTAAAGGACAAAGTGGTGCTTTTAAACCGCGCTCCGACCTTGCACAGGCTTGGCATCCAGGCTTTCCACCCGGTATTAACCGAAGGAGACACCATTAAATTGCATCCGTTCGCCTGCGAGGCATTCAATGCTGACTTTGACGGAGATCAAATGGCTGTCTATTTGCCATTATCTGACGAAGCCCAGAAAGAAGCCCGCGAAATCATGTTATCTAGCTCCAACCTCTTGAAGGTGGCAAACGGCATGCCGGTTATCGGTCCCTTCCGCGATGTTGCTTTGGGATGCTACTTTTTAAGCAAGATGAAAGAACCGAAAGCGGACGCCGATGGCAAATTCCCTGACATAAAATTATATTCAAGCCTTTCCGAAGCGGTTACTGCCCACGATTACGGATTCTTGGGATTAAATGAAAGGATTAAAGTTCCAAATCCAAAGGCGCCTGCTTTTGAAATCATTGAAACTTCGGTTGGAAGGCTGATTTTAAATTCAAGCTTGCCAAGCGATTACCCATACGTAAATAAATTGATCGATACCAAATCTCTGAAGGCATTGGTCCGGGATATTATTGAAAAATACACTGGCGAAGGCAGTATTGATACCTTGGACAAGATTAAGGTCATGGGTTTTGAATATTGCACATTGTCGGGAATTTCCTGGGGTATGGATGACTTGATTGTACCGAAAGAAAAAGGAAAAATGATCAAGGAAGCGGAGGAAGAAGTGGAAAGAATTGAAAGCCATTACGAAAAGGGACTGTTGTCTCACGAAGAAAAAACTTCCCAGAAAATTGTTATCTGGCAGGGAATGAAGACTAAATTGGAAGCGCTCTTGAAGACAACGTTGCCTGAAGACGGTCCGGTTATGTCGATTATTTCCGCCGGAGCCAGAGGAACTTGGGCGCAGCTGATTCAGATGGCCGGTATGAAAGGTTTGGTGAACAACCCAGCCGGAAATATTATTGAGTTGCCGGTTAAATCTTCATTCGTGGAAGGCTTTAACGTATTGGAATACTTTATTTCAACTCACGGAGCCCGAAAGGGAACTGCTGACACTGCCTTGAGAACTTCATCCGCCGGATACTTGACCCGAAGACTTGTTGACGTGGCCCATGATGTGATCGTCACGCAAGAAGATTGCGGCGATAAAAAAGGCATGGTCGTTTTGAAAAAAGAAGCTAAGGCAATCGATCAGAACTTCATCTTCAAATTAGTGGGACGCGTTGCGGCTGAAAATATTATCGGAAAGGAAAAAGAAACGATTGTTAAAAAAGGCGAAATCATCAATTGGCCGCAGGCTGATAGAATCAATAAGGAAGAGATTGAGGAAGTTTCAATCCGCTCACCGCTCAATTGCAAAAACGCCCGCGGGGTTTGCCAGATGTGTTATGGATGGGACTTGGGAAGAAACCAATTAATCAAATTGGGAGAGGCTGTGGGAGTTGTCGCTGCCCAGGCCATCGGAGAACCGGGAACCCAGCTGACGCTCCGAACCCACCACTTGGGAGGAGTTGCCGGAGCCGGTGACATTACCCAGGGTTTGCCGAGAATTGAAGAAATCTTTGAAGCCCGCGCTCCGAAAGGAGAAGCTGTCATATCATTGGCAGAGGGTACTGTGACAAAAATCGACCAGGAAAAGAAAATCGTTACGGTAACGCCAAAGGAGGAATCGAAGAAAGGCGCCAAAGAATTGGCTGTCGAATACCAGATTCCGGCCAGGATCGCTATTATCGTTTCAGTAGGGGATGAAATAAAAGAAGGCCAGGCCTTGTGTGCCGGAAGCTTGGATTTAAAAAAGCTCTACAAAGCCAGCGGCCTCCAGACCACCCAGCGCTACATTTTGAAAGAAGTGCAGAAAATTTACACATCCCAAGGAGTGGACATTCACGATAAACACGTGGAAATCATTATCCAGAAGATGTTCTCCAGGATCAGGATCAAGCAGGAAGGAGACTCCACTTGGGTGCCGGGAGAAATTGTTGAGTGGTCAGTCTTTACCGAAGAAGCAGAAAAATTGGTTGCCCATAAGAAGGACGCGCCGCAGGGAGCCCAGATCTTATTGGGAATCTCTGAAGTGGCGCTCGCATCAGAATCTTTCCTTTCAGCCGCTTCTTTCCAACAGACTTCGCGCGTGCTGATCAAAGCAGCCCGGCTTCAAAAAGCAATAATCTCTACAACAAAAAACAGGGTTCTCCCTGTTTTTTGTTGTAATAAAAATGTTAGTTTATTTTAATAAAAAATGATACTATGATAGAGTTATAATTATACTGAACTGAAAATGCAGAAGATCCAGTACCCAAAAGTAAAAATCCAAGATGTTGCGCGTGCTTTCTGGCATGGCGCCCAACCTAAAAAATGGCATTTGTTTGCCATGATTTTTTGCGTGATTGCCGGGAATATCACCATTGTCATGGTACCACTCTTGTATAAGCAGTTCTTCGACGTTATTACCCAGGGCGGCGCGCCTTCGGCGGTCGGCGGCCAATTAATTACCATCATTTTCTATATCGCCCTTTTAAACGGTGCTTTTTGGGCCTTCTTTCGTTTCGCGCATATTGCCCATAATGGATTTCTCCTCTCCC
>JAIFWS010000012.1 GCA_019658985.1 Candidatus Parcubacteria bacterium
GGGAGGGATTATCGCGGCGATTTATCCCGTCAAAAGCGAGTACTGGTATTATTTATCGGCCTCTGCCACCGGTAACACTATTTTCAGCAGGACATTAGACGAACACAACACCGCGATTTACAAATATTTGCGATAGTTGACGTAATTTAATTTTTAATGTATTTTATTAGCTAGCCCGACCCCGCTCCCAGAGGAGACGTCAGATGACCAAGAGAATCGGACTAATCGCCGTACTGAGGGATCAGTTCACCTACTGCGACAGTAGGTTTATGATCCCGGCCTTCTTCGCCATGGTTTGTGTCCTCATCGCCGGGTCCATGTATCATCGGGACATCATCCGCGGAAGACTCATGGCGGCGCCCGTCGCCATCAGTGAACTGGAAGAAGAGTGGCACATGGAGGTCATCGAAGTGCTCCGCGCGGACGGCGAGGGCACTATCTATTCCGTACGCCGGGTCGGATCCCGGAAGGAGTATGGAGTAAGAATGGTCGGCGACCAGACGCTCCCCGACCGCTTCGTGGTCGCCCGGCCCTGTCCGGACGGCGAACCCCTCATCATCCCCGTCAAATGACGGAAGACCAAGCCCCGGCGCGCGATTTTTTGCGCGCCGGGTCTCTTTTTTTATTTTTAAAATAGGTTGACAATTCTGAACTTTAGGGTAATAAGTATACTAGAACAACCCTCCCGCCTCGGCAGGCGGCAACTCAGAACCCGGAGATTCCGGGAGACAGGAGAAGTGTCATGCGAGGAGTAATCGGGTCGATAGGGATCCTGATCTCCTTCGGAGCCCTCATGATGGTGGGCATCTTGCTCTACCAACGATACCAGGGACCCGAGAAAATCATGGATCTGCCCGCCGAACAGGCCTACCAACTCGAGGGGAAGCCCTTTGAGGACAAGAACGGCGCCACGGTCCAACTCGTATCGAGCGACTCGCGGCTCTACCTCGTCTTCGTCGGCGACGAGCCCCTGCCCAAGAGGTTCGCAATCACCCGAAAAACCAAGAGTGGCAAACTCGAACTGGTAAATCTCGACCCCTGACCATCCCCCGCACAACGACGTGCGGGCTTTTTATTGACAAAATAGGCCATTTCGACTAGTATAAAACCATTAAATAAGCCGCAGACAATAGGTACCGAAAGGGTAATTTCCTATCGAGGCACAAAGCTAGTTTCAACTGGCTTTATCTCTGTCTGCAGGTCGCAGGCTTTTTATTTTGCCAAATTAATAAAATACAAATATGGCACTTACAAAAGAGAAAAAACAGAAGTCTTTAGAAGACTTAAAAAAGTATATTGGAAAGCAGAAGTCAGTCGTTTTTGCTGATTTCTCAAAAGTAAATTCCAAGGATTTATTCAGCCTCAGAAAGCAATTAAAAGAAGCCGGCTGCAATTTGAAAATCGCCAAGAAAACCTTGGTAAGGATCGCCTTCGGCCAGTCTAATATTTCTTTCTGGAACCACATCAAAAAAAGCGTACCGGGCCAATTAGCATTGGTTTTCGGACTTGAAGATGAAATCGCTCCGGCTAGGATTACCAATAAATTCACCAAGGTCAACGAGAATTTGAAGATTTTGGGGGGTATATTCGAAGCAAGGTTCATCGACCGGGATAAGGTATTGGCATTAGCCACTTTGCCTAGCCGTGATGAATTGCTTGGCAGGCTCATGGGTTCTATCTCAAGCTCTACCGCAAATTTTGTGAGGGTATTGGATAAGATCAGGGGAGAAAAAGAAAAGGTTGCAGTATAATTAACATATAAATCAAATAACATGTCAGACGAAACAAAAATAGAAGTTCCAGCCAAGTTTGAAAAAATGGTGGCGGAAATCGAGAAAATGTCAATCGTAGAATTGGCAGAATTGGTAAAAGTATTGGAAGCTAAATTCGGCGTATCAGCCGCCGCTCCAGTTGCCATGATGGCCGCCGCAGCAGGACCCGTTGAAGAAAAAACTTCATTCAATGTTGAATTGAAAGAAGTGGGAGCACAGAAAATCGAAGTGATTAAAGTGGTCCGCGACGTGACTGCTAAAGGATTGAAAGAATCCAAAGACGTCGTTGACGCAGCCGCAACCGCTCCTCAAATGGTAAAAGAAGGAGTAAAGAAAGAAGAAGCTGAAGAAATCAAAAAGAAATTCGAAGCCGCAGGAGCAAAAGTAGAAATCAAATAATTTCTATACAACAAAAAAACCGCCCCTCGGGCGGTTTTTTGTTTCCTTCTTAAAACCCTAGGTTACCATCGGTTACCGTGGCGTAGGCGCAAAACGCCCCAAACAGCAAAGCCAACAATACTACAAAAACCACGATGGCCACGCCAACCGGACTAAGAAGCAAGAATTTGGATAACGCGATCGCTCCCGGATCGCCTTCAAAAATTATTGTCATGGGTTTTTCTTTTTAAAACTAGCTTAATCTATCATGCCTATCATGTCAATCCTGGAACTCTTCTGCCTTGCCTTGATCCTTTGCAGGGCGATTTCCAGACCGACTTTCCGGGGATTCTTCTTGCTCTTGAGCGCCTCTTTCATGACGTGCTTGGTGTTTTTTATAATTTTACGCTGGACGGTTTCAAACATACGCTTTGGGTTATAGCCGCGGTATTCCGCATAGGATGAAATCACTCCGCCAGCATTGGCGATAAAATCCGGCACGACCACAATCCCCTTCTGGAAAAATTCTTCTTCTATTTCTTCCGACATCGGAATATTTCCCGCCTCAACGATCACTTTGGTTTTTATGGCGTCTTTATTTTTTTCATTGATAACATTGGTAACCGATGCCGGGATCAGGATATCCGTTTCAATTTCCCAAAATTTTTCAGCGGAAACTTTTTCCCCTTTCGGATACTGGGCCAGCGGAGTCCGGTCTTTGACCATCTTGGCGATGATCTCTTTATCAAATCCGTCTTTTTCAAAAACCGCAGCAGAGGCATCAGCCAGTGCGACAATTTTTGCTCCGGCTTCCGTCAGGAATTCATAAGCAAACGTCCCCACATTCCCAAATCCGTGAATGGAAATCCTCGCACCCTTAATATCAATATCTAATAATCCGGCAATCGTTTCCGTTGCCTTGGCTACGCCAAATCCAGTTGAACCGAATTCGTGCGGAATGCCGCACTTCTCCCCCTTCTTGCCAAATGAGACCATACAAAGATTGGCCGGCTTGCCGGTGGCGCTCCTCCAGTTCCCCGTCGCCTCAACAAACCACTGCATTTCCTGTTCGCCGGTATTTACATCCGGCGCGGAAATATATTTTTTAGGAGTCAGATATTTTATGGCGCGGGCGAAACTCTGGATGTATTGCTTCTTTAGTTCATCACTGCCGCCCTTCCAGACAATACCAGCCTTGGCTCCACCAAACGGCAAATCAGCTACAGAATTTTTAAACGTCATGGTCCGGGCTAATCTAAATACTTCTTCAACTGTTACCGTTGGCGACATCCTCAGCCCGCCTTTACCGGTCCCTAGTACCGTATTATCTATAACCAAAAAACCTTCCATGCCGATTGCAGGATCATAAACTGATATCACATATTCAGGACCCAGGTTATCTTTGTTGATCATGGTTTTTTTTATACATTAAATAAAATTGATAAATTATGAACGATGTTAAGGTTCCTAGTATGGCGCCTGCTGCAATATCCGCCGGCCAATGCACCCCCGCAAATATCCTGGCGATTCCTATAATAAGAGACGCTACGAAAAAGGCTATCCCCCATTTTTTATTGAAGTAGTACACAATCGCGCTTGCCGCAAAAAAGAATAACGCATGACCGGAGGGAAATGACTGGGAATCCTCAAAAACAGGCGTCCAGATAAGCCTCAAGAATTCTGGAACATCCATAAAAGGACGGGGCCTCTGGTAAAAAAGCAAAATGACGCCTTTCACCGCGAACCTTGCCACGAGCCCGGATGCGAGCGCCAGGCTAGCCATGGTCCGGTATTTTTTAAAAAACAAAAGGGACAATAAGCCTAGTCCCAGGAAATACGGAAAATAATCGGCAAGGAATATTCCTGCGGCATCCAGGATACTGTTCTTACCGGCGAAGCCATGGATAACATTAAAAATAGAAAGATCCAAACTCATAAGTGCGGCAAGAATATTAGCATACCAATAATAATCGAACCTAATGCGGACAGGAGTACCGCGCCCGCAGAAAAGTCTTTGATAATTTTCACGCGAGGATGATGGTCGGGATGCAAAATATCCAGGAATTTCTCAATCTGAGAATTTACTAATTCCAAACTCAACACCACCATCATCGTCAGGATCAAAATAGACTTCTCGATCCGGCTCAACCCCGACACGAGCATAATGAAAGTCACAACCGCAGCAATAAGGACCTGGATCCTGAAATTCCGCTCTTCTTTGAAAGCGGAAATCAGGCCGAAGAAAGCGATCTTTAAACTATAAGAGAAGTCTTGTGTTTTTGCCATATATTTGAGCTTAAGTTTAACACAATTTTAATGAGTTTATTGTAACATATCCCTTAGAAAAAGGTATTTACGGCGCCCAACCGCATCACCGAAAGATTTGCGGCCAGGGGTCGTCTTATAGTTATGAGCTGATTCATTGCTCATAGTTGAGCTTTTAATGAATCAGCTTATAAAAGGTCGAACCTTTTTAAGTTAAAATAAACCACAAGAATACTATTATATTACAATCTACACGCCTATGAATACAAAAAAAATTCTTTCGATCGCATTCGTACTTGCTGTCGGACTATTCTTCGTAAACTCATTTCCGATGGCCGCTGTTGGCGATAACCCGACTCCAACTGTCACAACCTTAACACCTGCTACTATCGTTCCAGGAAGCGCTGCCCAAACTTTGACCATTAACGGAAGCGGTTTTATGCAGGGATCTGTCGTAAACGTTAACGGCACTGCACGGACCACTACCTATGTATCACCTACCCAGGTAACAATCCCTCTTACCGCAGCTGATCTTGCAAACGCTGCTAATTTAACCTTCACTGTAACTAATCCTAGTCCCGGAGGAGGAACTTCCGGCACAGTAACACTGGCTGTAACAGGAACCAATCCAACACCGGTCATTGTCAGCATCTCGCCTACCAGCGCCCCTGCGGGAAATGGCGCATTCACTTTGACCGTCAACGGATCAAACTTTAATGCCAATTCCCAAATTCGATTTAACGGAATTGCCCGGCCAACTATCTTTGTCTCTCCAACCCAGCTTACAACAACAATTCCGGCGACTGACGCATCCGTCACCGGCTCTTATATCGTTGATGTTGTAAACCCTATTCCGGGCGGAGGAACTTCCGGATCACTGGTATTTACCATTTCTCCTACTGGCACCACTCCAGGATTGCCAAACACCGGGTTCGGACCTCGTGAAGAAAACGCTTTATGGATCGCCCTTGCCGCACTTGGCGCCATCGCCGCTACTGCTGCGATTACTTTGGTAGCAAAAAAAGCTTCAGCGAAGTAACATAAAGAGAGAACGTTAGAAGCCGGGCTGCGGCCCGGCTTCTAAGTGTTTTCCAAAAACATGACACCATCAAACACCTCATCATCAAAAAAAATAGTATTGCTTATGGTATTTGCTTTACTATTAATTGGAGGTGGTTTCTATTTCCTCTATAATCTGTATCAGCAGAATAATTTCCCGATGCCGTTTGAGAATCAGAACCAGACAGCATCGCTTTCCAATTCCGGACTGCCCACTCGCCTTTCCATTCCAAGCATCAACGTGGACGCGCCGATTATCCAGGTAGCTTTAGATAAAAACGGGGACGTAGACACGCCGAAAGGGCCATCCGAAGTTGCCTGGTACAAACTCGGCCCGCGGCCGGGAGACGAAGGCAGCGCAATCCTCACCGGGCATTTCGGCCCTTGGCTCGACGGATCGCATTCGGTATTTGATAATCTAGAGGACATAAAAACCGGCGACAAAATATATGTCAAAGACGACAAGGGAAATACAAAAATATTTGAAGTAAAAAGCCGGCGCGAATACAACCCGGACGACAAAGCTTCCGAGGTATTCAATGATTCCAGCGGTATGCATCTTAACCTGATCACCTGCCACGGAGATTGGCTGGCCAACCAAAAAACATATAACAAGCGACTCGTGATTTTCACCGAGTTAGTCAGTTAATGATGCACAACAAAAACCGCCCTTTGCCCGGGCGGTTTTTGCGCATAAGATTTACTGCGTTGATTTATTACGGAAAAGATACGACGCTACCGGAACGGCGACAATAATAATTCCGATGCACCATACAATAGAAAGCCAGGCATGGTTTCCCATCGGAGTACCGATCATTAGCGCGCGGATTGCTTCAATTACATGGGTTACCGGCTGATTTTGGGCGAATACCCGCAAAATGTATGGCATGCTCTCCGTTGGTACGAAGGCCCCGCTGGCGAAAGTAAGCGGGAATACCAGGAAAAACCCGAACCACTGCACCGCTTCCACGCTCCTGGCAAGCAGCCCCATAATGGCCGAAACCCAAGAAAGCGCTAGGGTAAATAATAACAGAATCCCGATAATCAATAGCCAGTCAGTAAACGATGCAACAGGGCGAAATCCCATGATGAACGCCACAATAATCAGGATAAAAGATGACATGAGATTACGGACTAAATCCGCGACCACGTGTCCGGTCATTACCGCTGAACTTAACATCGGCAGCGATTTAAATCTATCAATAATCCCCCGTTTTAAATCTGTTGCTACGCTCAGCGAAGTAGTAGTTGCTCCAAAAGCCGCCATCTGCACCAAAATGCCTGCCACCAGAAAATTAATGTAATTTATACTGCCCGTATTAATTGCCCCGCCGAATACATATCCAAACAGTACCATAAACATCACCGGCTGTACGCTGGCGGCCAGCAGCTGGTCCGGGTTTTTGAAAATATGCTTCAAGCTCCGCATAATCAAAACCCAGGTATCGCTCAATGCAAAATACCAGGACTCCTCCGCCTTTCTTTCAGCCTCTTGTGCAAAAGAATTGGTGGCGGCTGGCGCTGGCCGGTTTGTTTTTATCTTTTTTAAATCAAACATATTGAAGATAGGATTCAAGAAAGGGTTTATAAGTTTAATAATGTAATCGACGGGAGTCCAGAAGTTCATATTATTGGGTAATGTTATTTGTTTCCTTCCCGGTAAAATGCAAGAATACATCGTCGAGCGTGGGCGTATGCACCGACATCGCATCAATCTCAATCCCCGCCCCGTCTAAAATATCCAATACTCTTTTTATTTCCTTCACGCTTCCGTCAGTGGAAATCCCGATGCTCCGTTCTTCGGGATTCTGCCGCAGTCCGCTGCCCTGGATAAGCGATACCGCTTTTTTAAAGTCGCTTTTATGGTCAATGGTAATTTCAATCCGTTCGCTTCCTACGCGGCTCTTCAGTTCTGTCGGAGTGCCCTCGGCAATGATTTTTCCTTTATCAAGCACCGCGATCCGGTCAGCCAGCTTATCGGCTTCTTCCAGATATTGGGTCGTAAGAAGGATGGTGACTCCCTGCTCCATTAATTTTTTGATAATATCCCACATTAAAATCCTGCTGCGGGGATCCAGGCCGGTTGTCGGTTCATCAAGAAAAATAATCGGAGGGGTTGAAATAAGGCTCAACGCAAGGTCCAGCCTCCGTCGCATACCTCCCGAATAAGTTTTAACAGGTTTGGACGCAGCCTCAACGAGATCGAACTGTTCCAGTAATTCCTGGGCGCGCGGTTTGATTTTGCTTTTTCCCAAGTGGTACAGCGCCCCCATCATTTCCAAATTCTCCCGGCCGTTCAAATATTCATCCACTGCGGCATACTGCCCGGTAAGCCCGATTATACTCCGGACTCTTTTAGGTTCTCGAGCCACATCAAATCCGCCAACCAGCGCCTGTCCGCCGTCGGCATTTAAGAGCGTGCTTAAAATCCGGATAGTTGTTGTTTTCCCCGCCCCGTTCGGCCCGAGCAAAGCGAGCATCTTCCCCTGCGGAACTACCAGGTTAATCCCCTCAAGCACTTTTTGGTTTTTAAACGATTTAGTGAGATTCTTTATAACAATGGCATCGGTCATAATATATATAATTATATCGCGGGATTATTTTTAACCCAATCAATAATTTTGACAGTATCTTTTTGCCGGCTTATAGAATGCAATAAGACAATCGCAATCGGTTTTCCTTTTAAATTGAAAACCGAGGCGAACGCCTGCTTGGCTTCAACCAGGTAACCGGTTTTACCGCCGACGAACTCCGGCGAGTTGTAAAAATTATTCAGATTCTGGAACTTAAGCAGCTTTCCGGTAGGATCGGGCAGCCAGAAATTATTATCTTTAGTGATGGTTAAGATTTCCGGATGGCGATTATAAATATAGCTTATAAGTTTTGATAAATCAGAAGCTGTAGAATGGTTTTCCACGTTAAGCCCATGCACATCATAGAAAACGGTATTATCCATGCCCAGTTCTTTTGCCTTTTGGTTCATCAGTGATAGGAACTTGGGATTGCCGACGGTATAGCTGATTGATTCAGCGGCGTCGTTAACGGATTGTATTAAGCTGGCTCTCAATAAATTATTAACAGAGACGGTCAGATTTTCAAAAAGCGACGGGCTGTAACCCTCGGGTTTTAACATGTCCGAGGTTAGCGTAACCGTCTGGTTGGTATCAACATTTTCCAGCGCAACCACCGCGTTCATCAATTTGGTAATGGAAGCAAGGGGAAACGCCTGGTTGGGATTTTTTGAAGACAGCAAAGAGCCATTGGAAAGGTCCATTACCACATAGGAATCAGACACCGTGCCCTCCTGCAACTGCAAATCCGCCATTAACCCTTGCAAGTACTTAATTTGGGCTAAGATGGCCTGGATTTTCTCCTGGACCGGTTGATCACTTGGCTTATTAACGGCCAGAGCAGCCCGCATCGGCGCGGACAATACACATATGGCCAGTAGAATAATGAAAAAAGTGTTTTTTATCATAGGCGATGTTTTGAGTGTTCATTGTAAACAAAAAAACTTATCCTTTCAAGGCGCGTTGGCGATTCAACGCCTTACTCTGAGCCGGAGTCTTTTAGCTGGGTATCGATGAAAAACTGGGCGCCATCCAACGCGAAATCTTCCGCTTTTTGCTTAGAAGTGAACTGCTCATTATCAAAAACCAGCGGGGTTTGCACGCCAATAGGATTAGAAGCAGCTTGCCGTAATCTGGCCTGCCCTATCCACTTATCGTCTTCATTCTTGAAAGCAGTGGCGATAATAGTATAACCGTTGTAGTTTATAGACTGCATATCTTTGTTGAGTTGCTCTTCCATTTTATCGCAGACATCCTAAATTTTTTATTAATCTACAACAAAAGCGCCTCGGGGCGCTTTTGTTGTCATAAAAGTTTTAAAATTCCTTAATTATGCCTTTTTCCCGGCGATATTTACCAGCCAGTGAATGCCGAATTTATCCGTCAACATGCCAAACATATCTCCCCATGGAGCTTTTTCCAAGGGCATGGTAACTTTAGCCCCCTCAGAGAGTTTATCCCAATATCCCTTTAGCTCTGCCTCATTATCACCGCTGAGCGAAACAGAAATGTTATTCCCCGGCTTGTAGTCCGTCCCCGGAGTATCGGAAGCCATCAGAATCATATCATTATCAGCAACCAGCATGGCATGCATAATGCCATCGGGGTTAGTCTCATTCAGTGGCGCGCCGCCCTCTTTAAACGTACTCATGGCCAGCTTGCCGCCGAAAGCATTTTTATAAAATTCCATGGCCTCTTTGGCATTACCATCGAAACTGATATATGGATTGAGTTTGCTTTGCATATTTTTTACATTTAATAATATATTATTTTTTATACATCATACACTAATTTACAATAAAGATATAAATTTTGAATTAAAAAGTGCGCAAGCAAAACGGCGGGGCCGAAGCCCCGCCGTTTTTTTTCACTCACCTATCCTTGGCCTTGGCAAAGATTAGCTGTGTATTGATACGCTGCCAGTTGGATAATTAATGATGAGCGTTCCTGTTTCCGCGGCGGTTGCGCCACTGCCTGCCAAATCAGTCCATGTGAATGAGGCAGCAGGTGTTACGCTGACGGCTACTGAATCAGTAGATGAGCCGTTCAAAGTGCTTACCTGGACCTCGATCCTGAAGGTCTGAGATGTGCCGGCTGGGATAGTATACCCTCCAGTAAAGGTAACAAGGGCCGTTGCTGAAGATGTACCATTGCCTGTGACACTGCCAACCGTGGCGTTGCTAATAACTGATCCACTGGAATCCTTGACAATAAGGCTTGTCGAAGGAGAGATGTGGGTTCCGGCAGCGTTGCCAGTGAATACGAGAGGGAGGGTGTTAAGCCTGATATCCCCTTTCGCATCAGCAGTTACTCTGATGTCAGCGACGTAGACGCTTCCTACGGTCAATCCGGCAGCAGAACTTCCGCTTTGGCCATTAGGCAAACCGAGCACGATTGATGGACGGGATCCAACCAATCTCATGGTAGGAGCAGCAACTGTAACGTTGCCCGCCAAAGTCACATCGCAGGTACCAAGGGATGTGGTACACATCGTAGAGGTGGTTCCTCCGGATGTGAATCTTACATAACCCAAGGCTACTGTTGAAGTGCTGCCTGAAGCGTTACCGCCAGTTCCGGTATGAGGATATGAAATGAATGCATCAACGTTCAATCCTGATCCTCCCTGCGGTACGGTCAAATTAAGACCTGTCAGATAAGCCACTCCGCTGACTACCGGTGCTGAAACAGAACCTACGCGAATGGACGAAGCTGGACTTGCAGCGGTTCCCGAGACAACGAATTTCAGTTCGTTAACGGTAGCGCTTCCGCTGCTTGAGGTAATGTTAAAGGTAGCTTTAGTAGCGTCAGTTGCGCCTCCAGCTGAAGGGACATACTGAGAAACCGAAGATGAAGAGTTGATTAAGGTAGGTGGATTGTTAACCGTTCCTGCGCCAAAGGTGATAGTCTGTCCTGTCGTAGCAGCGCTGGTTGACGAGACGTTGCTTGATGTACCGATCGAGGTGACAGTCAAGGTAGTGATTGTCGTTACGCCGGTTTGGGTGGCGCTGTCGGCAAAGACGTCAATCGTCCTGGTTGCTCCTGGCGCAAGCGTGAAGTCAACCGAGAAGGTGTTTGAAGCCTGCGGCTGGACTGGTGTGCCTGCGGACCCGGAAGTCTCTGATAAGCGCAAAGCTGAAAGGTTGGTCAAAGCAGCGGTTCCTGAAATATCAACCTTGAGGCTAGTTACGCGTACAGATTCAGAAGTACTCTGGTTCTGCAATACGAATGAACCGATTTTTACTCCTGTTGTGTTAGGGCTTACGGTCTGGTTAGCATAGCCCGGATTTATGGATACTACCAATAAACCGGTTTGGATGGTCAGCGTTGGGCCGACAACGTTTGAAGCTGGGAAGTTTACGGTCGCATTGGAAGCTCCTGAGCCGCTGATTCCAAAGCCCTGGGCATTAGCAGTTCCGGCGTTCAATGTAACTTGAACTGATCCATTGGTGTAATTGATGTTGCCTGGCGTGCTCCTGAGGTTAGCGCGCACTTCAAGGAAGCTGTCCTGTCCGGCCGGAACGATCATTTGCGATCCAAGCTGGAAGGTCAGTGATCCGGATGTCCAGTTCTGGGATGAACCCACCTGGGATCCGTTAAAGTACAACGATACCTGGTCCAATCCCGCGGCTCCGGTTGGAGCGGTTGGGAAAGATGGAGTGATTGTCAAGCTGCTTACCTTCAAGTCTTCTCCGTAGCCGTGCATTCTGAATTTGCCGATAACTACGTTAGAAGCTCCTCCGGTAACATTGGTGGTTGACTGGAATACTGGGTCAACAACAACGGTTGCTGATCCGGCAAGGATGGTTACGGTTCCAGCATTGCTTGGCAAAGAACCTGATCCCGATGTAGTGGTAACAACGTTAACACCTAATTGAGGATCAAGGATTGTGATGTCAGCTGGCTGTTGGAGCGAGAACTGTATTGTCCTGTTAGCGCCTGCTTCAACATTTCCCCGGACTTCCATAGTATGGGATCCGGTTCCAAGGCTGAGCGGCGAAGCGCCGAAGTCAAAGAACGCGTAATTAGATCCATTGATTGAGATAATCGATGCTGTCCTGCCGGAATCAATTCCGTCGACAAACAATCTGATGTTGCTCAAAGCATTACTTGGAGCAGATCCGATCATTCTGAAGTTAACAGACCTGAGTGATACCGTCCTGGTGTTAACCTGGATGGTATTTGACCAGAACGTGTATGAAGTAGTTCCGGCGTTTACGTTAACATTACCGCCCGGTCCTCCCGCAGCCGTGTTAGCTGCGTTAAATGAAACCGCGGCTAGAGACGAACCATTGGCGACCCTCATGGAATTTCCCTGGAGGTTAACGGCCAAAGCAGATTGGTTTGAAGCCGTAAAGTTTGACATGGCGACAGCAATGGTCTGCCCGCTCTTGCTGGTGTCAGTTGTAACGTCCGCTTTTACCGCGATGGTAGCAGAACCATTTACCGGGAAATTCAAATTATTCATGGTAATGGTGCTGTTGTTGTTAAACGAGAATCCGTCGGTAAGGCGCTGGTTGCCGTTATACAGATAAACGTTGGTCAATGTGTTTTGGTCTGAAATTCCGGTGCGCGTCAACGTGACCGAGTTGAGTGTGCCAGTGCCCGTGAACAAGACGTGCAGCATGTCTGCTGTTGCCTGTCCCGTGACGATCGTTCCCGTTGCCGGATTATCCGATGCGAGCGTCGCGCTCAATGCGCCGGTCGGATTCGGATCAGGGTTTGGGTTCGGATTAGGATTTGGGTTAGGGTTTGGGTTAGGAGCTACCAAGAGTGCGTTTAATTGTGCCCTAGTAGTTGAACCCACAAGACCCGTGCCTTGCGTCAATCCCCATGGCGTAAGGATTTGTGCCCGATATTTTACTTGAAAACGGATAACGGCTGACCGTGTCCGGGTACCAAAATAGGTAGACTCGGCTCCGGGAGAACCGGCTCCGCTTACTGCAACTTGCGTATCAGCAGATTGGTTTAACACTGCCTGCAGACAGCGTACGTCAGCACCCGTTGAACCAAGCCTGAGGTTCCGGGTGAACGTGATGCCAGCGCAAGCAGCAGGAGCCGAAGCGGCGGTCTGGCCTTGCAATTGCGCTAACTGAGCTGTCAGGGCATTAATTTGTGCCTGAAGCTCGGAAGCCGTAATGGCGCCAGCAAAAGAAGGAGTAAGCAGAGCTACTCCCAAGGCAATCACTGCGCCGTTACGGAAAAGCTTTTGTATATTAATCATATTTTTATATTTTAGCCCTATGTAATTACAACAAACGCACTAGATGCTGTAATTACAGAAGGCTGGTTAATTTTGACCTTTCATTTACGATGACGCAAGAATCGCCAAACTCTTACATCTAGCGATATAATACCCATACATCATGAAAAAAATATTACTTTTTTGCTGAACCACGGAAAATCCCGTCATAAAAAATTCATTAAAAAAAGCGCCTGCTTCAGGCGCTTTTTTTGACGATACCAGACGCCCAATGTCCAGAGTTTATTTTTTAGTATCTGAATTGATATATTTTTAAATGTATTTTTCAATGCGGCGGTCCGGAATAAACCAGATCAGCGAAACTAGCACAATCAACGCGTCCGCGATAAACGGACTGAAAAAAGCAGCCGCAATGGCAAGGATATACAAGCCGAGTGAAACCAAACCTTTCGGGCGCTTGCGAAATTCACTCATCAATGTTTCGCGTTTGTCAGAATGCTGGACGGCTTGCACTTCCAATACGGTATATGCTATCGCGCAGATCAATAACACGAATGCGTAAAAGGCAGTCGCGACATGGCTTTGGTAGTTCTTTCCCAGCCAGTCAGCAGCCACAGGGATAAGCGACAAACAAAACAGCAGTGCTAAATTTGCCCACATAATGCCGGCCGTCACGTGTTTGGTGATATGAAGGAGGTGGTGATGGTTATTCCAGTAGGTGCCGATCATCTGGAACCCGATCGCATAAACAAGCAGCATCGGCAACATTGCCCGGAGTGAAGCAAATGTGGCTTCGTCAGGAATTCGTATGGCCAGTACGCCAATGGTAATCACAATCGCCATAACGGCGTCGCTAAACGCCTCCAAACGAGTTGTTGAAATTTCCGCGTGAGAAGAGTGGTTATCGTTAGGCATAATTATATTATATAAAAATTGTATCCCCTTACTTTCTATTTTTTGATGTCCATAAATTCCCCCACCAGTCTGACGGATTTACTTTATAAATCGCTGCGCCGATTTTTTTGCCGATTTCAGTTTTCAATTTTTCAAGCTGGCGGTCGGTTTTTCCGTCTCCGGCTTTTCCATGAAGCCATATTTCAGCCTCCTTGCTGCCGGCCCACTGGTATTCCCGAAGCAACAGAATCTGGTCCAATGTGTCGGCGTCTTTAACAAGAATTGCTTCTTTGCTTTCCCGCTTTTCATATTCATCAATGAGGTTTTTTAAATCAGGATACGGCAGCGACCCCAATTGTTCTTCGTTGATTTCCTCATCAAAAATTTTGATGTATTTTTTATGGATCCAATTATGGTCATTGCTCCGGATTTCCCCCATGTCATGCAATAAACTCATCATGACCGTTTTATACGGATCGGCGTTTTCCTCCTTCGCCAAAAACCAGCCAATCATCGCGACCCGATATGAATGCGACATAATCGTATCGGTTATATCGTCAGTCATCAGCACCTGCCGGTGCATCCGCATCAATTTGCGCATCGTACCGATTTCATAAAGGAAATTAGCGATCCGTTCTTGTTTATGTTCAGATTCCATGATGTATTGATTAAGGATGTTTTGAATACATAATACCACGCAACACAGCGAAAACCACCTTGACGGATTCCATTGTTGAGGTTGACATTCGGGCTGAAATGAATGACACTAGGTGGATAGGCCGGAAAATTAATAGAAATGTAATATTTCCGATTAACCTCTGCCTAGGGGCGTAAGTCGCAAACACCCCGGACATATATTAGTAAGAGATCAATTTTATACACATGCAAATTGTTAATAGTCTCGCTACTCGAATTTACGCAAGCAGAAATTATGTTATTTTAGGGTTATCCTTGCTGGCAATCCTCCAAATCCCCCTTAATCACGTAAAAACTGCTTTGCCGAAGGTTGAATTTCCTAAAATAAAAGCCTTTGAAGATAAAACTCCCTTAACAGCGGCTTTCTTCGGTGAAGAAATCCCTACAAATGTAGCAAACTCCATCGTGGAAGAGAAGGAAAAATTTGTAAGCACCCGGGGAGCGTACCAGGCATCTTTGAAGGTGATTCAAAAGCACGAGGATACGATCCTTGAAAAAGCAGAAGAATATGGCGTACCAGCTGACGTGGCTATCGGTGTCGGGCTCCTGGAAAACGGCGGTTCAGAAACAGCAAAATCAAAGAGCGGTGCTTTGGGGATTTTCCAACTGATGCCCGGCACAGCCCGTAATCTGGGCCTCACGGTAAACAGCAAGGGAGACCAGCGGAAGAATCCAATCAAAAATATCGATGCGGGCATGCGGTATCTTGCGTCTAATTACCGGCTTTTCGGCGATTGGGGTCTTGCTACCTGGGCATATCACGCAGGCGAGGGCAATGTAGCTAAAGCTGTTCAGCTATACTCCAAGGAACAAGATAACGTTAAGTTAGCGGGATTAAAGGATGTTGATCAAATGAAAAGGTACATTGAGGAAGATGGCACTACTGTCCACGATGTCCTTTCAAGCTCAGCCGTCAAAAATTTCACCAAGAAACTTAACGATGACTCCTCCGGCTATCCTTATAAAGTACTGGCCACCGCAAAGCTATTCAAGGAATCCAAGTAGTTTAGATAAGAAAGGCCGCTCTACCGCGCAGTAAAATAAAAACCACCTTTTCGGTGGTTTTTATTTTAAGTTAAACCATTTATATTTCCTTTCGATTGAGCCAGGCGGCAAGGATGTATGATATCAAGGCGCCGATTGCCGCTCCTACCATCAGCCCCTGGAAAAAGTCGCTGCCTGTAGTGACAAAAGTAAATCCCGATAATCCCGCTAAGCTAACGCCGACGCATCCGGCAAGGGTGAACTTTGACCAACGAGGCGTATTCTTAGTGTAAACCAATAGCAAGATAGATCCCAGCACCAGCATCCCTCCCACTGCTATGTGCAACAGGAAGGCCAGCTGGCCGTGCTCAACAAGTTTGCCCAACGTCGCCTCCAATGCGAGTCCGGCGACCATAGCATACACGCCAAGTTTGATATTTTTCATATGATAAAATTTAAAAATATTCTTCAATCCTAGCCTCTCGATTATTATAATGTTGTGAAATATCCTTTCTTGTTCATCGCAAAAGCCTGATTAATTAAAATGCTTATTAAAGTTATGATCCTGCCTTAAGCGAACCAGCTGGCTCGTAGGTGGCGAAAATAACGCCATTCGTTCCTATTTTAGAATCAACAAGCTTGAAATTCTCCGGTTGAGTCCCATGGGTAAAAAGTTTCTTGCCTTTGCCGATCGTGATCGGGTGGATCCATAAATGCATCCGATCGATCAGATGCCCTTTGAGCAAGGTTTGGATAAGGTCTCCACTGCCCCACACCCATAAATCTGGTCCATCCTCTTCTTTAAGCTTCTTAATCTGCGCCACGACATCGCCGGTAATGCAGACTGAATTGTTCCACGAAGGATCAAAGGGCTCCTGAGAGACGACATATTTTTTCGTGCTATTAAAGGGCTTCGCTACCTCCATATCCGTTTTTGCGGTAGGC
>JAIFWS010000013.1 GCA_019658985.1 Candidatus Parcubacteria bacterium
GAGGGCCTTTTTAGGCTACTTTGTGGCCAAAGACATAGTTTCATTGCCCCCGGACAAAATAGCTCTTCCCAAGGCCGATAAAAGCTCAAAAGCCATCAAATTCCTCACGGTAGAGCAGGTGGAGAAGCTCTTAAGTACCGTCCAACCCAAAGACAACGTCAGCATCCGGGACCGGGCGATCCTTGAGTCGTTTTTTTCCACCGGACTGCGAATCGCGGAACTCGTGTCGCTTAATACCGAACAGTTTGCCAATATAAAAGACAAAAAAGATTTTGAGTTATCCGTCATCGGCAAAGGCGGCAATCCCCGCGCCGTTTACTTTTCCGAACGGGCTTTGGAATGGGTAAAAAAATATATGTCACTGCGCAACTCGTCTGAAAAGGCTTTGTTTATAAACTTCCGGGATAAAGATGGCACCGGTGGCCGCCTGACTCCCCGATCCATTGAACGGATCGTCAAAAAATACGCCGTCCTAGCCGGCATTCCGGTCTTCACTACGCCGCACACGTTGCGCCATTCCTACGCGACAGATTTATTAACTCAAGGAGTTGACTTAAGATCAATCCAAGAGTTCCTCGGCCACAAAAACATCGTCACCACCCAAATCTACACCCACGTCACCAACAAACGCCTGCGCGACATCCACCGCCAATTCCACAGCGGCAAGAATCTGAAAAGCTAATCGCCCACTCTCGGCGATCTGTCGCATAATAAGATTCCGGCGTAAAGAAAGAACCCGGCGACTGCTTGCATGTGATATGCTTGCAGTCCCGGGTTCGTGACCAGTTAGAGAGTCTGGCGCTCTATGAATCTTGGCGGACAAAGTTCGCTATCCCGCGTTGAAAACGTAGGTGTAGACCGTCGTGCCTGGCGGCCGCTCCATGCTCGGAGAGCACTTCCGCCGCAAGATCAACGGCTCCAGGACGGTCAGGACGGGCTTCTCATTGTCCAGCTGGTGCCCGACCCACAGCTCCTCGGTTTTCTCGTCCAGGAACAGCTCCTTGATCCGGGGGGTTGCTTCCTCGATCGAAGCGAAGTAGGCCGTGTCTTCGACGAAGTAAAATCCTTTTCCGCTTTCATCGGCCACCGCTCTTCGGACGACGACCTTGTTGAGGCCCGCCAGCTCACTGTGCATCTTCTGATGCACCCCTCGACTGTTCGTGTCGATCAGCCTCAGACCCACCATGTGCTTGTACTTGCGCTCCACAGAATCTCTCCTGCTGGGGTGTGGGGCCGGAAGCCCCTTGTGGTAGATGATTCATTACTAACATATTTAATACTATTTGTCAATATCTATGACTAACCGAAAAATTGCCACTGGTGTGGCTCATGAAATCCCGCTAGACCTGAAAAAGACCCTTCTCGCTTCCCCACCGGCGCTGGCAGCGTGGGAAGATATTACGCCGCTGGCGCGTAACGAGTGGATCTGTTGGGTTATCTCGGTTAAAAAACCGGAAACTAGGCATCAACACGTCGCAAGAACACGCGACGAACTCATCGAAGGCATGCGCCGCCCGTGTTGCTGGACCGGCTGTCCCCATCGCAAATAAAAAGAGGACTTCTATCCCCTGCTTTTTAAATTTCCATCTGTCGCATAATAAAATGAAGAGGCCGACGACTTGTGTCGTCGGCCGGCGAACCGGTGACTTATTCGTCAACAACGATAACGCGCACCGGAATGATCTTGGCGAGCGCCAGAACCCAATCCCTGAAGTGAGGGTCGTTCTCCTTCTTTTTGACTACGCGGATGACGATTGCGCCGGGGCCCACGGGGTCTTCGAGAAGGTTTATCTTGACCCCCTCAAACTGATCTGGTTGCGCCGCCAGAGCCACCGCGATCGCAATCCTTGCCACCCATTCCATTACCTTCCCCTCAAGCTCTCTTGGTCTCTCGTCGGTCATGTCAGACCTCCAAGGGCGAGTGTCACCACTGATACTAATTACTATGCTACTCTCCTCCCCTGCACCTGTCTACATGATTCTGTCGCATAATATAATTATCTATTGTCGCATAATCAAATTACTGATATAATATTTTTATGCCAAAGGAAAAATTCGACATTATTAATGTAGCAAGCAGTGACGGGTGTTTTGATTTACAGTTCCGGCGCGATACGCGGCACGAAAGGACCGGCTCCCCCACTTACTACCGGTGGAAGATACAATTTATTATTACGATGCCAAAAGAACAGACCGCTGTATTAAAAAAGGCCAAACAAATGATTGGCTCGGGCGCGATTTCCCTGGCAAAAAACCAAGCGCGCTATTCCGTGCAAAAACTGGAAGACTTGGCTGAGGTTGTCATTCCGTTTTTTAAGAAAAATACATTGACCGGAGACAAAAAGCGCTGTTTTGATATCTGGCAAAAGGCGGTGGCGATTGTACATCAAAATAAAGGCAAGAAAATTAACGACTGGAAGAAAAATGATCTCCTGCAATTAATCGAAATCCATAAATCTCTGGCAAAGTATAAAACCAAACCCAAAAAACAAAAGTGGATTGAGATGGCAAAAACTCTTTCCAAAGCATAAAAAAGATAAAAAAACGGCCCCTCCACGAATGTGAGAGGGGTCTTTGTGTTACTGCTCGGATCTTGTCATCCGAAGACTTCGGACCCGATGATCGACACCGAGTTGGACGGGAATCCGAGGATCAAGTTCCCCAGTTCGGCACCTTCCGCTCCCCTTCCGGCCAGATCAGTCCAGCGGAAGGAACCCGGCGAACCGAGCTTGGTAGAGACGGAATCCCAGGGCGAGGCACCAGCCAGCGAACTGACCTCAACCTCGACGTCGGAGATGAACGCCTGACCGGCGGGAATCACATACCCACCGGTGAAGGTCAGCACGGCGCTAACCTGCGACGTTCCGTTGCCGGTGATGTTGCTGACCAGGATGTGCCCGATGATAGCGCCCGTCAGATCCCTCAATACCAATTTGGTCTGGGGATTGATGTGCGTACCGGCTGCGTTACCGGTGAACACCAGGGGGACTTGGTCGATTTTGATGTTGCCCTGCTGGTCGGCGAAGATGGCCAGCCGTGCCACGCGCACGGTACCGAAAGTGAGGCCGGGCAGGACAGAGCCCGGAGTGCTGCCGGGCAAGACGATGAAAATCGAAGGCCTGGAACCCACCAGCGTCATAGCCGGAGCCATGACCGGCGGGTTGAGCGTCAGGGTCTGGGTGGTCCCGCCAGTCACGTACTTCACGTACGACAGACCGATGGCCGCCCGGGTTCCCGAGCGAAGACCACGGTCGCCCACGAGAGCGTACGACACGTACGCATCCAGATTCCGCCCGGCGCCGCCGTTGGGAACCGTCAGGTTCAAGCCGTGGAAGAAAGCCACGCCATTGACCGGACTGGAGGTAACATTACCAATCTGAATTGCCGACACCGCGAGAGGGTCGCCGACAACCCGGAATTCCAATTCCGTGATGGTGACCGATCCGTTGACAGCCGGGAAGTTGAACGTTGCCCGCGAGGCGTTATTGGCGCCTCCGGCAGATGGGATGTACTGGCCCGGCGTCGAAGCCGAGGCCACGAGCGTCGGCGGATTCAGGCGGCCAACCTGAAAGGTGACCGTCTGGCCGACCGCCGGCGCAGTGGTAGCTATGATGCCGTCGGCCGCATTGGCGTAGGCGACCCTCAGCGAGCTGACCACGTTTACGTTGACCTGGGTGCCAGTGTTGGCGAACACGTCAACGACGAGATTCGCTCCCGGCGCCAGGACATTGTTCACCGGGAAGGTGTTCAATGGCCCGGGCTGGATGGGAATCATCGCCCCAGGGACCGACAGGCGCAGACCCGACAAGCCGTAAAGACTTGCCGTTCCCGTGAGGCCGACCGTGAGGTCGGTGATCCTCAGCGACCGGGAAGTGCTGGGGTTCTGCACTACGTAGGACCCGATCTTCACACCCAAGCTGTTGGGCAGGACGGTCTGGTCGCCGTAGCTGGTGTTTTTGGAAACGACCAGCGGCGGCAGAACCGGCGTCTGTTGTAGCCTGTGCAGCGTGGGCGGCAAGCCCACCCGCTGGATGTTCCCCTGAGGGAGAGGAGCGCCTTGGATGCCGATGAAGTCGGCACGAGCCAACTCCAAGCCGATCCGGGAGCCCGTAAAGAATCCCTTGAAGTCGGCTACGACCTGCAAATGCAGGTATTGGGACGGGCGGACCCAGGTGGGCCGCAGAGCGGTGAAGGCCAGTACGTCGGTCTGGGCGTTGGGCTGTACGGAACCGATCACCGTCTCGCAGCCGTTGGCCAGGTTCAGATCCAGGTCGGCCATCAGTCTCGAGCTCTCGAGGTTCCAGCTCAGCGGCTCGCCGCCTTCGGCGGCAATGAACAGGAAATTCTTGGGCTGGAGGTGCTCGTGACTCAGGGAGCTGACGACCAGGTTTGCCACCACCTGATTGGTAGCGCCCGGTGAAATGTTCAACGGGTTAGCGGACTGGTTGAAAACCTGGGCGATGGGCGCCCCATGGACGCGAGGCGGCGACGCGATGCCACCAGCCAACAGTTCCCGACTCTCCAGACTCTCGAGACGCAACGTACGACGGTTCTTCATGTTTCTCTCCCGCTTCTTGGACCTACTGCGAAAAAACCCCCTATTATGGGTGTACTCTTTCATCAGAAAGAATGTTGCTACCATAGCATAAATTATGATAAATTGTCAAGAGCCGAATCTACGCTGGCGGCGGTCAAATTCCGCCATCGCGACGTTAAAATCTTCTTCGCTAAAATCCGGCCAAAGTTTTGGCGAGAAGTATAGCTCGGCGTAGGCCGCCTGCCACAAAACAAAGTTTGAAAGCCGCATTTCACCGCCGGCGCGGATAATCAAATCCGGCATATCAAGGCCTGCTGTAGACAGGTAGCCGGCGAACATATCTTCATCAATATTTTCAACCGGGACTTTCTCTTCAATCATCTTTTTTACCGCCTGTAAAATATCCCATTTTCCGCCATAGCTTATCGCCAGGTTCAAGAAAAGCTTGTCGTTATTTTTGGTAAACGATTCGATATCTTCAACAGCTTTTTGCAGAGATTTTGGCAGGCGTTCCCGCTGGCCGATCACCCGCACCCGCACCTCTTTTTCAGCCCATTCCTTATCATTCCGGAACTCAATAAGAGCATCCTCCAGGAGCCTCATCAGGTAGGCTACTTCTTCAGGGGAACGGTTCCAATTTTCCGTGGAAAAGCCGAACGCCGTCAGGGTTTTCACTCCGCTTTTCTCGCACCAATAGCAAAGCGCTTTGAGCTTTTCATACCCCATTTTATGGCCCTCCAGGCTGGCTAATCCATTCGCTTTAGCCCATCGGCGGTTGCCGTCCGGGAATAATACGATGTGGCGCGGTATATTCATATTTTTAATCCCACCATGGGCGGGTTTTGACAAATTACGGTATTTTTGCTAATATTTCGATATATAAACTTAAGCTTATAACACTACTATGTCAACAAGTAAATCCTCAGGTTCGTCCAGATTAGGCAGGGATTCGGCCGCGCAGAGACTTGGAATCAAGATGTATGCCGGAGAATTAGTCAAAATTGGAATGATTATCGTGCGCCAAAGGGGTACCCGATATCTGCCAGGAAAAAATGTGAAAAGGGGTTCGGATGATACTCTCTACGCTATGTCCGAAGGCAAGGTTCGCTTTGCCACAAAATTGAAGAAATTATTCAATGGTTCTCAGCGGATGGTAAAGGTAGTCAGCGTCGATAAGAAATAGCAAACAATAAAAATAGGCTTCCCGAAAGGAGGTCTATTTTTTTGCCGCAGCCTTGACGAAGGCGGAAAATAAAGGGTGTGGCTGGAGTGGCCGGGACTTAAACTCCGGATGGAATTGGGTGCCCAGCATGAAAGGATGCGCAGCAAGCGGCAGCTCAGCGATTTCCATAAGCTTCTCATCTGGAGAAACTCCAGAAAATACCAAGCCTGCTTCGGTAAGTTTGGCGATCGCGTTCGGGTTGACCTCATAGCGGTGGCGATGGCGTTCGGATACTTCTTCTTTATTATCATAGGCCATACGAGCTATCGTATTTTCTCGTAATTTGCATGGGTATGCTCCAAGCCGCATCGTTGCCCCGTACTCCCCGCGGGCAATTTTCTCTTTCTGATCCGGCATGATATCAATAACCGTATTTTTAGCATCCGGTTTGATTTCGGCAGTATGGGCGTCGGGAATTCCGGCAACATTTCTAGCAAATTCAATGCATTGGAGCTGCATCCCGTAGCACAATCCAAAATACGGGATTTTATTCTCCCGGACAAATTGAATGGCTTTAATAATACCTTCCACTCCCCTGCTTCCGAACCCGCCCGGAACTAAAATCCCGTGATACTGGCGCAGTTCTTCCAATTTAGCCGGATCTTTTTCATACTCCTCTGAATCCAAATATGAAAGCTTAACCCCGACGTCATTATGGGCGGCAGCGTGTTTTAAGGCCTCAATAACCGATATATACACGTCAGACAGGACATAATCCCCTGACATGAAATACTTGCCCACGACGGCGATATTTAGTTTCTGGTTGCCATTTTTTGTCTTGGCGGCAAAGGCTTCCCATTCTTTCAAATCGGTAGGACGCTGCTCTAATCCCAAGACGTCGCACAATATATATCCAAGCCCGTCCTTTTCGAAATTCAATGGCACATCGTAAATACTTTGAACGTCCGGAGCGGAAATAACACGCTCAGGCAAAATATTACAAAAGAGGGCGATCTTTTCTTTGCGTTTTTGGTCAAGCGGAACGGTGGCCCGGGCCAAAATAACATCAGCCTGCAAACCGGTGGAATTCAATTCCCGGCTGGCGTATTGGGTCGGCTTGGTTTTCATTTCCCCGATGTTATTCGGGATCGGCACGTAGGAAAGCATCACCACCGCCACGTCATGCGGGTGTTGGTGTTTAAGCATACGGGTAGCTTCCAGGAAAATAACGTTCTGGTATTCGCCGATCGTGCCGCCAATTTCAATAATAACAATATCGGCATTGGCATTTTTTTCCGCTTCTTTGATGCGGCGGATTACTTCCAGGGGAATATCGGGCACCACTTCAACGTTTTTTCCTTTGTATTCCAGATTCCGTTCACGGCGGATCACTTCCTGGTAAACCCGGCCGGTTGTCATGTAATTGATACTTGGCAGCGTCTCATCCAAAAAACGTTCATAGTTACCCATATCCTGGTCGGTTTCGTAGCCGTCATCCAATACAAAAACCTCACCGTGTTCGGTGGGGTTCATAGTACCAGCATCAACGTTGATGTATGGATCAATCTTAATCGCGGTGACGTTGAATCCCTTGCTTTTCAGTATTCTTCCGATTGACGAGGTGGCAACTCCCTTGCCGATCCCCGACATCACACCTCCCGCGATGAAAATATACTTTGCCATACGACAGATATAGTTCTTTTAAAATGTAAAATTCCCCGCTTAGTCCGGGGAATTTTAGGTTAGATTTTTTCTTCGGCTGCTTCTGCCTCTCCTGGGCTTACTACCACGGTTATCTCGGCTTCCAGATTGTGATCCAAATTGATTTTTACCGGGAATTCTCCTAATTCCTTAATCGGGTCTTTCAGGGTTACCTCTGACTTCTTGACTTCATATCCCATTTTCACCAGCTGTTCGGCCACTTTTGCGGCATTGACTGATTCAAATAATTGCCCTTCATCCCCCACTTTCATGGCAAACTGCACTTCCAATCCATCAAGCCTTGAAGCTAATTCCTGGGTCTTGGCCAAGCCTTCCTCGATCTCTTTTTCAATCACCTCTTTCTGTGATTCGAGCCATTCCAGAGCCTTTTTAGTGGCAGCTTTAGCAAGCCTCTTAGGAACTAAAAAATTGCGGGCATATCCGTCCTTCACTTCTTTTACCTCGTATTTTTTCCCCACATCCTCAACGTCTTGTAGTAATATTACTTTCATGTTTTTGACTTTTACACCTTGATTTATCCGATGCTTTCAAGGCTTTAAATTACCTTGTATTCTACTGTAAGTTCTTAATTAATTCAAGCGCCTTGTCCAGTTGGGGGTCTTTGTGGGCTTGGATGTCGCTATCGCTTATTTCCACCTTCACATCAGGGTTAAGGCCCACTTCCGAGATCGAAACGCCCTTGGGGGTAAGCCACTTTGCAATGGTGATCTTTAAGAAAGAGACGCCATCTGACAAGTACTCCACCGTCTGCACCGATCCCTTTCCGAATGATTTTTCGCCCACCAGCTGGATGTTACGGTTATCGTGCAGGGCGCCGGCCAGGATTTCCGCGGCCGATGCCGAGCCTTTATTCATCAATACCACCATTGGATATGAGGCAAAGCTAGCATTGCCGGCGGTCTGGTATTGCTGTTGGGCCTTGCCTTTGCCGAAGTCTTCGAGAGTCACGATCTGGCCGGCAGGCAAGAACCATCCCGCGATTTCCTGGCACACTTCCAAGTATCCGCCCGGGTTATTGCGCAAATCCAAGACAATCTTTTTGGCAGGGCTCTTCAATATTTCCAGGGATATCTTTTTAAAATCACCAGCCAGGACCTGGTCGAATTGGTGGATATGAATATAGGCTACGTTGGAATTTTTCAGCTCCCAGTCAACTGAAGGGACTTTGATCGTGTCACGCACCAGGGTAAAATCCTTGGTTTGGCTCCAACCTTCCCGGAAAACCGTCAAGGTTACCGGAGTTCCCTTTTTACCGCGGATCATATTAACCGCCTCGTCTTCAGAAATATCAGAAGTGCTTTTACCTTCAATTTTTATAATCAGATCCCCGGCTTTCAAACCGGCCTTTTCCGCCGGACCGCCTTTGAGGGGCGCTATCACTGTCAGCTGGCCTTTTTTCATTCCCACTTCAACGCCGATCCCGTCAAAAGAACCGGATAAATCCTGTTGGAATGCTTTTGCCTGGTCGGGATCAAAGAACGCGGTATACGGATCTTTCAAGCTTTTGGTCATGCCGGCGATAGCTCCGTAGACTACCTGCTTATCCTGGATCGCGGAGGGATTGATGAAATTTGTCTGCAATTTATTGTAGGCATCCCAAAACAATGAAAGGTCAATAGTATCCGCTTTACAGGTGCTACAGACCATATCAGCTTTTCCAAAATAGATCCCGGCGCCAAAAGCGGTAGCAATAAGCGCGACTGTTATTAACCCTAAAAATATTCTTTTACCCGTCAAATTCATCATACTTACTGATTATTACAAAATGCTGAAATTTACCAGAAATTTTCCAACCACGGATATTATTTTACCAAAAACAGTTTTCCGAAACAATAGCCCCGCGAGGCCGCGGGGCTATGTTCTAGCCGGCTTTTTTCTTCTTATCTGCCGTGAAAAGACGCTTCACTTTGAAACCCTCACCTTCAGCAAAAGCGAATAGTTGATCCATGAACCGGAAGCCGAAGAAAAATCCTACTTCCAGCGCCTTGAATCCTCCCGCTACTCCGAAAACTAATGCTCCCTGTGCTAACTTTGAGATTCTCCCTCGATGCTTATTGCGGAACTCTCTCTTCTTCTGCTTATTTCTTTCCTGTTTGTCTGCATTTTTTGAAATCGTTTCGCCGATTTCCTTTAGCCTCTTGTGAGCTGCTTCAACCTCTTCCGGGGTTAGCGTACCAGGGTTTGCTTTTTCTTCGGCAAGCTTCTCCTGCAGCTTTTCTGTTTCCTCTTGCAAATTATCAAACTCATCAATAAGATCAACTGCTTCCTTTTCTAACTCATTTCCTTCGTTAATAACCTTCAAATCTTCTTCTCGAGCTTTTGCCTTCCGCTTAGCGGCGTTGGCCGCCTTGACTAATTTCTTCTTTTTCTTGGCATCACCTTCCGCCCACATAGCTTTTTCAGCTTCATTAGCTTCCTCTTTCAAAGTGCGGGCAAACTGTTCTGAATGTTCAGCCGCCTTTTGTTTGAAATAGAGCCACACTCGCCTTTGCTCTGCTTTCGGCAGATCTGCCATCGCTTCCCTGAATCTCTTCCAGCCTTCTCTCCTTTTCTTTTTCCATTCTTTTAATTCAGCTTTGTACCTCTTCTTTTCTTCCTTATTTGTTTCATTTTTGGCATGGTGTCGCGCTACCTCAATATGTATCTCAGCCTCTACAATAGCATCAGCTGCCCGTTCAGCTTCCTCAACCAGCTCTTCTAATTCGCCCTCTTCATAATACTCATCTTCAGATTCAAAAACTTCTTGATCTGGATCAAACAACTTAGCAGCCCTCTTCCCGACTGACGGGCTCTTCTTTTTCCTAGCCTTCCCTGCACTTGCTGAGCCGGATCCTGGAGGCGTAGCGACGCTCGCACCTTCTTCTTCTTCATCGACTTCTTCTATCTGGGCGGGATGCTTCTCTTCCAATGCTTCGATAGCTACTTCCTCTAATTTATCCAGCCATAAAGGATATACTGCCTGTAGTATTGGATCCTCTGGACCGATATCCTGTTCAATGTTTTTCAGAGCCGTCCGGACCGCTCCTTGGATGCTAAGAAGATCATCTCGGTCTATAAAATCGTTGATATCATCAACGTGAGAGAGAATTTCATCGATAATTTTTTCCTTATCATCTTCGGGGTCGCCCGGCTTTTCATTCTGCAAAAAACTAACTAATTCATCCAAATTATTAACGGCTGCGAGCTCTCTGCGCTGACGCTCCAACTCTGCATCAAACGCTGGATCTGTAACTTCAACCGCATCCTCATCCAATTCAAAATCAGGATTATCTTCATCCTCTTCATCGGGGTCTTCATCAGGATTTGGCGGAACCGGAGGTCTCCCGCCACTTCCACCAGCTGATCCGCCGCCACTTCCTGCTCCCGAAAGGGCATCATCCTCGTCCTCATCGTCAGCGTCATCGTCCTCTATCCCCAATTCTTCCATTAACTCTTCAAATTCATCATCACTCAAATCATCACCTTCATCTTCGTCCTCCTCCGCATCTAAATCATCATCGGCCTCATCGTTTAAACCCAAATCAATACCCCTACTTTTGGCAGGCTTGCGCTTTCTTGCGGATTTTCCAGTTAATGAAAGTGGGTCGTCTTCTTCCTCTTCTTGATCGGCGTCTTCTTCGAGTATCGAATCTTCTAGCTTTTCTAGAGCGGCGTCTACTTTCTCTACAACTGATTCGCCTGGTTCATCTATTACTTCTGGCGCGTCTATCTCCGCTTTAGCCGTCCCGTCTTCTTCCTGTATCAGATCGTCTACCTTTTCTAACCCTTCTATAACGCCAGTTAGTCCCCCAACTAATTTTTCTTCCTTTGACTCTTCTTTTGGGCGAGGCGCAGGAGAAGAATCGGCCGGAGCTTCGGCTTTAGCTTTCGAAGATTTTCTCCGAGATGAGGCCGGTTTTGACCCTCTTGCCCCGCCTTTTTTTGAGGCTTTTCCTTTTGGCTCATCCAGCCAGTCTTCAGCTTCTCTCTTGGCATTCTTTATTGGCGGCACTTCCCTATCCCCTTTATCAATCTCATTCAAAGCTTTCTGATAAGGAACCCCTGCCTCACATGATGGGCACATCTGGGAACCCGTCATCATGGAGTAATCCAAAACAAACCTGTATTTGCATTTAGGACAATCAACTTTTTTATTTTTTTTGATGCTATCCAAAAGTAGTTCTTCGTCAGCTTCGGCCCGCAGCTCTTCCTGGCTTTTTTCTACTTCCTCCTCCTTCTTGGAAAACAAGCGTGAGAACCATCCTCCTTTTTTCTTAGTTTTTTCTTTATCCTTTGCCTTTTTTAATTTATCTATTTTTCTGGTTAACGATACTATTTCTTGCTCAAGGATACCCACTTCCCTCCCGATAGCCGATAAATCACGGCCCGATAATTCCGATTCTCCCGAAGTAAATCTCTCTCGAAACCTATCAATACGGCTTATCAAATCATTACGCCAATCAGTTAAATCCTCACTCACCTCAAAATCCAGCTCGGCCAACGCAGCCTGGGATGCATCCAATCTTTCCAAGATCCTTTGTTCTCTTTCGGTATGTTCTTTTATCCCCCTGATCTCCTCATCAACATCTTCTGGCTCATCTAGACTTACCTTAAAATCCTCTCCCTCGCCTTCTTTCTTTTTTTCATTATCCGGCTTTTTTTGTTCTTCTTTTTCTTCTTCCGCTATCAAGCCAAGGTCATTGAGAAGCTCCCGGCGCTTCGCCGGTTTTCTTGAATTCCAATCTGTAGCGCTTACTCCATTATCGCTTAATAAATCTTTATCTGCTTGGTCTAATTCTCCAAATTTACGGCCGACAAAAACAGGTACCTTTCCTCTTGCCACTTTTTTCTCCGAAGGTTCGTCGTCAGTATCGTGATGTAATTGCTCTGCCATGGAATAATTTAAATTATTCCATTATATCACAACAGAAAAAAACTTGCACAACGGTGAAACTAAAAGACGGCCCCGCGGGGCCGTCTTTTATCGTGTCGCATAATATACTTTATACTCCCACTTCCCTTTCCCTGATCATTGAGATTTTGCTTTGCAGTTGCTTTTTGACAAGGTAATCCTTGTGGTTCATTTTCTTTGAATCAAACCACGCTACTGCGCCAAACATTCCCCTGCGCCACATCCAAAGTCCGATAAGTCCCGCAACTAATGGCAGGAAGAATGAATCCAGCAAGAAGTTATTGGTAAGTCCTGTTGAGACGGTAGTTGCCCCCAATACTCCGCTGCGGGTAACCACTACTGATGCGAACGCGGTTCCCGATGCGCCAGAATCGGTCGTAGCAACCACTGAGTTATTCAATGTAGTTGTGCCGAACGAAAAGTTCTGGGCTGGTCCTACCTGGGCTTGGTAAGTAATAGTCTTTGTCTGGCCGTATGGCAAGCTTCCGATATTCAATCCTGAAATAACATTTCCGGAATTCGGGATGCCGTCCAATGTCAAAGCATTATTGTAAGTAAGGTTGGTTGGGAAAATATCGCGGACCGTTACATTGTTTGCAAACTGGCTATTAGTCTGGTTATTTGCAACGGTGATTCTAAACTGGAGGATATCTCCTGGCTTTGCATTAACAATACTGGTGTAGTTTAATATTCCGGTTGAAAGGTTTTCAACAGCCTTGGTAACTTGCAATGACTGGTTTGTATTAGTGGTAATGCAAGTATTGTTCTGGCAACCGCTGGTGCAATACTGTGAAATTCCCTGATCCTGTCCGCAAGAGTTAAACCAATGGACGTTTCCGCCTGAACATTGCTGGTAGGCGTTAGGATTACACTGGTTAATAGTTTGGGTGATATTCGATTGGCAGGAAGTATTCGCACTTTGGCCGGTTGACGTTGTAACGGTCAAATAAGCAATCTTGGTTCCGGGGAATGAATATGAATTTGAACAAGTTGATCCATATGAGGTGCAATCCTGGGACCACTGATAGCTGACGTTTCCGTTGGCGTTACCGACATTGGCGTTATAAGTTACCGTATTGTTTACCTGTGCCTGGCTTGGAGAAGCATAGCATGAAACCGACAAGTTATTATTGGCCTGTTGATTTACGGTAACCGGGCAGGTAACGGCCGGTGAAGCCTGTCCGCCGGAAGTTACTACCAGGGTCGCGGTCTGGACTCCGGAATTTGAAAAGCTATTTGTACAGTTTTGCGAAGTTCCGTTGCAAGCACCGCTCCAGGAATAAGTATAGGTTCCATTTCCGCCGGTACCTGATCCATTAAAGGTTACGTTGCTGCCAACTTGGACAGTGTTTGAAGAGGCGCTGCAATAAGCAACAGGCGCTGTCGTCGCCTGCGTAACATTTGTCTGGCAGGTAACATCATCGCTTTGGGTTCCCGAAGTTACGGTCAACGTCGCAGTTTTAGTTCCTGCGGTAGCAAATGAATTAGTACAGTTTTGTGAAGTTCCAGTACAAGCTCCTGACCATAAGTAGCTATAGGTTCCGGTGCCGGCTCCGCCAGTGGCTGATCCATTGAAAGTCACATTATTTCCCATCTGAACGTTATTTGAAGAGGCGCTGCAAGCAGCAACCAGATTAGGAGTAGAACATACGGCTCTTGTTGAAGCGGTGGCTGTGACAACGCTCTGGACTCCGCCTCCTACCCAAATATCATCACGGAGGTTGGTGTTACAAGCGGTTCCGCTCGGTACGCGGTATTGGAAAATAAGAGTAGCTGTATGGCCTGCGGACAAACTAGGGATTAGACATTTTACCACGTCCAAATCAGGACGGTCAGAAGGCTGGCTCATTACGCAGCCATTAAGGCCTGAAACACCCACAAATTGCATTTGGCCCCTTGGAAGCCGGTCAACAACCTCTACGTTAGTAGCTGTAGCAGTGTTGCTTTCATTCTTAACCCGTACTTCGAATTCAGCAATCTGTCCTACGTTTACTGTAGAAGAGCGGGCGCTCTTGGTAACGGTTACCGGAGGATTTCCAGCCGGTGTGGGAGTCGGATTAGGGGTCGAAGCAGCAACCTGGCAATCAGCGCCAAGGTTAGCGAAACCAGCAGCCCAAACAATTCCATTCATCGAAAAGTCAATCTGCTCGGATCCGCACTGGCTAAAGTTTTCCACGGTCTGGGTGGTTAAATGACCTGCCTGGGCTGGCAATGTAAGGGTTTCAGGAACCGTCAAGCAGGCTCCCCCATCAGTTGCACTGGCTCCATCCCAGTATCCTTGGCACTGGCCGATTCCACCGCGGGCTGGCCATCCGGTTGCTGTTTTGCAACGGCAAATATGCTTTTGCAATACGATAGTTTGAGGGCTATTAGTATTGTTTTTAATCCAGGCATTCAATTGGACTATTCCGGGACTGGTATTGTACTGCTCAACGGGACCAATCGTAAAACCGGGAAAAGTGGCGGCCGGTAGGATTCCGGTACCGCTATTTCCATAGCTATATGCCCCTTTTACAACCAAGGGACCTACAGTAATTACCAAAACTACAAAAAAAAGCACGAGTAAACCTGCGATCACATATGGCCTGTTTAATATCTTCATAAAAAGATGTTAATAATATTTTATTTTATATCGTTAAGGGGACGGTAGAGAGAACCCCGCCCTCCAACTTTATGCCCCTATAATACTGATAAAGTATTAATATTTCATTAATATTCTTTAATGAAATTATAATACTACATTAGCATCGTATTGTCAATAGAAATGAATAGTCTATACTAACAATAAAAACAAAAGATGTCTAGATCGCCAGACACCTTTTTAGCTGTATGTAAGCTTCTAAACTATCACTACCCGCCCAGTTTTATCACGACGCCGATAATGGCTAATATGACTCCGATCACCCAAAACCGCATTGTGACTTTGCTGGCCGGCCATCCGATAGCCTCGAAATGATGATGAATGGGGGTGGAAAGGAATACTTTTTTATGCCTGAATTTTTTAGATAAAAGCTGGATAATCACCGACCCCACTTCAAGTACTAACAATCCCGCGATGATCGGCAGCACCGCTACCGAATCCGTTAAAAACGCTACCACTGCCATGACGCAGGTAAGCGCCGTCGAGCCCACCTCCGTCATGTAAAAACGGGCCGGTGGTATATTAAACCATAAGAACGCAAAAATCGTACCGGTTATTACCGCGCAGAACGTGGCCAGATCGTATTTTCCTTGCGCAAAAGAAATAATAGTAAAGGCGCCGAATATCGAGGCGAAAGTTCCGCCTGACAATCCGTCGATCCCGTCAATAATACCTCCTGACCAGCAGGCAATCATCACAATGATAAATAACGGAATATAAAATACGCCAATCGAAAATTCGCCCAAGAGCGGGATGCTGATGATATCCCAACCCAGCTTATAATAAAACCACATACCGCCCGCCAAGCCTATCAAAGCGATAATCAATAACCGTTTTTTAAAAGAAAATCCCCCGCCGATATAACTGCCCATTGAAGAAACTACCAGAATATCGTCGAATAATCCTACCAGCGCGGCGATAATGAGGGTGATAAGGGGCAACCAGGTCTGGCTCCGGGATAAAAAATTAAGATCACCCAGCCATGTGTCAGGGAAAATCAACGAAAGGACAAAAAAGAACAGTGCTATGAAAACGGTGGTGATAAAAATCAGCAGTCCCCCCATGCGGGGTACTTTTGTTTCGCGTTCTTTATGAAGGCTGTTAAATACTACTGCGTCTTCTCCGCTGATGGCTTTTTCCCGCGCTGTTTTTTTCCAAAGTTTGTGTTTATATAAAAAATCAATCAAAAACGGCGACCACAAAAAAGCGATCACCGAAGCAATGGCGGAAATGCCCAGAATTTTAATCACATTAAAGGTAAGAAACTGTATCATATCTCGAAAATCTCTAATTTTTAATTTTGTAAATAATTCTTTAATTTTTAAGATTTAGATCTTATTTTTAAATTAAAAATTTTAATTTAAAAATTACCTCGTCACTTCCACTGATAGGCGGAATTCACCCATTGGAGGATATTTCCCATTTCGCGGAACCGGTCAGGCGACCCGAGCACGATATTAATAATATAATTCCCTTTTTTCGGACTGGTTTGAATGGTCATAACACATCCCTGGGCCTCTTTGGTAAATCCGGTTTTCCCGACGATAACATGATCTTTGCCCAACAATTCGTTAGTATTTACGAGGGTGTGATGCAGCGCGG
>JAIFWS010000052.1 GCA_019658985.1 Candidatus Parcubacteria bacterium
GACTTCAAGATAAGAACTCTTAGATTTCCCCAAGATGAGGGGATTGATAGGCTCCAGGTGTAAGTGCCGTAAGGCATTCAGCCGGGGAGTACTAATAAATCATACATTTTTTAGCGTATTTGATAGATACAGATTTTATAGATCTTTTCCTCTGCGGCTTTCGCGGAGGAAGGATGCGAATCTTTTGTATTGCTCATTTTTACCTAATAAAATAGTTTTGAGTGTTGCTCTGCAACAAAATTTACCACAGATTGAGTTCTGTGGTGGCGATTATACTGGTGTTGTCCCACCTGTTCCCATTTCGAACACAGAAGTGAAATGCACCAAGGCCGATGATAGTGTGATGAACGCGAAAGTAGGTAGTCGCCACCAAAGAACTCAATGTCTCTTAACTCTCCCAGCGTTTCAGTGGTGAGGCGATAGATTCTTGCACGACGGTGCGGCACCGGGATGTCCTTCTCGTGAATAATGTGCCCCATTAATTCGAGGAGGCCCAGGACACCGGGTCTGTTCGGCTGATAGCCGCACACATCCGCTGAGCAGAACACGTGATGGTTGTCCAGGTACGGATGCGGTTTGGCAGCTGCTAGGATAGCCTGGATTGCTCCAATGGCATATCTTAAGCTAGGTACGTCTGTTGGCCATCTCCTCATTGCCATTTTGTTCCCTTGTTACCAGGCGAGTTACTAACTAGGAGATTAGCGAATGGGACATCTTTTGTCAAGTTATTTTACATACTTTCAGTATTTTGTTAAAATGAACGATCTTAAAAAATTTCGCCATGAATATGTACGCAAAAAATAAAAATCCCTGGTGGAAAAAAACGCTGATCGGCGTCGCGGTGCTGGCAATATTTATGGGATCGCTGATGTTATTTGAATCGCCCATTAAAAATGTGTTTTATTACCTGATGTCGCCATTACTAGAAGCTTCCTGGAGGGCTGGCGGATCGACTAGCGGTTTCCTCGCGCCTTTTTTTGAATGGAAAAGCCTGGCCGGCCAGCGCGATGCTACGAGAAAAGAGAATGAAGCGCTGATCTGGCAGGTGGCTTCGCTCCAGGATTCCCTGAAGGAACTGCAACACATAAAAGAAGCCGGTGAAAATACATCGGCCGATAATTTTACTTTGGCAACGGTACGCGCGCTGGGCCAGGATACCACGTCGGATTTTATTCTGATTGATGAAGGTTCCGAGCAGGGGATCAGCGAAAATATGCCGGTCATTTCCAGTACGAAAGTATTGTACGGAAAAGTCGTAAAAGTATATAATAGCTTTTCCCAGGTAATGCTCATTTCAAATAAAAACAGCGTCGTGGATGTGAAGATCGAAAACGCCGATGCCGGCGAAAAACCTGTGCTGGGCGCGGTCAAAGGCAGCGGGGGATTTTCGCTCTATCTGGATTTGGTTTCCTCGGACGCAGAACTTGCCCAGCAGGATAATATTGTAACATCGGGCCAGGAAGGGATTTTTCCGCGGAACTTATTGATTGGCATGATCTCAACCGTCCATAAAAATGACGCCAAGCCGTTCCAAACCGCCGATGTCCAGCCGTTTTTCGACGTTAAAAACATGGACAATTTATTTGTAATCACGAATTACTTAAAGAAATAATGTGGTTAAAATATCCCCTCATTGTCAGTATTTTTTTTATTGCATTCATATTGCAGATGGGTTTTTTTTCGCATTTTGCCGTCCTCGGGGTAGTGCCAAACCTGGTATTTGCCATATTCTTCCTGATTATCTTTTTTGAAGAACCCTATGCATATGGCGGAGGGATTTTAGCGGCGGTGGTCGGCGGGTTCCTGCTGGATGCTACCGGACCGCTCTATTTCGGGCCGGCTATCGGGACCCTGCTGTGCATTTACGCGGTCACTAAAACTATCAAAAACTTTTTACGGGAACAGCAGCATTCTTATCTGCTATTTTACTTTATCCCGTTATTTTTAATCTCATTGATTTTTTACCGGGCGGTTTTTTCAGCCTTGCAATTTTTGCCTGATATCAGCCTGATATTTAGCGTGAGCATCATAGCGGAAGCGGTCTATAGTCTGGGATTTGTCCTGATTGGGTTTTTCATCTATGAAGGATTGGCCAAAAAACCCGACCGGCAGTTGAAGTTATTTATATAATCCCTAATTTGTATGGATTTTAATAGATATAAAATCAATAAAACCGAAGAAGATGTTGAAACCCATCACGTTTTTTTAGATACGCTGGCCCATTCCAGGGAAAAAGAACTGGGGCTCTCGGAAAAAAAGTTCGAAGTGAAAATAAGCGAACAGTTCGTCTATCTGATGTTCGGTTTTTTTATCCTGCTGGCTTTGGTTCTTTTTTCTAAAACGTTTTACCTGCAGGTGGTCCAGGGCCATTCTTTATACATCGCCAGCCAGAATAATAAAGGAAAAATAAGCTTGATCAATCCCGAGCGGGGGATTATTTACGACAGCAATGGGAGAAAACTGGTTTCTAATTCTCCTGCTTACGACCTGGTGTGCGATAAAAGGAGTTTCATCGGCGAACTGCCCGCGCAATTAAAAGAAATCAATGATATCGCCGTGATGCTGGGAAAGCCGTATAACGAAATCGAGGAAATTATAAAAAATTCTGAAGAATCGAAAATATTGGTATCGGAAAATATACCGCAGGAAACGTTACTGGTTCTTGAGGCCCGTCACAATGATCTGCCACATTGCTCCATTGAAAAAAATACCGTCCGTAATTACGCCACCGGCCCGGTTTTCTCTCCGGTATTGGGATACATCGGGAAGATAGACCGGGATACTTTGAAATCATCGGAAAATTATACGGCTTCGGATTATATTGGCAAGGTCGGTTTGGAAAAATCCTACGAATCTTACCTGAGGGGTGTCCCTGGAAGAAAAGAGGAAGTGAAGAATGCCTTGGGCGAAACGCAAGATGATTCTGTTGTAGAACAGCCAAAATCAGGCAATAATCTGATTTTAAATATCGACGCCGATCTGCAGAAAGCGGTCTATCAGGCATTGGAAAAAAGTATCAAGAATATCGGATCGAAAAAAGGCGCAGCCGTGGCCCTGGATCCGCGGACCGGCGCGGTGCTGGCTTTGGTTTCTTACCCCGCTTACGACGATAATATTTTTTCCCACGGGATTTCTAAAACTGATTTCGATAAAATTTTACAGGATCCAAGCCAGCCGTTTTTCAACCGGGCCATTGCCGCCCAGTATCCGACGGGCTCCGCCATTAAGCCCTTTCTGGCATCAGCCGCGCTCCAGGAAAATTTAATCAGCCCTAATAAAATAATCAATGATCCGGGATATATCCTGGTGCATAGCCAGAACGATCCGAGTGTCACCTACAAGTTCGCTGGGGTTATCCCGCACGGCCTGGTAGATATGCGCGAAGCCATTGCCGTTTCTTCCAACATTTATTTTTATACCATCGGCGGAGGATATGAGGGCCAGAAAGGCCTCGGCCCCTCGCGGATTAAAAAATACCTGGACCTGTATGGCTTTGAACAAAAAACCGGCGTCGACTTGCCGGGAGAATTTAAAGGATTTGTGCCAAGTCCTGAATGGAAAAAGCAAGCCAAAAAAGAGAACTGGTGGGATGGTGATACTTATAACCTTTCCATCGGGCAGTCCGATTTGCAGGTGACTCCGCTGCAAGTTGCCGTCGCTTATAGTGCTATCGCCAACGGCGGAACGATATATAAACCCCAAATTGTCCAGAAAGTCGTTGAGTCTGCGGGCGCGGCCGGGAATATCGTTAAAGAATTTAAACCGGAGATTGTCAGCCAGAATTTCATTAACCCGGAATATCTGCAGATTGTAAGGCCCCC
>JAIFWS010000014.1 GCA_019658985.1 Candidatus Parcubacteria bacterium
GGAGGAAGATTACTTGCATATGCATATGCTAAGCACATCACCGCCCTCGCCCGCTCCGTTAATCGAACAGGTCTGTCCGGCAGGGCAGGTGCCGTTGCACTGGGGGGAGCTCTGGCCGCAATTAGCATTTGCCTGAGGGGCCGGACTGAAGAGATTGCTGATGAAAGCGATCATAGTGCCTGATAGTACGATTATAATAATTCCCACAATCGCCCAGAGCAGGACTTTTCTTGCCTCCGCTGCTTTGGTGGGATCCCCCTGTGCACTCAGGAACAAAAATCCGGAATAGAGGATCATGATAATAATGATCGTTACGACAATGGGCCAAAAAATATTAAAAAACGCAAGGAGGACATTGCCGACATTAACATTTAATACTGATGGACGCCAATTCAGTGCATCCTCTGCCGCACGGGCGACTAAAGGCAGCATAAATCCCATGGCTGATACAGCTAAGGCGCCCAGGATATTCGGCTTCCTGAAAAATGTGGAAGTAGTTAGCATATTAAATTCCAATTGTTGTTATGGAGCAGGAGGAACGAAGAAATTATTTATAATGCTTATGATTGAATACGATAGCACGATAATTACTACTCCTATGATCGCCCATAGGATCGCTTTTTTGGCTGTTGAAATTTTTGCCGGGTCTCCTGCCGCAGTTAAAAACATGATGCCCGACCACATCAGCATTACGATAATGATCGTCACGACAATAGGCCAAAAAATATTAAAGAAGGCAACGATGATGTTTATCACATTGAGGGTGAGGTTTTTGGGCGGTTTTAACATGGGAAACGGATCTGCGGCGAAAGTAGTCAATGGTAATATCAGGCTTGCCAGTATTGTGGGCAAAGACGCCTTTTTTAAAAATTTAAAGTCACTTGACATATTTTAAAAATTAATTTTACGATATTTCTAATTTATGGCACGGGAAATCCGCCACCGCCGCCAGCTCCATTTATACCAATGCTCGGATCCAAAATAGAGCTGATAAAATTTACGATAGTATAAGACAAAAAGGCCACGATTATTCCAACAATCGCCCAAATAATCACTTTCTTTGCTGTTGAAATTTTTGCCGGGTCTCCTTGGGCAGTAAGGAATAAAAATCCGGCATAGACGAACATAACAATAATAAGTCCTGAAAAGATCGGCAGTATTACTAAGGTCAGCAGTCGGTCAATAATTCCACTAAACCAGGTAGTTGGGTCTATCGCCGCCAAGGCGATAACTGGTAGTAGCGACAAGGCTGTAACTGCGGCTGAGAAAACAAATTTTTTATTCATATATAAAGGTATAAAAACACGGTTTAGAAAAAGCTTCGCACAAGAGTAATAATGGAAAACGACATAACAATTACCGCTACTCCGGCCAGTCCCCATAATACGGCTCTTCTGGCCTCTGATATTTTTGTAGGGTCTCCCTGGGACGTTAAAAATTTAAAACCAGCAAGAATGAAGAGGATTGCTACCGCGGCGGCCGTTACTACCCATACCATGTATAGCAGCGTTCCTAAGACGTTAAAAATGTTTATATTCAGGGTTGTAGGGAAAGGGTTGCCCAGGAAGGGTGCCGGAGCGGCTCCCGCCAGAGCTACCAGCGGCAGGGCTAGCGCCGTCGTTAAAATAACCGAAAAAAGAATCTTTTTATTCATATTCTTAGTCAAATTAAATTCCACCTCCGATAGTGATTCTGATGATGGTGATCATTGAGAATGCTAATAAGATCACTGCCACTCCGGCCGCTCCCCAGATGACTGATTGCCGTGCTGCCGCTATTTTGCTCGGGTCTCCCTGTGCGGTTAAAAACTGGAAGCCGGCATAAATAAACATGATGATGATCACAGCAACGGTAATAGGCCAGACTAAATTGAAAACTCCAGCGAGGACGCCTAAAATATTAATCGGCACATTATTTGGCGGTGCATCAGGGATGAAAACATATGCGAGGGTGACAGCTGGCATTGCCAGCAGGGCTGTAATAAAACTAAGGACTATAGATTTTTTCATAATAAATGCTTGGGTGGTTAACCAACCCCGTTACGGGGTATACCCATGTTCCTAACGGGGTTGGTTATGAGCACTTAGCTTTAAGGATTAAATACCGTTTCCCAATGTAACCCGTACGATCAATGGGATGGAGAATGCGATAAGCCCTACGACGACTCCGACAACTCCCCATAAAACTGCCTGCCGAGCGGTTGCCACTTTGGCTGGATCTCCCTGGGATGTCAAGAACAAGAATCCGGCGATCAAGAACATAATAACGGCAAATCCGCCGAAAATAGGCCAGATGAAGTTCAATACGATATCGATGATTTGTTGAACGCTCAGCTGGACTGAATTTGGGGTTGGGCCGGCGTTGAAAGCCATGGTTGCGAGCGGTAATGCTAAAAGCATCACTGAAGAAGCTACGATTGCAATTTTTTTATTCATAGTGTTTTTCTGTTTTTATAATATTGTATATTGAGGTCGACCTTTACTTTTTTATATTTGTTTCGTTTTGCGAATTAATTGGTGTGCTTCCTACTTATCCAGCTCCGATCACAGCGGTTATTACGGCAACAAGTCCGGTACCTGCCAGTGAGATGGCAATTCCAATGAAAGCGTAAATCACAGCTTTATTTGCGTGTGAAATCTTTGCAGGATCTCCAGCGGATGTCAGATATAAGAACCCGGCGTAGATGAATATGAGGACGGATATTGTAGCAATTAACCCTGTTACATACTTGGTAATAGTTGATAAGAGGGTCGGGAAATCCTTCACGCAAGAAGTGTCGGTTTGGACCGGCGGCTTTCCTATTTTATTGCAACAAGCGGTGACGCTGGTGCAAAATGCCGTGGCGGTGCAAAGGATGGTCTTATAGGCATCGCCATCGCATGAGGGGTCACAGGTAGTAACTTGTTTTCCGTCATTGAGGCAGAGGGGATTGGGAAGTTTGACGCCGAATCCTTCATCAGCCGCTAAGGCAGAGGGGGAAAAACTTAAGAGGATAAGGCCGATCGCTAAAAAGATGAGAACCTTTTTCATTATTTTTTAATGAATAATAATCCGTAATGGTAATCTCCGGCGGCGAATTCTTCTTTTAATGAAAATCCCGTTGCCTGCGCCAGATTTTTGACTTCATCTGGATCCAGGAGATGTTCTTTGGGATGGAGAGGATTTTGCTTCAACCAGTCAATGACCAGACATTGACTATCGGGCAATAAAATCCTATAAACTTCTTTTAGTATAGCATGTTTGTTTTCTGTTTGGAATAAAAAGTTGGGGATTACTACAATATTGCAAGAATTGCTTTTGAGGGTTGAGCCGCCCGGGGTTTCCAGATCGCAGCAGACCGTCGCAATGTTGTTGAGTTTCTGGAGGTTTAATTTGCTTTTGAGGGCCGAGAGTTTTTGCTCTTCAATATCGAGCGCGTACACTCTGCCTTGATACGCTTTTTTGGCGAGCGCCAACGTAAAATCAGCCGAACCGGAACCGAATTCGACGGCAATCATGCCGGGTTTTATCTCAAGATGCTCTAAAACCTCGTTGATATTAAGAAAATCAGGCACGTCGTATGAATTCAAAAGTCAAAATGCAAAAGTCAAAATTTCAAGTAAAAAATTAAAAGTAAACGATTAGGAAATTTTGGATTTTGAATTGTATTTTTGACTTTTGATTTTTAAATTTTGACTTATTCTTTGAGACACGCCCCCGAAGCAACTTTGTCGCCCTCATCCAGTTTCATAATGCGTACGCCCTGGGTATCGCGGCCAAGCCGTGAGATCGACTTGGTTTCGGTTCGGATAACCTGCCCATGCTGGGAAATGACGATCAAGTCTTCATCTTCGTCGGCTTCCGATAATATAGAAGAGAGGATGATAGAACCCGTTTTGCTGGTGATTTTAGCGGTCTTCACTCCCGATCCGCCCCGGGTCTGCACTTTGTATTGGGAGACATCAGTTTGTTTTCCATATCCGTTTTCCATAACGATCATCAAAAAGTTTTTGGCTTTTTTCCCATCCGCTCCCGGAGTTTCAATTCCTGAAATCACGTCCATGCCCACAACTTCGTCGCCTTTTTTCACTCGGATGCCTTTGACTCCCGCCGCAGACCTTCCCATTGGCCGGATATCTTTTTCTTCAAAGCGGATGGCGGCTCCGGATTTTGTTACCAGCATGATGTCATCTTGGCCGCTGGTGGCAACCACTTTTTTCAAAAGGTCCCCTTTTTCCAATTTAATGGCGATGATTCCGCTCTTGCGGACATTTTCAAATTCTTCCAATGAAGTCTTTTTGATTCGGCCGTTTTTGGTGACCATCATCAAAAACTTGGCGGTTTTTGCTTCACCGTCTTTAGTTTTGGCCATCGGCACCAGCGACAGTACTTTTTCTTCGGTTGATACTTCTAAGAAGTTCATCAATCCGCGTCCGCGGGCAACCCGGGTTCCTTCGGGGATTTCATAGACTTGGGTTTGGAATACTTTTCCGGAATCCGTAAAGAATAGCAAATTATCGTGGGTATTGGCGGTCAGGAAATGCTCAACGATATCATCTTGCATCGTTTTCATTCCCATGATCCCCTTGCCTCCGCGCTTTTGGATTTTGTAGGTGGCGGGATTAATCCTCTTGATGTAGCCGCCGGTAGTTAAGGTAACCATTGTTTCCTCGGCAGGAATCAAGTCAATCTCGGTGATTTCACCCAATTTTCCTTTTACTACGCGGGTCCGGCGCTTGTCGCCGAACTTTTCTTTCATAGTGCTCAGTTCTTTTACAATCAATCCCTTTAATTTCTCCGGGCTCTTTAAAATGGCCATCAATTCCTTGATCCGTTCCATGATGGCTTTCAGTTCTTCTTCAATTTTTAATCTTTCCAGGCCAGCGAGGGTTTGTAGTCGCATTTCTAAAATGGCAACGGCTTGGCGTTCGGTCAGCTTGAATTTCTTCATCAAATTAACGCGGGCTTCATCGCGGTCTTGCGATTTTTTAATTGTTTGGATCACAGCGTCAATATTATGGAGGGCGATCATCAATCCTTCCAAAATATGGGCGCGGTCTTTGCATTTTTCGAGTTCAAACTTGGTCCTTCTGGTGATAACCTCCTCACGGTGCTTGATGAAATATTTCAAAACATCGGAAATCGACAAAATTTCCGGCTGGATTCCGTCTACTAAAGCTAATAAATTCAAATGGAATGTTTTTTGTAAATTCGTAAATTGATACAGCCGGTTTAAAATCCGCTGGGACTGGTATCCGCGTTTTACATCAATGACAATGCGCATCCCTTCGCGGTCGGACAAATCTTTAATGTCTTTGATCCCTTCGATTTTTTTATCGGAAACCAAATTAGCAAATTCTTCCACTAAGCTGGATTTTAAAACCTGGTAGGGGATTTCGGTGATGATGATTTGTTCTGATTCGTCTTTTTTGGTTTCAATATCAGCTTTCCCGCGCATGATAATCGAGCCTTTTCCCTGCGAATAAGCTTCAATAATTTGTTTTTGGTCGTAAATAATGCCTCCGGTCGGGAAGTCCGGCCCTTGGATGAACTGGAATAGATCCGGCGTCTCGGCCTTCGGGTGGTCAAGCAGATAAACAACAGCGTCAATGACTTCAGTTAAATTATGCGGCGGAATATTGGTGGCCATGCCGACGGCGATTCCCAATGATCCGTTTAATAAAAGTTGCGGCAACGGGGAAGGCAGAACTGTCGGTTCTCTTTTGGTTCCGTCGTAGTTATCCATGAAGTTGACGGTGTCCATATCAATGTCTTCCATCAGTGCTTCGCCCAACTTTGATAATTTGGCTTCGGTGTATCGGGATGCGGCCGCGCCGTCGCCGTCAATCGATCCGAAGTTTCCTTGGGGCGCAATTAATGGGTAGCGCAAGTTAAAATCCTGGGCCATGCGGACCAGCGTATCATAAATGGCCATATCCCCGTGCGGATGGTATTTGGCCATCACTTCTCCCACCACCGCGGCGCACTTTCTAAACTTTGAACCGGATCCGAGCCCCAGTTCATTCATGGCAAATAGGATTTTCCGGTGCACCGGTTTTAATCCGTCGCGCACATCAGGAAGCGCGCGGGCAACAATAACCGACATCGCGTAATCAATGTAGGATTCTTTTAATTCAGTAACGATTTCACGCTTGTTGACGTTGCCGATACTGTTTAATTTCTGCTCTTCTTTTTCTTTTGCCATGGTATTTAATTAGTTGTATTGGTGAATTTAAATGTGGAAAGCATTACTTCATACTCTTCTTTATAATCACCACCGGTAGGAGATTGAGAATAAGCGAAGCTTATCAATAACTGGTCACTGTCTCTTTGAAAAATAGTAACATATTCTTTATTGCTCCCTTCTTTGATAAACTGCCAGGCTTTGTAATTATTGACTTGCACCTGCGCTACGCCTGGCGGTATTTTAACACTTTCTCCGATTAAAACACTTGCGAAAGAAGGGCTTCCTGTATTTTGCTCTGGGCTGAACTCAACGGTCCACGTATTGCCTCCTCCGTTATATTCTAGCGTTGAGAAATCTGATGGATATACTATTTCAAATCCGTATTTAGTATTCGAATACGTTTTCCAATCAGGATCTTCGGCAATAGCTGGCAAGTTCTCCTCCGGCAGCTCAGGTAAATTTATCTGGGGGAGATTTAGCGTCTGGAATACATTTGCCATGGCGGGAATCCTGTTTCCCGCTGAAACCAACCAAGCGCCTCCCATCGCCAGCCCTGCAATTACTACTACCGCAATAATAATGCCTTTCTTCTTTCCGTCAGATAAATTTTGCAATTTATTCAGCATTTTTTTAAATTGTCATTCCCGCGGAAGCGGGAATCCAGGGTGAGTGTATTTAACTCTGGATCCTAGGTCAAGCCTGGGATGACAAATACTTATGCTTTTAATACCACAATTTCCATAGCCCCTTCTTTTGGCAGGCCGCTGGATTTGATGGTTAATTTATCTTGTGGCTCAACGTTATTCTTGCCCATGGCTTTTAAAAACTTTTCCACGCCATCCAATTCATATTTTAATTTCGGCAGGCCATAGTGCATCGGAATAACGATTTTCGGTTCTATTTGTCCTATCACTTTAGCGGCTTCCGACCCGTTGATCGTATATGTCCCACCTACTGGGATCATTAAAATGTCCACCCGGCCGATTTTTTCCAGTTGTTCGTCGGTTAATTGTTTCTGTCCAAAATCTCCTAAATGGCAAAAACGGATATCTTCAGCTTCTATCGTATAAATGGTATTTTGCCCCCGTTCTTTGCCCTCTTTTTCGTCATGGAATGATGTAATGCCTTGGACAAATACACCCTTGGCTTCATATTCGCCCGGAGTTTCTATTAAAAAAGGATCGCCTTTGACGGCGGAAATATTGTTGTGGTCGGGATGCCCGTGGCTTACCAGAAGAATGTCAGCGGAAAGATTCGGCAATTTCAACCCGATATCGCCGTATGGATCAATAACGATGCTGGCTTCGTGGTCCTTCCCATTAGAGACTGATAATTGAAAACAGGCTTGCCCGGCCCAGGTTAATTTTGCCATAGTATTTATTAATTATTGAGTGATTTTATCACAAACAATTCCCGTTTGCAATTTTAAAATTCCTTTTTGTCATTCCCGCGAAAGCGGGAATCCAGAGTTTTGGGATATCCTAGATTCCCGCTTTCGCGGGAATGACAAGCTAAAAAGTGTGTAAAAAAAAGAACCATCGCCGAAGCTTTGGTTCGCTCTGCGCCGCCCGCGGGCGGCGCCTTGTTAACTTTTGCCCAGCACCAGATCCAGCGCCCAGCAGCCGCGGATGTGCGGGCCGGGAGAGCGCAGGTGTCCGAGGATTTCGTCGCTGGTGCAGCCGGCTTCCTCGAAGGCGTCAGAGAGGATCGCCAGTCGCGCCGTATCCAGATGGCCGGAAGGTAGTTGGCGCTCTTCGTAGGCGGCCGAAGCTAGGCTCGTCACCGTCGGCGTTTGCCAAGCCCGGTCAACCTTGACCGACCGGAACGGGTTGCTAAAGACTTCGCGGATGAGCTTACATGCTTTGTGTTGCAGCGTCAGAGTGTCGAGAAACTCCCCCCACGCAGGCAGTGAAGTTGCACACTCAGCAGTTGCTTCGAATCCCCTAAGCTCATCCTCTCCTTGGCTTCTTATTCTTTCCATGCTCTCTGGCGGAATGGGTTGACCCGTTTCCGCTTGTCTTTCCAATATTCGAACTACCTCCAATTGCCATGCATTGTTTCGCCTGGCAAATCGGTGTTTACAAGCCTCTGCGCTTTCGATGGCGCAAACGACTAAGAGTCTCTGTCGGGTCGTTGCTCTTTCGAACACATGCTGGATGAGTTCGTAGGGATCCCGGGCGTACCGCCACTTCTTCTCGGTCATCTTCTTGGCCATATGTCTCCTCTGCAGTAGGGTAGAGACTCGTTCGATGCTATTAAAACATTAATACATATCTTGAAATTTGTCAATGTTGCGTAATCCAATGAACTGAGTTATATTACGACCAATACAATTAACAGTCCAGATGGAGCTCGGCCCGCTTTGCGAAGCCGAAGCTACGAATTAGCGAAGGTTCGCCTGGGCGAATATATAATATGAAGGAAGACGTTAAAAAAACACCCACTGATTCAGGAAATCCTCTTTCGGTAGGTTCTATTGTAGAAGGCAGAGTAGTGGCCCGCGACCGGTCCGCTCTTTTTATTGATTTGGGCAACCAGGGCACCGGCATTATTTACGGCCGGGAATTTTACGAAGTAAAAGAAGTGATCAAGAGCCTGGCCATCGGCGACATCGTTCACGCCAAAATCGTGGAAATGGAAAACGAAGAAGGCTACCGCGAATTGTCACTACAGGATGCAACCAAAGATATTAATTGGCAGAAATTGAGGGAATTGAAAGACAGTCAGGAAATCATCAAGGTAAAAATCAGCGGCGTAAACAAAGGAGGACTTTTGACTAACATCAATAATATTCCAGCGTTCTTGCCAGTTTCACAGTTATCTCCGGAAAATTATCCAAGAGTGGTAGATGCTGACAAAGCTAAAATCTTGAAAGAATTACAGAAATTCATCGGCAAAACCATGGAAGTCAAGGTACTCGACTTGTTGGCCGAAGAAAACAAATTGATCTTGTCAGAAAAAGCCAAGACGGAACAATTACTCAAAGCGATTTTAAATAAATACAAAAAAGGCGAGACTATCGAAGGAAAAATCACGGGAATTGCCGACTTTGGAGTGTTTATCCGGTTCCCGGTCGTGGCTCCTGATTCAAAAGAAGACAGCATTGAAGGATTGATCCACATTTCCGAATTGGATTGGCAATTGGTGCAAAATCCGGCGGAAGTGGTGAAAGTTGGTGAAGTGATTAAAGCTCAAATCATCGATATCAACAACAATCAGGTATTCTTGTCGCTAAAAAGCCTGAAAGAAAATCCTTGGGAGAAAATCGAGAAAGAATACAAGAAAGGAGACACAATTAACGGAAAAGTGATTTCCTTCTCACCATTTGGCGCCTTCATTGAAGTGCTGCCGAAGATCAGGGGGCTCTGCCACATTTCGGAATTCGCTTCCCAGAAAGACATGGAAGAGAAATTATCCGTGGGCAATTCATATGATTTCGAAGTGTTGCTCATCGAGCCGAAAGAGCACCGCATGAGCTTGAAGTTAGTCGAAAAGAAATAGATTTGAAAACCAAAAGATCGCCGATCCGGCGATTTTTTGGTAACATAGATAAAGCATGAGCATGGAATACTCAAAAATCATTATTCCCAGTAGCTTGCATCCCGATACGATCGTGGCGATTTTTTTCTTGAAGAAATTCGGAGCGGCCAAATATCCGGGGATTGAAAAAGCCCGTATTGAAATATTGCAACAGCTTCCGGCTGGCGAAAATGGGGATTTGCTCCTCAAGAAAGGAGTTATCGTGCTGGACGTTGGCGGGGGGACTCTTGATCACCACGCGAAAGGCAGAATTTTATCAGAGTTAGTGGCTGAAGATTTGGGAATCGAAAGCGACGGCGGGCTCGCTAAATTACTGGCTTACACAAAACGCGATGACCAATATGGCATCGGAACCATTTCCACCGACCAGCTTGACCGGGCTTTCGGATTATCCGGACTGATTTCCGCCATCAATAAGACCGTGAGAGTTCCGGAGAAAGTGATTGAAGTTCTTTATCCGCTCTTAGACGCCCACTATACCGAAGAACGGAAAAGGACCAGCGAACTCCCGAAAGAATTTGAAGAAAGCATGAGGGAGGGAAAAGCAGAAGTATTCGAAGCGCGCCACAAAGGTAAAAAACTCATAATAGTCATTTTGGAGTCCGATAATATCAGTATGGCCGGATGGTTGAAATCCTCCATCGGGATTAAGGCCGATGTTGTCTGTCAGCAAATGAGTTCCGGTTACACAAATATTCTAACAAAGCAGATCAAGAGAATTGATCTTCGGCAGATGGCAGTGCGGTTAAGGACTGAAGAACTGAAGCTAAAAGGAAATCAGCAGCTTCCTTCGCCATCCCGACTAATGACGGAAGGAAAGCTTCCTGAAGTCCCTGAATGGTATTACGACAAGGCAACCAATTCACTACTCAATGGCGGCGTAAATCCCAAGGGCATTTCTGCTACCCAGATACCTTTGGAAACCATTACTGAAATTATCAAAGAGTCGCTGGCAAAAGACGGCTCTGGGAAAGAGCCGCGCCAAGAATCACGCCAGGATTCGCATTCCAAGATGAAGACTCTATACACGGCAGAGTTCGTAAAAAATCCGGCGGTATTGCTTGAAAAATTCCCTCCAAAACATCCCCGGGTGTTCGCCCATCATTCTACTATTGTATTTAAACCCAGTTCCCTGGAAGGTATCGAGATGGGTAAGGAGTCAACATTAAAAATTGTAGCGAGGGTATATGATGAAAAGGGTGATGCCTTACTAGTGGAAAATCCTAAATCAAATAGTAAGCATCCCCACATTACGCTTTCTTGTGCTCAAGGAATTTCGCCGGCGTACTCAAATGAACTTATGGAAAAAGCCATGGCATCCAATTTGGTAGAATATTTTGAAAAGCCAGAAGAAGTGGAAGTCATTGAAGGGTATTTTGACGGGCAGCAAGATATTACAAAGTAAAGATAAGTAAAAGAAGAGGCGATGTATCGTCGTTGATACATCGCCTTTGTGGTTTGGGTCGCGTTCGTGTTTTTGATGGTCACGTACGCAACATGTTAGCCGTCCGCCGGTTTTGCTCAACTGGGGAAGGGTACGTAGGCCAGGTGCCCGTCTTCGACCTTCAGCATGACCTCGTCATTCTTGCCTTCTCGGCAGGCCGCCAGGTTGAAGCGCACCTCACGCTTGCCGCAGTAGATGCGCTTCTCCTCGTTACCCCTTTTCTCCCAATAGGGGTTGTCCCAGCCATCGAGGTTGAAGGGGAGGGCCTCGAACAGGGAGTCGAGTGCTTTGGCGACGGCCGGACCGTTCTTGGTTACGAACTCGCTGACCGTCCGCGTGCCGGCGCGGGCGAAGCGAAGCTCGACGGTGCTCTTGCCCTCACCCCTGCGGTTAAGGTAAACCTCGACGAGCACCAGGCCGGCGCTCTCCAGGGCCGAGCGGATGCCGACGACGCAGCAGTGGTGCTGCCGGTCGAACTGACGCTCGGGTTCGAGCTTCACCTCGACCAGGTCGGTCGGTCCGTTCGCCGGCGGTTGTTTCTTGGGGGGCTCCGTGTCCCACAAGATCTCCGGCACCTCCTCCCGGCTCAGCTTGAGCAGGGACAAGTTGACGCGGTGAGCCGACGCGACGGCGACGAGATTCATGGTCGTGGTGGTCATGATGACCTCCTAGGGCGATTGATGCGGACATCGTACACGATTTTACCCACAAAAGACCAATATTATGAGGAAAATCGTGCAAAATGTCCTGTGAAAGAGCTGGCCTTAACTATATCACGATTACTTATTATTGTCAATACCTTGGAAGAAATGTCAGAAAATGCTACCATAACCTCGTTAATGGCGGTAAATTACTAAAAAGTTAATCATATATAGAATGAAAATCAACCCTTTACTTAAAAATTTTATCGTAATTGTCTTAATCCTCATCGTCGTGGCGGGGGTTTTTAGTTTGGTCTACTTGCCGCAGGAAAAACCGGCGCAAGTTTCGATTTCCCAAATAGTCGGCGATATCAATGCTGATAAGGTAAAGAAAATCGATGTCTCCGGCGATAAAATCAAGGTAACTTATACCGATGATAAGACCGCCGAATCGATGAAAGAGTCCAACTCCGTATTACCGGAAGTGCTGGCAAATTTAGGAGTGGATAAAACGAAATTGCAAAGAGTGGAGATTAGCGCCAATGCCGTGCAGGAATCGGTTTGGTCATGGCTTCTGCCTGCATTGCTCTACGGAATTTTACCATTGCTCTTAATTGGGTTTTTCTTGTGGACCATGATGCGCCAAACCAATAAAGGCGCTGGCCAAGTGTTTGATTTTACCAGGTCCCGGGCTAAAATTTTCGGAGCCGATCCGAATAATAAAGAGAAAGTAACGTTCAAAGATGCCGCAGGATTAAAGGAGGCAAAAGAAGAATTGACTGAAATCGTAGACTTTTTGAAGTTCCCGAAAAAGTATTTGGCGATGGGAGCGAAAATCCCGCGCGGAGTGTTGCTTCTGGGATCGGCCGGAGTAGGAAAAACCTTATTGGCCCGCGCTGTTGCCGGGGAAGCTAATGTGCCGTTCTTTTCTATTTCCGGTTCGGAATTCGTAGAAATGTTTGTGGGAGTCGGATCAGCCCGCGTCCGTGATTTATTTTCCACCGCAAAAAAAGCCGCCCCTTCGATTATTTTCATTGACGAATTGGACGCGATCGGACGCCACCGCGGAGCAGGGATCGGCGGAGGCCATGATGAACGCGAGCAGACATTGAATATGATTTTAGTGGAGATGGACGGGTTCCAAAAAGAATCCGGGGTGATTGTTATTGCCGCCACCAACCGCGGAGATATTTTAGACCCCGCATTACTTCGACCCGGACGCTTTGATAGGAAAATTGTGTTGGATCCGCCAGATGTGCACGACCGCGAAGCGATTTTAGAGATCCATTCCAAGGGAAAGCCATTAGCGTCAGATGTTGTCTTCAAAGAAATTGCGGAACGCACTCCGGGATTTTCAGGAGCAGATTTGGCTAATGTTGCCAACGAAGCGGCGTTAACAGCGGCGCGGCAAAATAAAACCCAGGTCTTCCAGACAGACTTTTTGACTTCTATCGAAAAAGTATTATTGGGCCCAGAACGTAAAAGCCATTTGCTTTCTAAGAAGGAAAAAGAAATTACCGCCTATCACGAAGCCGGCCACGCGCTGGTGTCCAGCTCGATTCCGGGAACGGATCCAGTCAGGAAGATTTCCATTATCTCCCGCGGTAATGCAGGAGGATACACATTCAAGGTTCCGTCTGAAGATAATAAGATGAGGACCAAAACCCAGTTTTTGGCGGAGATCGCCACATTACTAGGAGGAATGGCAGCTGAGAAACTGATCTTCGGCGAAATGACTACGGGAGCTTCTAATGATTTGGAAAAGGCTTCGCACCTGGCTCGCAAGATTGTCAAAGAATGGGGAATGTCTTCACTCGGCCCGATAGCCTTTGGTGAGAAAGACGAGATGATATTCATGGGAAAAGAAATTTCCGAACAGCGTAATTATTCCGAATCCGTTGCGGAAAAAATTGACCAGGAAATCGAAACCATTATCCGGGGCGCCGAAAAGAAAGCCGTAGAGATTGTGGCCAAGCGCCGCGATATGCTGGAGAAAATCGCCAAAGTATTGGTAGAACGGGAAACTATCGAACGCGAAGAATTTGAAAGAATCATAGGTGTAAAGAGTGGCAAAAGATAAGTAGGTCCGGCGCGCCCGTCTGCGCGCCGGCTATGCTCCCATAGCTCAGCGGCAGAGCATTCCGCTTATATCGGACAGGTCCTAGGTTCGAATCCTAGTGGGAGCACCAGAAGAAAATGCAGAAGCCAGACATTAAAAAATTCCAAACAACCGTTTGGGATTTTTATAAAAAGAACAAGCGGAATTTCCCTTGGAGGGAACCCATTCGACGCGGCTCAGGGCAAGCGTACGATCCTTATAAAATCCTGGTTTCGGAAATCATGCTTCAGCAAACACAGGCGGATCGCGTCGTGCGATATTATGGTCGCTGGCTGGAGAAATTTCCGGATGCACATTCTTTGGCGCGGGTAACCTTTGCCGAAATCTATCCTTTTTGGCAAGGACTTGGTTATAATCGCCGGGCGTTGGCGCTGCAAAAGGCCGCCAAAAAAGTTATTGATGAATTTAATGGAAAATTCCCGTCAGACGTTGGACGTCTGGAAGAGTTTCCGGGAATCGGGCCATACACGGCCCGTGCCGTCAGCATTTTTTCGTTTAATACTCCGGTGGCCTGCATTGAAACGAATATCCGACGGGTATTTATCCATCATTTCTTTACGGATAAGGAAAATATTGAAGATAAGGAGATTTTGGAATTGGCGGAGCGGGCGTTGCCCATGGGCAACGCCCGCGAATGGCACTGGGCCTTAATGGATTATGGCGCATATTTAAAAACCCAAGTTCTAAACCCAAACCGCCGCCATAAAAATTATTCCGTACAGTCAAAGTTTGAAGGTTCGTTGCGCCAGATCCGCGGCAACGCTTTGAGGATATTATCCACTGGATTAATGGATAAAAAAGAACTGACAGAAAGATTAACAAAGATAACTTTACAAACTGGCGAGAGAGTTGAAAAAGTATTGGCGGCACTTGAAAAAGAAGGCTTAGTAAAGCAGAATAGAAAACAGTATTCGTTGAAGTAACTTTTGTCATCCCCGGCTTGAACGGGGATCCAGAGAACTCTAGATTCCCGCTTTGCCCCCTTCGCCAAGGCTTCGGCGGGCCGCAGCGCGGGAATGACAACTAATGCGCGATTAGCTCAGTGGTAGAGCATTCCCTTGACGTGGGAAGGGCCGGGGGTTCGAATCCCTCATCGCGCACCATGGAAATTAGTAAAGTTACCAAAAATGATTTCTCTGATTGGGTGAATTTAGGTGTTTCGCTTTGGCCCAATCATTCAAGGATAGAATTAGAGGAAGAATTTAGAGATATTCTCCATTCCGATAACGAAGGAGCTTTTGTGTACAAAGACGAAAGTGGCCGCGTTATTGCTTTCCTTAACTTTGCGATTAGAAGAGATTATGTAGAGGGCGCCTCAACGAATCCCGTAGGATATATCGAAGGAATTTACGTAAAGGATGAATATAGAAAAAGGGGAATAGCGAAAAAATTAATAGAAAAAACAGAAGAATGGTTTGTTCAGCAGGGAATTTCTGAAATCGGATCAGACGTGGAAGCCGATAATCTTTTAAGCCAGGAATTTCACAAGAGTATTGGATTCAAAGAAGGTAAAACCCTTATCCATTATCTTAAAAAGATTTAAATATGGATTTTAAGATCATTTATCAAGATAAGGATGTATTAGTCGTGGAAAAACCAGCTGGAGTTGTGGTCTTTCCCGAAGGGCAGACGACCGAAAACACCTTAATCGACGCCCTGATTTTAGAGTATCCGGAGCTTAAAGAGGCGGGCGAGGCGCCCCGGTATGGGGTGGTCCATCGGCTCGATAAAGGGACTTCTGGCCTGCTTTTAGTCGCCAAAACCCCGGAGGCATTGATTTTTTTGCAAAAACAGTTTAAAAATAGAACAGTAGAAAAGAAGTACAAAGCCTTGGTTTCCGGCCAGATTAAGGAGCACTGGGGGACGATTCATACCCTCATCGGCCGGGCAAAAAACGATCCGCGAAAGCAAAAGGCTTATACGCTGGACGGGACAGTCCGGTTATCTGGGACGGAACTCATCTCTGTGGAGAAGGATGTACCCGGTCTGCGCGACGCTATTACCGAGTTTAAT
>JAIFWS010000015.1 GCA_019658985.1 Candidatus Parcubacteria bacterium
GAGAAGTTAATATAAAAATCATCGCGCAGGGTGTAAAATCAGACTACTTAGCGGGGCAAATTAAATATCATTAACGATTTGAGTTACGGGGTCCCTGAAAAATATTCCGTAATTCAAGATAACAAAAACATATGATTAAATTATTACCATTATTAGTAGCAGCAGCGATAGCGGGAGTAGGGGGAATTTCCGCGGGCAATCTTAATCCTTTCCATGCCGATGTTGACGCAGATTCAATCAAACCCTCAGCCATGCAAGTGCAAAATTCCCAGAACCAGGAGGTAAGTGACAGTTCGGAATTGTTCCTCAGCGCGACCGGAAAGACTTCTTTCTAATTACCTAAAGAAATACCGATAGTATTAAAACAAAGGTCGATTTTTGCCGCCGCCGCGCGGCAAAACAGCAAATAAATTATAAACTAAAAAGCCCCTGTCGCAAAACAAAAAGGCTTTTTAGCAATAACTTAACAGTTTTCACTATCAAGTCCTACTTTACTTATATTATATCTGTAAAAAAGTTTCAAGATGGTGAAAAGAAAAAGCATGAAAAAAATAATCGCACAAATCGCCATGATGGCAATCTTAGCAGCACCGCTGGCCTCGGCCTTGCCGATGTCAGCCAGCGCGGTAACCCCTACCTGGGATGCTTCTGGAACCTATGTGATCAACATGAATTACCTGGGCACTGATTATCCGCATGACATGGTTTTAACCATGGATAATATGGGTAACCTTACCGGTCACGGCGGAAGCCCGGCTGGAGCCAATGTCTACATGTGGACAATAAATTCCGGGACGGTTTCAGGGAATACAATTAATTTCACCGCGCACTATACGGCAACTGCCGACGCAGTAACCCCTCAGACCGTATTGCATATGACCGGAACAATCGGGACGGATGGCAGTATGTCGGGTACGTGGTTTGATAATTACCAGGCCAGCCAAAGGAGCGGAACTTGGATGACCACATCGGGGAATGCTCAAGAAATCCCGCCTACTCCGGAATCAGTCAAAGTTACCATTGTAAAGTATGTTAATGGTATGGCGGCTACTGCTGCTAATACAAATAGCGCAACCTTTACGATGAACGCTACCTGGAATGCTACGAATATCGGTTCCGGCTCGGGTCAGTTTACTTTGAGTCCAACCGGATTTAATAGCCCAACGCCATATCAGGCTGTAACAGCTGATATGACTTCGGGTGGAAGTTACAGCACTAGTGAAGTAATGAATTCTACAACAGGTGCCCAATGCCCTGCCCAAGGAACCGAAGGGGGAGTTCCCTTTATGTTAATGGGTTATTCAACAGGAAATACCTTGGCCCAAGCCCAGGCAGCGGCTCCTACCATGACGCCCCCATCCTTTACCAACCTCATGTCTGATAAATACGTTATCGTATGGAACATGCCATGCGATGGCACTACGGGAGGTATTGGAGGCGATGTCGTGCAAGATAACGGTATGTTGCATGTCGATTCCATTACGGTAGTTAATGGTTCGGCAACGGCCAATGGTACGTTCGCTTCAGGCTGGAAATACATTTTCCACATCACTGACCCTACTAATGAACCGAACTTGGCCATGAAATTCGCAGATTGGATGAGCGGGGCCAACATGATTCCCGTTGCCAACAATATGAGAATTTCTTCCGCCCAGGCAAATAATGGTGGAGCTACGATCTTACTAACGGCTGCAAATACCTATTCTACTCCGCCGCTTGTGATGACCACGGATCTTGATCCGGGCATGGCGGGCAGGCAAGTCGATGTGACGGTAGAAGTTTCGATTCCTACCGGTACGCCTACGGGATCGTACACTACAACCTACGGAGTACAGTCGACTCCTTAGTCAATAATCTTAAATCGGCAATAAAAAATGGCTACCATTAAAAAAATCATTAGTGCTCAAGTCATTGTTTTCGTTGCCGTCATGTTCCTTGGTGCCTCCGCCGCTCACGCGGCGGAGGTTACCGGGACGATTTCCTCTTCCGCTTCCTCAACCTCGCAGGCTGGGGGAAACGTTGGCGGAAGTGTTGGCGGCAGTACGGTTTCCGGCACCGTTAGCGGCGGAAGCTCTGGAAGCACGGTTTCCGGAACAGTGAGCGGCGGCGGGGGTGGAGGCGGCGGAACCGGCGGCGGCAGTGCCGTTTCTGGGAGCGTATCCAATGGCGGCGGCGGAACCGGCGGAGGCGCAACCGGAGGCACAAGCACCCCGGGCGGAACTGGAACAACTACTCCAACCACAGGGTCGGTCCTTGGAGCTTCAACTATAGCGGGTACTCCGGGCTTCCCTGAGGCGGGGTTTGCTCCTCAGGATAACGCCGAAGGCGCAGCAGTCACCGCGGGAGTGATCGCTATTATGGCGCTGGCATATGTTTCGCTGGCATCACTTTCATTTATTGCAATGCGCCGCTTGTTAACGTTAAAAAGATAAAGGTCGCGTATCGTATAATTAATACGTGAGAGAGTATTATGGCAAAATATAATTGTCCGGAATGCAACCATAGGCACGAAACCGAAACCATGTGTTCGTGCGGATGTGATGAATAAAGGACAGGAATAATAAAAAAGCCCCGCGCAGGCGGGGCTTTTTTATTAAGTGAGGTATCGCATTAAATGGTCGATGTTGAGCGGTTTGGTTAAATGCACATCAAATCCCGCTTCTTTTGCCCGTTGCTTGTCTTTTTCCTGGCCGTATCCGGTGAAGGCGATCAATTTTATTTTCCGGTCTTTGCTGTCGTGCTGTTCCCTCAAGATTTTCGCCACTTTGTAGCCGCTGATCCCGGGCAGGCCGATATCGATCAAGGCAGTATGAGGTTTGAACGTTTTGGAAATTTTAATGGCCGCCGATCCGTCGTGCGTTGACTTTACTTGGTATCCTTCGTGCACCAGGATATTAGAAATCGCGTTGCGGATATCGGCATTGTCATCAACTACCAGGATCCGGGAAGTTTTTTCACCGGGTGCTTTAGATTCGCCCGCTTCCGGCAGTTCTGCTTTTTTTGATTTAGATTTTGTTGCTTCAATCGGCAGGGTGATAATGAATTCACTTCCTTTGCCCTTTCCTTTGCTGGTTACATGGACCGTTCCCTTATGCATCTGTACCAGGTTCTTTACCAGGTTTAATCCGATTCCAAGGCCTCCGACACCCATGAATGGCTGGTTTTCTCCTTTAAATAAGTCAAATATCCTGCTTATTTTATCCTGGCTCATGCCTTCGCCGTTATCCTTGACCCGGATTTCAACGTGGCCATTTTTCGGCTGGCACTGGATGCTGATATGCCCTTTGGGCGGAGTATATTTTGAAGCGTTATTGATGACATTCACCAAGATTTGCTCGAGGCGGAGAGGGTCGGCATAAAGATACACTGGCCGCTTGCTGAGTAACAGCGATAAATCTTGCTGCTTGGTGGTAATGAACGGCATGGATGATTTTACCGAACCGTGGATCACATCAGAAATATTGATCCGGCTCTTTTTCAATGTGATCTGCCGGCGGCTTAACCGTGAAACATCCAGAATATCATTTAAAAGATCGGCCATGATCCGCGATTGCTTTTCAATAATATCAATTGCTTCTTTGGCGATAGGGTCGGTGAAATCTTTACGCTGCAGAAATTGCGCGTTAGCCATAATCGGGGTGAGGGGATTGCGCAGTTCATGCGACATGATGGAAATGAAATTATTTTTCTCCTCGTCGGTTTTCTTGCGGTCGGTAATATCGGAAAAAATCAATGCCATCTGCTTTTTATTGGGCATATAGGCATACAATTCAAAGTATTTTTTCGTTGTTTCGTTGTAATTTTCCAGGTAAAGCGGTTTGCCGGTAACTGCTACTTGGTCGTATTTTTTGCGGGTCGCGATGCTTTCCGGGGTTTCGGGGTTCCGGGCTATCTGATTGGCAGTTTTTCCCAGGATCATCTCCTTTTTCATCTTCGTCAGTTTTTCAAACGCCGGGTTGACATCAATGAACTTATAATCAACGGGCTTGCCCTTTTCATCGAAAATAATGTCCTGCAGGGCATACCCGTAATTCATCTTTTCAAATAACATATGGTACCGGGCTTCGCTTTCCCTCATGCTCTGCTCAAGATTTTTATTTTCAGTAATATTTAATCCGAAAATACGGACTACATTAAAAAGCGGGATGTAATGGATATTCTGCCGCCACCAAACATTGCCTATTTTTATTTCCCGGCTGATGCCTTTCCGGCGTTTTTTAATGTCGCTTAGTATGCTTTTTAAACCGGCGAAGTAAGGATGTTTCATACCGCGTTTTTTGAGGTCGGGGAAGTTCTCGCGTGTCTGCGGATTTATATAGAGCACGTTGCCTTTGAAATCAACTTCGGTGATCGGCCGGGGATTGTAATCAGAAAAAGAAGCCAGCCGGGTACGGAAAAAATCCAGCTCTTTTTTATAGTGGGCCACTTGTTTTACAAGATCGGCGATCTTCTGTTGATGGGTAGGCTTTTTAGCTTCTTTTTTAGATGATTTTGGCATGGAGTTGCTGAAAAACGATATAGATGTATAATAACCTAAAATCGCCCTTTGACAACCTCTATCTCAAGAAGCCTCCTGGAGAAAGGCATGCCCGAGCCGGAATCGAAACCCCGACAAGGAAAGTCGGTTCCCGAAAAAAAGCGCAAGAAAGCGTGGAAACCCCGGGTCTTCGTCGCCTTTCACGGCGAGAAAAACGAAGGCCACGTGGGGGACCTGACGGCGAAGGGCTTGCTCCAAGCCCAGAAAAACTGCGAAGCCATAGCTATCTGCAACCAGTATGGCACGCTCGACATCGCGGTGGTTGTGGTTGGCCATGCCCTGCGTTACGTTCAGATGCGGGAGGTATTGGCTAGCCACCCGGAATTCGCGGATGTGGAGACCGTGATGTGCCACCTTCTGGGTGAGCCCAACGCCACGATCAACGAATCCGCCGACGGCACCAGCCGGGTACTCTACGCGCCGGATCTCTCCATCGACAAGGCACACACGCTGCAGTTGACGGATATCCTTCCGCCGAAGGAAGGATGGAAACTGGCCGACAGAATCGCCCGGAAAATCAACGCTGACCAGCTGTGGTGCGCGGGACGCCAGATGGGAAAACTCTTCGGCCTGAACCCGTTGCCGCGAAGCGGGTCACTGCTCGAAGTGCACTTCGACACCCGGCAGGTGACCAAGATCATCGACGGCGGGGAAGGAGAGATCAATCGCTGGGCTATCCATCTTTCCAATGGGGGATTTGATGGGAATCACGGCGGTAACTGAGAATACAAAATTCCAATCGCCATGGCGGCGGGTGGAATTTCATGGGAACGATCCCATAGTCTAGTACATAAGCCGGTGCGTACGCGCGCCGGCCTTTTTTTCCCGAAAAAGGCCGAGTTAATTGTATTTTAATAAACAATGTATATAATGAAGGCCCAAAGATAAAAGCCTGAACCTTGAATCGAAAATGCCTGAAGTAATTTTCAACGCGCATTTTTTGGTTGAGGATCATTAAAATTATGTTTTTAGAAATCGGAATCGTTCTAATCGTACTCTGGCTGCTCGGTTTTTCATTCGCCCCGTTTGGCGGGTTGATCCATATCTTATTAGTGTTAGCCGTTATTTCTATCATCTGGCATTTTGTCGCCGGTTAGGTTAAAGAAAGTACGGCCCGGTTCGTCTTGTATGTATAAGGTCCAAATAAAATATTACCGTAACTATTATAACTGCAATGTCTACTTTTCTTGGTGATCTCATTCTTCTATTCGTACCCCCAAACAGCTTGATGCTATTCGCATTTTTGATGATTGCGGAGTGTTTGATTGCTCGGAGTATTCTTGAAGACTGGAAGTCCTCAGGTATAAAAATCCCATTGGGCCCGTTCCGGCAATTGAAAAATCTATTGCCCAAGCCCGCGCCCGAGGTTTCCCCTGAACACGCGATCCTCAGCCTTGTTTCCCAAAATAGCAATATGGGAATTAAAGATATTTCGACAACTATGGGCCTGACTACATGGACGACCCGTAAATTAATGCAAAACCTGATTAGCAAAGGACAGGTGAAACGCCAGGTCGACATTAATATGAGGGGCAGGCGCGCGTTCTGTTACACGGCCGCGCCCTCGTATGACCGGCAGTTAAAGCAATATATGAAAGCTGCATCCTCCGGCTTGCTGCAGCTTATAAAAAATAATTAATGGGCCTGGGCCTGCGGAATGTTTTTGCGCGCCAAGGCTGGTAATCACTATGGAAAAAACACATTCAATGAAAAAAGCATTCTTTATGGGGGCGGGGCTCGCCACATTAGGAGCCGCCATAGCAGGAGCGTATTTTCTCTATGGATCCAAAGATGGCGCTAAAAACCGCAGGAGGATAAAATCATGGATGTTTAAGGCCAAGGGCGAAATATTGGAAAAAATTGAAAATGCTTCTGAGCTGAGCCAGGAAACCTACGAGAGGATCGTCGATGAAGTTTCCGGAAAATACCAGGCGCTGAAGAATATCCATAAAAATGAAATCGAAGAGTTTGTGAAGGAAGTAAAATCCCATTGGAAGAATATTTCCAAAGAACTTTCAAATTCCGGTAAGAAATCCGGCCCAAAATCCGAAGAAATAATAGAAGAGCCAACCCAGGAATCATAAACCGAAGCAATATATTATTAAATTACGTTGCGCTTCCATGCCGCGCATTGGCACATGGGCGCGATATATAATATTATGGTAGATGAACGAAATCAAGCATCAATGGCTACGTGGATTATTGTCGGAGTTGTCGTGGTAATCATCATTTTGCTTGGCTGGTGGTACTTCGCGCAGCAAGGCGCCGCGCCTACCAATAATACCGCAAATAACCAGGCAAACACCCAGCTGACAACCCTTAGCGACCAAAAGACTGTCACTGCTTTCAGTATTGACCAGCTAAATCCGAAAGTGGTGGCCACGGTTGATAATACCAACCACACTATCACGCTGACCGTTCCAAAAGGCACTGATGTGAAAAAGTTATCGCCGACCATCCAGGTTTCTGATTATGCGACAGTTTCGCCGGCATCAGGTAGCGAGCAGGACTTTACTAAGCCCGTTACGTATGTAGTAACTGCTGAAGACGGTACCAAGCAAACCTATGTGGTTACCGTAAAAGTTGCGACATAGTATTTTCTGATAAAGGTCGAAGTCATATATAATAACCTAATCGTCAATATTATTATGGCAAACAGACTTTGCGCGCAATGCGACCACGAACACGAGACAGGGGAGACGTGCCATTGCGGGTGCGATAAGTAAGTATAATCTAAATCCGCCCCGCAAAACTGCGGGGCGGATTTGTTTTAGCCATAAATATCAAATCTATGCCAAAATACAGCAAAAAAGCCCAATCGAAAGTAAAAAAGGTAATGCATGAATACAAAGAGGGGAAGCTGAAGATGGGGCGCAGCGGGAAAAAGGTGAAAAGCCGGAAACAGGCGATCGCGATCGGCCTATCCGAAGCCCGCAAGAAAGGGGCTAAGGTTCCTCCTCCAAAAAAGCGTGCCAAAAAACGCTAAGTTTGTATACAGTGCTTTTTTGGGATACTATATAATTAATAAATGAAAAACTATGCAGCAAAAAATTACGCCATTTTTATGGTTTGATAAAAACGCCGAGGAGGCGATGAATTTTTATACTTCCATCTTTAAAAATTCCAAAGTTGTAAGCATCCAGAGATACCCGGAAGGCCCGTTAGAAGAACCAATGAAAGGCATGGAGGGCAAAGTATTAACCGCGGTCTTTGAATTGGAAGGCCAAAAATTCATGTGCCTTGATGGCGGCCCGATCTTCAAGCCAACTAGCGCGACATCCTTCTATATTGAATGCAAAGATCAGGAAGAAGTCGATTATTATTGGGACCGCCTTGCCGAAGGAGGGGATCCGGCTTCCCAGCAGTGCGGCTGGCTCCAGGATAAATTCGGCTTTTCCTGGCAAGTCATCCCTTCACGGTTGCCGGAATTATTAACCGGCCCCGATACGGTAAAATCCAACAAAGCCCTCCAGGCCATGCTCAAGATGAAGAAGATCGACGTTGCGGAACTGGAAAAAGCCTACAATTCATAATACCACCTTGAATATAAGATCTCTTTTTAGGAAAATCCGGGAATTCTACGACAAAAATTATACCCTTTTTACTGGCATTACCGCCGGAGTATTTTTATTGCAAATCGTGCACTTATTCTGGCTGACAACCCACGTAGTCAGCTTCCGGCTATTCGGAATGTCGTTTTTCGACCCGAATGCCTTTTGGCAATTTGTCATTGTGGTCGTCGATTATCTGGAAATCCCGGCTATTATCAGCACTTCAATAATATATATCTTTTCTTTAGGCCGGAAATTCAACAAAAAAGACCTCTTTCTTTTATTACTGCTCAATACCCAATGGCTGCACATTTTTTGGATATCCGATGAGTTTGTCGTGGATATGTTTACCGGGACGGCCTCATCAACCATCCTGCCGTTTTGGCTGGCGTGGGTAGCCATCGGCATTGATTATCTTGAATTGCCGGTGATGTACGATACCACTAAGAAATTCTTAGTATCATTTTTTAAACCAAAAAACATGCTGAGGGGAGGGGATTCAGGAAATTAATTGCAAAACAAAAGGCTCCAGCGTACGCCGGAGCCTTTTTTGTCCTAATTATCTTTTCTTTCTCTTCGCCCAAGTGGTATTCGGCTGATTGCTTGTATTGGCCGCGGGAATTATCATCGGAAGCGCGTAATAATTCGAAATGTAAAAAAAGCCCCGCTTTCGGCGGGGCTTTTTTTACTTAAACCAGAATCTATCCGGTTTTTTATAATGAAGTTGCTCTTTATTATTTTCATATTTATTTTGTCATTATACGACAACAAAATTAAAAATCAAGCTCGGCTTGTGGAAAGTGGTGAAGCTTATCCGCTTAGCTTTAAGTTATTTTAATTTGTTGTTTATTGACGACATTCTCCAGTTTATTACGATGTTGGTATATGAAATACGTACCAGCATCGATCATGTGCCCCAATTGCGAGAGACGAGAAGAGAGGAAGGTTCCCAACGAAATAAGAAGGCGTAAGCCGAAAGTTTTTATCTTTTGCAAATGCAATGCCAAATTTGAGGTGTATGCATGGCAGTTCGAAAAAATAGAATTTATTAACAGGTAAAAATATTATGCATACAAGAAGAATCGTTAAAGCAACAATCATTCTTTTAATTGTTTTTTTATTTTTCGTAAATCCGGTAATTGTTAAGGCAACGGATGATATGGATGTTTCTATGTCGTTATCAACCCAGACTGATCAAGGCCAAGATAATACCGCTCCAGCTTCCCTGGTTGAAGCTGCGCCTCCAAATACTACGCCTGACGTCCCTGCTGAAAAACCTGCTGATCAAAATAGTGTTTCTGGAAGTAAAGAGGAGGCGCTACTCGCCCCCTTAAAAGAGAATATCAATAAAGATGTTCCAAAGGTTAAGGACTCTTTAAAGAGTCCTACCGGGGCTGTAGCTCAATTATCCCAGACTCAGAACCAATCCTCATTAATAGCGAATTCATTATCTTTGGATAAGCAGCCCATTATTCAACCCGATCCGGCTACGGGTGCTTTAATATATGATTATCCTGTTTTCGTACCTCCTGGCCGCAATGGTATGCAACCCGAATTAACGTTGCAATATAATAGCCAGGACGCAGTCCAGGATGGTGTTTTCGGGATCGGTTGGTCCTTAAACATTCCTTACATTACGAGGATTAATAAAAAGGGAAGTAGCACGCTATTTATTGACAACTACTTTAGTTCTAGTCTTTCGGGAGAATTAGTAAATAATTCCGGAAATAATTATTCATCCAAAGTGGAGAATGGCAACTTCTTAAAGTATATTTACGCCTCAAATGTATGGACAGTTATTGATAAGGGCGGGAAGATATATACGTTCGGCTCCCAATCTTCTGCCCGCCAAGATGACCCGAATGATCCCGGAAGAGTATATAAATGGATGTTGGAAAAGATACAGGACGCAAACGGAAATTTTATCTCTTACGCCTATTACAAAGATTCTGGCCAGATTTATCCCGCCTCAATTGTGTATACTGGTAACGGCGCCAACCCGGGAATCTTTTCAGTGATTTTCAGCAGGGAATCGCGCGTCGATACTATACAAAGCAGTACGCCGGGATTTATTTCCACAACAAATTATCGCATCTCTCAAATCCAAGCGCTTGTCAATAATACCTGGGCTCATAGTTATTCCCTAGTATATACAAGTCAAAGCCCTTCTTTAAAGTCATCACTTTCCTCTATTACCGAAAGTGGGCAGGTAAATTCTGTAGTTACTTCTTTACCGTCAAGCAATTTTAGTTATCAATTGGCCAATGGAGGTGGATGGATCTATGACTCCTCGTGGCAGCTCCCAGTTGACCAATCTACTCCAGGTTGCACGATTAATGGCCAGCCGTGCTCTATTAATCCCATTACAAGCAATGGGACAATGCAACTTATTGATGTTAATGGGGATGCGCTCCCGGATTTTGTGCAGAATAATTGGCAGCCATATTTAATTGATTCCTATTGCGTTGATAATCCCACCCACCCTTTTTGTTCTTCTAAAAAAGTGATGCAATATATTTATTTGAATACCGGCCTTGGTTGGATCTATGATCCCTCATGGCAATTGCCGGCCGATCAAGGAACTCTAGGTTGTACGATTAACAGCCAACCATGCCCGGTTGATCTAAATTCGACTACCGGCCATTTCCAAATTATGGATGTCAACGGAGATGCGCTACCTGATCTTATAGAAAATTACTGGAATAGTTTAACGAATAATGATGTTTGGTGTGCTCAAAACCAAGGATACTGTTTAAACCCTATCGTTAAAAAACAATATATTTATTTAAACAACGGCCATGGTTGGACCTATGACTCTTCATGGCAGCTCCCGGCTGACCAATCTACCCCGGGTTGCACAATCAACGGCCAACCATGCCCGGTTGATTTAAATTTAAATTCCGGCAACTTTCAAATAGCGGATATTAATGGCGACGGTCTTCCTGATTTTCTACAGAATAGTGATAAGAGATATATTTACTTAAATAACGGTCACGGTTGGACCTATGATTCCTCGTGGGAATTGCCAGGCGACCAAGCCAATCCCAATTGCATGGTTAGCGGGAAATTATGTCCAATTAATTCTAGTATGTCTTCGGGCCACATCCAGTTTGTGGATGTTAATGGCGATGCCCTCCCGGATTTTATAGAAAATTATTGGAATAACCAATCAGATACCGATGAATGGTGCGCCAGCCATCCAGGATCATGCCCAGATTCTATTATTAAAAAACAGTATATTTATCTTAACAACGGCCATGGTTGGACCTATGACTCCTCATGGCAACTGCCGGCAGATCAAATGTATATTGATCTGTCGGCAGTTTATGGTCCGCATTATACTATTAATGGCCAACCTTATCCAATTAATCTTACTAGTATTGGGAATTTTCAAATTACCGATCTGAATAGTGATGGGTTAGTTGATTTTTTGCAGAATAATTGGAATTCAATGACAACCGATCAATTCTGCGCCGATCATTCGGGCTGCCCGCCAATTATCAAGGGACAATACATTTATTTAAACACGGGCCATGGGTGGAAGTATGATCCCCTTTGGTCATTACCCGTTGATAAAAATAATCTTAACTGTACTATCAACGGCCAGCCTTGTCCGATCAATCCGATTCCATCGCATGGAAATTTCCAACTTACTGATGTTGATGGTAATGGGTCGCCGGATTTCGTAGAAAACTATTTAAATCCTCTTTTAAATGACCAATTTTGTTCTGATAATCCCAGCTGTCCTAGTCCAAGGAGTAGGAGTCAGTATATTTATTTAAATAACGTCAAGAAACCGTTACTTTCTTTAATCGCACTGCCTTCTGGAGGGAATATTGCGGTTTCTTATATATTCTCCGCTCAATCAAAGGATAGCGCTGGTAATCTGCAAAACCCAAGGCTCCCCTTCATTCTTCAAGCAGTGGACACGATTACAAACGCCGATACGGTAAATTTTATTTTGAGCCAAGACCGGTACGCCTATTCAAACGGATACTATTATTTCAATTCAGAGGATCCTTTTTCTAGGAAATTCGCCGGGTTTAATATTATTGCTAAAGCCGATTTAGCCGGAAATATAAGTAAAACTTTTTTTCATCAAGGAAATAACTCGGATTCCGGCCGTGGCGAGGATCAAGATGATTATTGGAAGATTGGTAGAATGTACGGGTTCGAAATAGCCGATAGTGCAGGGAATATTTATCAAAAAACTATCAATAAGTGGGATGATATTGATTTGGGTAATACTTCTAAGTTTGTAAAATTATTACAGACGGTGAATTTAACATACGATGGCGATGCCACTCATCGCGATAGCGCCGAAGGTTACGATTACAACAATGCCAATGGAAATATAATCCAGAAAACCCAATATGGAGAAGTTAAAGCGAATGACGACGGTTCATTTTCCGATATCGGGGCTGACGCATTCACTACCAGCTTAACCTACGCCGCTGGCGGTAATATTCTTGGGCTGGTTTCAAAATCAACGATTACTGACCAAGGTGGCTCCAAAATCAAAGAAAGTAAATCATATTATGATTCCCAGCCGCTTAACGTTGTCATTAAGGGTAATCTTACCCGTCAAGAAAATCTAAAATCCGGCGTGGCCTATATTGCCGCTCAAAAAACGTATAATAGCTATGGTTTAGTGGCGTCATTAATCGACCCGCTCAATAATATTACCCAATATTCGTATGATGCCTGTAATCTTTATCCTTCAAATGTAACGAATGCGAAGAATCAGTCAATTCAGTATTCCTATGATTATGCTTCCGGCCAAGTTCTGCAAAAGACCGATGAAAATAGCAGGATATTCCAATACAGTTATGATGGATTAGGAAGGCTCATCGAAGAACGCCAGCCTGATATTTCAAGTTCATCAGTTTTGGTTGTAAAATCAGCGTATAGTTATGTTGATACGCCAAATGCTTTCAACGTTAAAAAATCAAATTATTTAGATGGCTCCAATTTTGCCGATAGTTACACTTACCTTGATGATTTGGGGCGGAAAATTCAGGAACGCCATGAGGCTGAGGGCGCGAGTTTCTCGGTCAAAGATTACAGTTATAACAATGTGGGGCACATGGCGAGAGAATCGTTGCCATATTTTTCATCGGGACCGGCGAGGACTCCTGCTACCCAAGATCCAACGCTGTACACTAATTATATTTATGATGCGGTTGGCCGGGTGATTAACTCACAAAATGCTGTTGGGAGAACTATTAACGCATACGATGATTGGAAACTGACGACGACTGATGCCAATAGTAAAACCAAAGATATCTATCAGGATGTATATGGCAATATCGTCCAAGTTGATGAGCACAATGCCGGCAATATATATAGCACTTTTTACCAATACGATTACCTCGGCAATGTTATAAAAATTACCGACGTCCTGCAGAATATCCGGAATTTTACGTATGATAATTTGGGCCGGAGGCTAACTGCCCAAGATTTACACGCTCCGGCGGATACTACCTTCGGCACGTGGTCGTATGTGTATGACTATGCAGGGAATGTTATCCAGACCACTGACCCAAAAAATCAAATTACAAGTTACACTTACGATAGTTTAAATCGGCAAATAACCGAAGACTATACTGGCGCCACGGGCATTGAAGTTACGTATAGCTATGATTCCGGCATTGATGGGATCGGCAAATTATCCAGCGTAGCAAATAGTTCAATTACGAGGAGTTATGTTTATAATCTATTGGGCTTAATAAGACAGGAAACAGATGTCCTTGGGGGGGCAAACTATATTACATCGTATGATTATGACCGGCAGGGCAACCAGATGCTTATTACTAATCCTGATAATTCGCAGATTAAAAATATTTACAATTCAGCGGGTTTGCTGGACCAAACGCAACGGAAAGAATCCACTGATGGTGCCTTTATTGATGTGGTAAGTAATTTTAATTATTCTCCTGAAGGGAAAATTACCATGCAGGCAAATTATAACGGGGTCGTAACGACCAATACCTACGACGCGGCAAAATTATACCGGCTGATTAAGAAAGTGACGATGATTGCCGGCGGGTTATCCGGCCAGAATATAGCGTATACTTATGATCCTGTTGGTAATATCACCAATGCAATAGATTCTTCGGATACCGATGCTTCTAAAGCTTCGCAGTATACATATGATGATTTGTACCGATTAATTTCTGCGATGATAACAAATCCGGCAACCGGCCAGACGCCGTATATTCAAAGCTACACCTACGATCCGATCGGAAATCTTCTTACCAAATCTGATATTACGGGAACCTATGTCTATGCCGGCACGGGTTATGCTAATCCTCACGCGGTTACCAGTATCGCTTCCGATATCCTTTCGTACGATAATAACGGTAATCTCTTAACATCCCAGGACGGATCTGCCTATAAATGGGATTACAAGAACCGTCTGGTTGAGGCCACGAAGGGTTCAGTTAAAAACACCTATGCTTATGACGTGACCGGCCAAAGGGTAATGGTTATTAGTTCGAATGCGACCACTTATTATCCAACAGCATGTTATAATACTGCAACAGCCGGAACAACTACGGTAAATTCTTCCCAAACTTCAAGCAGTCTTTCAGCCGACCCGAGTTTAATAGCTTATTGGAAATTAGATGAAGTAACTACCGTAGCTGGCGCCACCATTATTGATTCTTCAGGCAACCAAAATAAGGGGACTCCGAAAGGGGTCGCCGGAACTAATAATCTTCCCCGGCCCGGCTCGTCGGTTCCAGCCGCTATTGCTTCAATTTCTCCTAAGAGCTTGAATTTTGACGGAACTGATGACTATGTTTTAACAAGCTTGGTTGCGCCTTCCGGGACAAATGCCAGGACAATTGCCGCGTGGATTAAAAATTCGGTTACCGACACAACGTATCAGGTAATCGGTGATTATGGAGCAAAGGCTACGGCCGGCGAGTTCCAACTTTTTACCAATGGGAATAAGCTGGGGTTGGCTATTAATGGGGCCAGTATCATCTATAATGCCCCGAATCTTAATAATGGCAGCTGGCATCATATTGCTGTTTCAGTTCCGTCCGGCGCAAAATTAAATTCAATCGTATTTTATGTTGATGGGGTGAAATTAGACTCCATTTCTAGCGGCACCAGTGCCTCTGCGGCGATTAACACCAAGACTAATAACACTTTCCGGTTTGGAACGGATATTAGCGGCACCGGTTTCTTTAAAGGGAACTTGGATGATATCCGCGTGTATAACCGCAATCTTTCCCAAGTAGAAATAACTGATATCTTTAATCCTCCCATCACTTCTTCTGTAACGACTTCCACTACCGGAACGATGATTACCAAGCACACCTTTGCCAATGGCCAAGATATTGCTACAATAGATGGGACGGGTGCGGCAGTAAAAGTTTATTATGCGACAGTAGACCTGCTTAATAGTTCTAGTATCATGACCGACAGCGCCGGAGCTCTTACCGAAACCCTCGATTATTTCCCATTCGGCTCAATCAGGATTGATAAAAAAGCCGGTTCGTTTAGCGAACAGCGAAAATACATCGGCCAGGAGTATGACATTGATACAGGATTAAACTACCTAAACGCAAGATATTACAACGGCTCGATAGGGAAGTTCATCTCCCAGGATCCAATGTTCTGGAGTTTTGATCAGAAGTGGCTTCTTGATCCCCAAAACCAAAATAGTTATTCATACGCCCGAAATAATCCAATAACAAGCAGTGACCCAAGCGGGCTATTTGTCGTAGAAGTTGCAGGCACTAAGTTTTTTGGAGGCGGGGCTGAATTTTCTGGCAAGGGCGGCGATATTTTACAGTCAAATATACAAA
>JAIFWS010000053.1 GCA_019658985.1 Candidatus Parcubacteria bacterium
TAGGCGAGCCGATTACAGAAGCGATTATCACCGTGCCTGCTTATTTTGATGACGCCCAACGCAAAGCCACTAAAATTGCTGGAGAAGTAGCCGGGTTTAACGTAAAACGCGTGATCAACGAACCGACGGCCGCGGCTCTGGCCTATGGATTGAATAAAAAGCAGAATGAAAAAATCATCGTTTATGACTTTGGCGGCGGAACGTTTGATATCTCCATCTTGGATGTGACTTCCGATACCATTGAAGTAAAAGCCACCGGCGGAGATACCCATTTGGGTGGGGATGATTTTGACCAGAAATTAATGGAATGGATTGTTGAGCAGTTTAAAAAGGATAACGGGATTGATTTGGCAAAAGATAACTTGGCATTACAGCGCATTAAAGAAGCCGCCGAAAAAGCCAAGATTGAGCTTTCGAGTTCATTGGATACAGAAATCAACCTGCCATTTATCACTTCCGGCGCCGATGGTCCAAAGCATTTGCTGTATAAATTAAGCCGAGCGCAATTTGAGCAGATGGTTGGGGTGTACATCGGCAGGTCTATTGATTTGGTGAAAGAAACATTGAGCAGCGCTAATTTGCAGGCTTCAGACATCAATGAAGTGGTATTAGTTGGAGGACAGACCCGCATGCCAAAAATCATTGAGGAGGTGAAACAACTATTCGGCAAAGAACCGAATAAAGAAGTGAATCCCGATGAAGTGGTGGCGATCGGAGCGGCGGTCCAAGGCGGGATTATGCAAGGAAATGTGAAAGATGTCTTGTTGCTGGATGTTACGCCGTTGTCGCTGGGAATCGAAACCATGGGGCAGGTTAATACGATATTGATTGCAAAAAATACAACCGTGCCAACCGGAAAAAAGCAGACATTCTCGACGGCTGCTGACAACCAGCCTTCCGTGGAAATCCACGTATTACAAGGAGAGCGTCCGCTGGCGCAGGATAATAAAACCTTGGGACGATTCATGCTCGATGGCATTGCGCCGGCTCCGCGCGGGGTTCCGCAAGTAGAAGTCAGCTTTGACATCGATGCCAACGGCATCTTGAATGTTTCGGCTAAAGATAAAGCTTCCGGAAAATCACAGTCGATTAAAATTGAAGGATCGTCAGGACTTTCTAAGGAAGAAGTTGAGAAAATGAAAAAAGATGCTGAAATCCACGCCGCCGAAGATAAAAATAAGCAGGAATTAATCGAAGCCCGTAACCTTGCCGATACCTTGATTTATACCGCGGAAAAGGCCTTAAAGGAGGCGGGAGACAAAGCTCCGGTGGACTTAAAAAAGCCGGTGGAAGAAAAAATAGATTCATTGAAAAAGGCCAAAGATGGTGATAATATGGAGGAAATAAAAAAGCTGACACAAGAATTGTCAGCGGCCGCCCAAAAATTAGGCGCGGAGGTTAATAAGAATAATCCGCAAACTCCGCCAGCTCAAGGCGAAGAACCCATCGACAATGCTCAGGGTAAAAAACCAGAAGACGAAAATCAGCCGAAAGCCGAAGAAGGAGAGTATAAGGAAAAAAAGTAAAGAAATGGCGCCGGGTCAATTGACTCGCGGCGCCCTAGGAATCAAGCTGATTATTCCTCGATGGGAATGAATCGGCACAACGCCTTGTCGTATCTCAGTTTCCGGACCTCGATCCGGATAACCTGTTCGGTGTTTCTTTGCGGCTCCGCCGCCTCACCGAGTGCACCGAAGAGGGTCGGATGCGCTGCTCCCTTGTCAATGACGCCCTCTTTTCCGCACCACGCAACCTGATACCAGATCTCCATCGCAAATTCCTCGTTTTGGGTGATCAGACTTATTTATAACTATAACATAATATATAGATATTGTCAATGCAAAGCCGCAAGAAAAGAGACCCTGGCGCGTCAGTCGCGCACAGGGCCCTGGTTCACTCTCCGAGCGCGAGCTTCCCGAGAATGGCGGCGTTGACGTCGAGGGCTTCGCGGGGCTCGGCCGAAACCGGCGAAGCGTTAACCAGATCGCCATCGGCGCTGATCGGCCACTCTTCGGTAGGCGGCGGATCGGTGTAAAACCCGTTGTCGTCGTATCCAGCCCTCTTGCTCATTGAGACATCTCCCAGGAGGAAAAGTTGCTGACTTCTTACAATAAAACACATTTATAAAAATTTATCAACACCATGGATTACTACGAAATTCTCGGGGTCACAAAACAAGCATCCCAGGATGAAATAAAAAAAGCTTTTCATAAGCTGGCCCACCAGTACCATCCGGACAAAGGCGGGGATGAAAAGAAATTCAAAGAGATAAACGAAGCTTATCAGGTCCTTTCTGATGCCCAAAAACGCCAGCAGTATGACCAATTTGGAAAAGGGTTTGACCAGATGGGCGGCGCCGGCCAGGGGCAAAACTGGGATTTTAATTGGGCATGGCAGAACCAAAACGCTAATGTTGATTTTGAAGATATCGGCGATGTCTTTGAAAATATTTTCAGTTTCGGTGGAGCCCGCCGCACATCGAAGAAGGATATCAAGAAAGGAAAAGACATCCAGGTTGATATTGAAATCGCGCTGGAAGATACGTTAAAGGAAACTACTCGGAAAATTACTCTTGATAAATTAGTGACCTGCCATCGTTGCGCGGGAAACGGAGCTGAGCCAGGGACAAAAGTAAATGAGTGCTTTTCCTGCCGCGGACAGGGCCAGGTCCAACAGGTAAAAAGAACGGTTCTGGGATCATATACCACATTCGTCACCTGTCCTGAATGCAAAGGCGACGGAACCAAGCCGGAAAAGCCATGCAATGTTTGCCGGGGCGAAGGAAGGACAAAAGGCCAGGACGCCATCGAAATTACAATTCCCGCAGGAATTGATAGTAATCAGGCTATTCCATTGGAAGGAAAGGGAGAGGCTGGTAAAAAAGGTGGCAGGGCCGGCACACTATACGCCAGGATTCTGGTAAAGAAACATCCGGTATTTACCCGCAAAGAAGATGATTTGTACTTGATGCAGGATATTTCATATTCCCAGGCTGTGCTCGGAGATGAGATTGAGATGCCAACCCTGGAAGGCGCCAATATTTTGCTGAAAATCCCGCAGGGGACTGAATCGGGCAGAATTCTTAGGATCACCGGAAAGGGGATTCCGCATTTTGGCGGATACGGCCGGGGAAATTTGTATGTTGAATTACAGATAAATGTGCCGAAAAAGGTGAGTCGGAAGCAAAAAGAGTTACTTGCCCAGCTTAAAAAAGAAGGATTTTAATTATGCCTGAAATATTTGAATCACGATCTAAGGAAGACCTGAGGGATAGTTGCAAGATAGAGATGCATAATTCCGAAACTCCTTGGGACGAGATTAAAAAAACTATTCTTGCGATTGAAACCGAAGCGGGGGGCGAACAAATGGCATTAGAGGATAAGGAGGTGCAAGGAGCTTTTGAAAATTCAGAGGCCGTTGTAATCTGCGTAAATAATGAATATTCTCAGA
>JAIFWS010000054.1 GCA_019658985.1 Candidatus Parcubacteria bacterium
AGGAAGGAAGAATTTTTTGTAAACAGCGGCAAATACCCAATCCATGAGCATTGACTCTTATAATATTATATGTTAATAAACATACGCATTCAGATGTTCTGGAGGCAGTTCATTCCAAGCACAAACTCAGGGGATCACCATGATTTCTGACATGGACCGCTACTTCGCTTTCGAGGGTCTGCACCGGGAACTCGCGGCCATAGTCTGCCAGGCTCGTGCGCAAGTTCCCTCAACTGCCAACCGCCTCAACTACTTAAACAGCGGTTTTGCGCTTCTGGCTCCCTGGGACGGCAACAGGGATCTGGCGTCCTTCGAGATTATTCATCAATCTGAAAACTACAGGAAAGGAAGCTTGAGAATCTACCTTCTCTTTTCGGATGACGCCAAGATCGGGGGCTTGGCCGAGAACGAGAGGTTTTTCAAAAGAAAAATGAAAACCAGAGGGTTCTACTCCGCTGACACCCACATGATAACAATCTATGTGGATCAGGACCAGGAAACTCTCCGTCGTCAGGCTTTCATCCTTCTCCATGAGCTCGGCCACGTGCCTCAGTTTATGGAGCGCGGGATCGTATTCACCGACACAATCCTTCCCAATCAAGAGCGCATCTTGATGGAAAAGGAAATGTGGACGGCCGATTACCAGATCGCTCTGGCGATCGGCGGGGATCGCTATCGCCAGCTGGCCAAAGCGAACACCGAGCGCCTCGCCGCCGGTTTTCAACGAGTACAGCCTGCACCGCTAGCTGAAGGAGCCGGCGTAGCCCTCGATCACTGCTTCGGTTTGGCAGTGACACCGGAGATCCGAAAAGAGCGAGACTGGCTTTTCGATGTCTACTGTACCCTTCATGCGATAGACTCCTTTTCTTGCGACCAGTCGGTACTGGAAGCGAAGAAATGCGAGTTCATTGCTCGCTGTGGTATGGCCGAGAAGATCTGAACCACAAAAGCCGCACAAGTGCAAACCTGTGCGGCTCTTTTAATATAAAATTGTGCCCCCAGCAGGGTTCGAACCTGCCACCTTATCCTTAAGAGGGATCTGCTCTACCAAATGAGCTATGGGGGCCCTGTAACTCGGATACTCTAATATCCAGAAATATACCAGAAATCTGCTAGAATTGCCACCAGACGATTGAATATCCCAGTAACGTAAGAACGGTGTTGATAATAAGCCAGGATCCAAAAACGAGCAGAAGGGCGATAGCCGCAGACTTGAGGATTGCCTTCCCCCGGTCTGCCAGGCCGGGATTGCCTCCTGAGACTAAGAGCAATATCCCCCCCACTACTACGAAGAATGCCGCAAGCGGGATAGTAATTTTGAAAACGGCAAAATCAAAGATATTCTTCATCATGATGAAAATATGGCCGAATTCGCACGGACACTTAAGGTGCAGGAGGCATTTTTCCTTTCCTCCCATTCCATCGCAGGTGTTGCAAGGGACTTCTTTGCTTTCCTTGCCAGTCCCAGTCCGGCAAACGGTTGTCTGCCCGCAGGGAACAAGTCCCTTGCCTGCTTCTAGGTCGATGTGAGTATTAATATCACATGCCGGTCCCCAAGGCTGTGATATTCCGGTCACGGGATCTCTGTATGCCTGGGCTGTGCTAGATAATAAAAATACCGAAATTAATGATAAAAGTACGGCAAGGTAAACTTTTTTCATAGATTTAAAAACTATATCAGATGTGCCTCCGGAGGGATTCGAACCCCCAACAACAGGTTCGAAGCCTGTCGTGATATCCATTTCACCACGGAGGCGAATTGTCCTGGAAGTGATTAATTAAATTTACCCTAAAAATTGAAATTAATCAATAAAATTGAAATTAATCAAATTTTAAGATACGATGACTGCATTATGGAAATCCCAAGGGAAGCATTATTAGTGTTAGATGAATTAAAGAAGGCGGGGTTTGAGGCCTACATTGTCGGCGGGTGCGTGCGCGATTTTTTGCTGAAAAAAGAACCGAAAGATTGGGACGTCACGACCAATGCCAAACCCGAAGAAATCCAAAGAATATTTCCCGATAGTTTTTATGAGAATAATTTTCTGACGGTGACGGTGCGCACGGGCAGTGAAAATCCGCAGTTGGCAGAAATTGAAATTACGACGTTCAGGTTCGAGGCCAAATATTCCGATAAGCGCCATCCCGACCAGGTCCAGTACGCCAAAACCCTGGAAGAGGATTTGAGCCGGCGCGATTTTACTATCAACGCCATGGCGATGGACCAGGAAAAAAATCTGATCGATCCGTTTGAAGGCCAGAAAGATTTAAAGAAAAAGATCATTAGGACGGCGGGTAATCCCGACGAGCGGTTTTCTGAAGATGCCCTGCGGATGTTGCGCGCCGTGCGCTTTGCCACAACGCTTGTTTTCGACATCGAGGAAAAAACAGCTGAAGCAATCAAGAAAAATAGCCTGTGGCTGGAAGCGATTTCCAAAGAACGCGTCCGCGATGAATTGGTAAAAATAGTGATGGCTGATAAGGCGGCTGACGGGATCGAATTTTTGCGTCAGTCTAATTTGCTGAAATTTATTATTCCGGAACTTCTGGAAAACTACGGCGTCGGTCAGAACAAGCATCATATTTACGATTGCTATCAGCACGCGCTCAAAGCTTTGGAGTATACGGCCAAGAAAAAATATGGTTTGGAAGTTCGCTTGGCTTCCCTGCTCCATGATGTGGGAAAGCCGCGGGTGAAAGCCGGCGATGGGATTAATTCCACGTTTTATAACCACGAAATGGTGGGCGCTAAAATGGCGTTTGAAATTTTAAGCCGTCTGAAATTCTCCGGCAAAGAAATTGAAAAAATTACCAAACTGGTGCGCTGCCACATGTTTTACTACAACGCCGGGGAGGTGACAGAGTCTTCCGTGCGCCGTTTAGTCCGCAACGTCGGTCCGGAAAATATGGAAGAATTACTGCAGGTGCGTGAAGCCGACCGGATTGGATCAGGTGTGCCAAAAGCTGAGCCATATAAACTGCGCCACTTAAAATACATTATTGATAAAGTGTCGCAGGATCCGATTTCCGTGGCGATGCTGAAAGTCAACGGAAAAGACGTGATGGACATTGCGGCCATTGAGCCCGGTCCGAAAATCGGCCAGATATTAGATGCCCTGTTGGGATATGTTTTGGACGATCCGAAGAAAAATACCAAGGAATGGTTGTCGGAGGAAATTGCCAGATTGGCCAAGATGGATGAAAAAGCATTAAAAGGGTTGGCCGATAAATCCAAAGAAGAAAAGTTTGAATTGCAGGCCGAGCAGGACGAAAGTACGAAGAAAAAATATTTTGTAAAGTAGGTCCCTCCTTTGCGGGCTTCATCGGGCTTCGCCCGCCGTAGCCCGCTTCGGCGGGCGAAGGCGGGGTATCGTATAGAGGCAGTACGCAGGGCTGGGGGTC
>JAIFWS010000055.1 GCA_019658985.1 Candidatus Parcubacteria bacterium
GGGATAATTTAAATTACCCGTTCGTGCTGCTTGCCCAGCAACTTGGCGCCATGGGATACAAAACGGCCACGCTGGACATGGATGAAATCAATACGTTTAACGCCATTGTCTTCATTGAATTCCCCGGTCTGCAAAATGCTTATTTTAAAAAAGCCCTCAAAAGCGGGAAGGACCTTTACCTTATAACCCTCGAATCCCCGCTCATCAAGCCCGACAACTACCAGAAAAAAAACCATTCCTATTTTAAAAAAATATTCACTTGGGACGACACCCTAGTCGACAACATAACCTATTTTAAAATTAACTATTCCCACCATATACCGGCTGCGCTCTCTTTTAATAGCGACTCGTCAAAAAAATTGTGCGTCTTGATTGCCGGAAACAAATCCTCACCTCATTCGCTCCAGCTTTACTCAGAAAGAATAAAAGCCATCCGCTGGTTTGAACAAAACCACCCCGAAGATTTCGACTTATATGGAAAGGGCTGGGATCGGCATAATTTCCAGGGAAAGTTCCTGGGAATCAATATCGCCCGGCTCAACCGCCTTACTTTTTTAACAAAAGCATTGCGGCCCTACTACCCCTCATACAAAGGAAGCATCAACTCAAAAAAAGAAACGCATTCGAAATACCGGTTTTCCATCTGTTATGAAAATGCACGGGATATACCGGGCTATATTACCGAAAAGATATTCGACTGCTTTCTAGCCGGCTGCGTACCTGTTTATTGGGGAGCGCCAAACATCACCGACCACATTCCAGCCAACACCTTTATCGACAGGCGTAATTTTCCAAGCTACGAAGCGCTATATTCTTACCTTAAAAATATGCCTACAGCAGAATATCAGGGATATTTGGATGGCATCAAGGGTTTTCTGGCCAGCCAACAGGCCTATCCATTTTCAGCCGAGTATTTTACCGATACCATCATAAAAAATATCGTCCATGAATAAACCACCACTGGCAACGATGTTTTTCCTGGCCTATAACTGCGGAAAATATCTGGAAGATACCATCCAGCCGATTTTGCATCAAACCTATCCCAATGTTGATGTTATTATTTCCGACAACCAATCCACCGATAACACCGCAGAAGTTGCCAAAGCACTGGAAAAAAAATATCCGAGGGTAATGTATCGCAAAAATGTCACTGATATAAAAACTGATGAGTTCACCGACATCGGCGCCAAATCGGCCGGAAAAAAATATGACATTTGCTTAAACCATTGCAACGGATGTTTGCGCTCGGGCATGGCCACCGGAGAGTTTGTCATGTTTTGCCACCAAGACGATGTCTATGAAAAAAACATCATAGAAAAACAGGTTGGATTTTTATTGGAACATCCCGAAGCGGCCGCGGTTTTTACCATGGGCAACATTATCGGCAAAAACGGAGAAAAAATCGGGGAGAATAAACTGCCTGGTGGCCTGCGAAACAAACAAATATTCCATTTTGCCGAGGTATTCCAGGCCATTTTAAACCACGGTAACATGTTTCTTCTTACTCCTACTTTCATGGCTAGGACAAGCACCTTTGAAAAATTAGGGCTCTTTGACGATCACGGGCCTTTCGGCGGATCGGATGATTTGGAAATGTGGCTGCGGATATTGGAACACGCGCCAGTGGGTATTTTACAAGAAAACCTGATCAACCGGCGGGTTGGCGGCCGGGCAAAAAAATATAATACTCTACGCACGGAGAAAGCGGACTTTTTCAAACTAATGGATTATTACCTCGACGAAAAAGGTTACGCCAAAAGCATGGATGAAAAATCACTGCGCCAATATGCCTACCAGAAAGACTTCGACAACACGTTGCGCGGTATGAATTTTTTAATCCAGGGCGATATCGGGGCGGCAAAGAAAATAATCAGCAATCCGTTTCCTTCCAATTATCTCCGGGCTTTCATCGAAAACCCGACCAGGATGCGAATAAAAGTCCTGGCATTAAAATGCATATTATGGACAGGAATCAATCTTGGCCCGGGAAAAATACTGGGGGGAATCCTTCACAAAGTATTTATAAAGTAAAAACCCGCAATCGCGGGTTTTTTTATTGTTTTACATTAATCAATCGGCCACCATCTATTAGGGAATTTTTCCGCCAAGATCCTGTCTCCCGCGCCGATTACCGGTAAATTATATTTGCGAAAATCCGCGTCAATCATGATTTTCACCAAGTCTTCCAGCCTGATTTTCGGTTCAAATCCAAACGCGTTCCTTGCTTTAGAACTATTGCCCTGCAAAAGATCAACTTCGGTCGGGCGGAAATACTGCAAATCAATTTCAACGTATTGCTGCCAATCACCCAACCCGGCGTAAGTAAACGCCAGTTGTAAAAATTCTTTTACCGAATAGGCCTGGCCGGTAGAAACCACAAAGTCGTCTGGTTTTTCCTGTTGCAAAATCCTCCACATTGATTCCACATACTCCGGCGCGAATCCCCAATCGCGCTTAGCCTCGATATTTCCCAAATATATCTTCTTATCGAGTCCGGCCTTAATCCTGGCGATTCCGATCGTAATTTTGCGTGATACAAAAGACTCCCCGCGGCGCGGCGATTCGTGGTTAAATAAAATTCCATTAGAGGAGAAAATACTGTAAGCTTCCCGGTAATTTTTGGTGATCCAATAAGCGTAAAGCTTAGCGATAGCATATGGGCTGCGCGGCCGAAAAGGCGTTTCTTCATTTTGGGGAATTTCCGCCACTTTCCCATAGAGTTCGCTGGTAGAGGCCTGGTAAAACTTTGTTGTTTTTTGCAATCCCAAGAGCTTTATAGCTTCGAGCATGCGCAGAGTTCCAATAGCATCAGAATTGGCGGTGTACTCAGGAATATCAAACGAAGTTCTTACGTGCGACTGGGCAGCTAAATGATAAATTTCATCAGGTTTTACCTTATTGATAATATCAATGAGCGTGGTGGCATCGGCCATATCGCCGTAATGTAAGAAAAGCTTGTCAGGCTTGTTATAATCTTTAAAAAGATGCTCAATGCGCTGGGTATTAAAATTACTGGCCTTGCGGACGATGCCATGGACTTGATATCCCTTGCTAATCAAAAAATCAGCCAAATACGATCCGTCTTGGCCGGTTATTCCCGTGATTAAAGCTTTCTTGGTTTCAGTTGTTGTTTCCATCTTTTATAGGATTGCTTATATACCATTCTATCGTTTTTTTCAAGCCTTCGGTAAAATCAGTGGTTGCCGCAAAGCCAAACTCTTTTTGGGCGCGCGATATGTCGAGCGACCGGCGCGGCTGGCCATCAGGCTTTGAACTATTCCAGGTTATTTCCCCTTTAAAATCCATCAGGCCGGCAATTAAAGGTACCAGCTCCTTGATGGTTATTTCTTTTCCCGATCCGATGTTTCACGTGCGATTTACTCGGATCAAATGCGTCACCCGGGCCGTACATATTCACCGGAAAGATCGTAATGGCGTTGAACCCGTATTGCTGTTTGTAAGCCTGGGCCTGCACCAACATCATTTTTTTAGCCAAACCATAAGGCGCGTTCGTTTCCTCGGGATATCCATTCCAAAGGTCATCTTCCCTAAACGGAACCGGGGTGAATTTTGGATACGCACACACGGTAGCCAAAGCAACAAACTTCTCCACTCCGGTTTGGCGGGCTGCTTCCATCAATTGCGCGCCCATAATTAAATTATCGTAAAAAAGTTCTCCGGGTTTTTCCATATTGAAACCGATGCCGCCGACTTTGGCCGCCAAATGGATAACTACGTCCTGCCCGGCCACCGCCTTTTTGCAGTCTTCCCAATTTTTCAAATCCAAATCATCAATAGTCGGCAAAAACAGGTTTTCTTTTGGAACACTGCGTTTTTCCATCAGGTTTTTTACTAAATGGCGGCCGACAAAACCGTCAGCTCCCGTAATTACAATTTTTTTCTTGGATAAATCCATTATTTGCTTTTGTTAAAAATATCCGGCATACGATACACATCTTTTTCGTAAGCGTTATTGGCTCGGGACTGGGAAATAATATCAAGCATCACGGTTTTTTTCAGAGCCTTGAATTGATGAATGGTCATCGGATGAATCGTCATCAAATCCCCTTCATTTAAAATATGTTTTTTAAATTTTTGCGGCGTTTTAGCATCGGCTACGGTAACTTCGAAGCTCCCGGATAAAATATAATTATACTGGGTTGAGAGTTTGTGGTAGTGGTTAGCCCGGACCGCTCCCTTGGCTGTTGTGATAATCCCGACATGACTCACCTTCTCATTAATGATATCAGTAATGCTTCCCCGCGCGTCGGTAAAATCAGGCTTTAGTTTTTTAATGGTTACTTTCATAATCATGAATGAGGAGGGAATAAGAAATCACAATTTATTATTCCGACCGGTTGATTGATTATATGAATTGCGCTAGCGATTCATATATTATTTTATATTATCGCTGGTTTTGGAATAGGAATAATAAACTTGCCTCCCTGCTTGGCAAAAGCTTCGTTGTTTTTGATGATTTCCGGGGCGAAATTCCAGGCAAAGATAATACCGTAATCCGCTTGCTGATTTTGGTCGCCACCTTCTTTTACAATCGGAATATGCATGCCGGGAGTATAATGGCCTATTTTAATCGTAGACTTCTCCGTGATGTAGTCGAGCATATCAGAACCGATTTTACAATAATTCAGAATGGTGTTCCCCTTGGCCGGCGCCGAAATGCCGATAACTTTTTTACCTTTTGATTTTAAATCCTGGAGCAATGCCAATAAATCTTCTTTGTGCTTTTTCACGCGGGTGGCAAATAAATCCAAGACCTCTTTGGTGTAAATACCGCTGGTTTCTTCCAAGTCTAATAATTCCCGCACGCGACTGGAAACCTGGCGCTGGCCCGGCTGGCAGACGAATACCCGGATTGATTTGGCGTGGATGTCCTGGCGCTGCACATCAAATACCTCCATGCCATGCTTTTTGAAAAATAAGACTACCGGTTTCAAAGAAATATATTCTAAGTGCTCCAAGTAAATCGTGTCATAGGCCAGGGTTTCTATCAAATCAACCAAGTATGGCACTTCAAAAATAAACATCCCTTTATCATCAAGGAGCATCTTTAGGGCTGTCACTAGGCCTTCTTTATCATCAATATGGGCGAAGACATTGGTTCCGGTAATAACACAGGCCCTTCCTTTGGCCTCAAGAACCTTTGGCGCAACGGACGGACCGAAAAAGTCCTGCCAGGTCTCAATGCCCCGGGCGTTAGCAATTTTACAAATTTCGGGCGAAGGATCAATGCCCAGCACCTTCATGCCCTGGTTTTTAAAGCCTTCCAGCAATACTCCCACGTTGCTGCCGATATCAATGCAAAACGAATCTTTCTGGATATCAAACTCCTTGCAAATAGCGGCCGCCATGGAAAAGAAATGTTCTTTGCCCGTGATAGTAATAGAAGACTCGTATTTATATTTTGGTCCATACATTAATGCCGGATCTACAACGTATCCAAGCTGAGTCAACCCACAATCCTGGCATTGGAGCACATTCAATGGGAAAAAGGGCTCGGGACTTTTTAAATCTTCCTCAGATAAAATAGCATCGGAAAGCGGAGCCGAGCCCAAATCCAAAAACCGATAAAGATTGCTGCTCTGGCACATCCTGCACTTTGTAATCTGATATCCTTGTTCCATGTTACTTTGCAAGCAGTGATATTACTTCTTTAGATACTGTTTCGATTTCATCGAGGGTTAGCCCCAGGCCGCTTGGCAAATATAATCCCTGGGCGGCCAGGTTTTTTGAAACAGGATATTCTCC
>JAIFWS010000056.1 GCA_019658985.1 Candidatus Parcubacteria bacterium
AGGGGAGCTCCCAAGTCCAAATCTTTCATCAAATCGTTTTTATCGCTGCTCCTTCCCACTACGACCGGAGTCGTTAAAGAAAGTGCCGGAATCGATATGAAGCTTGGCAGAGCCACGGGACTGTACGTTATCATATTTGAAGAGGGAGAAGGCGCGGCAGGATTTTTGTTAACGTTAAGCGATTGGGCCTGGACCAGCAATTGGCTATCGCCGTAGGGATTGAAAAAATCATGGGTTAACCCTTCCCATTCGCGGTAATTAAAAACCCACGAAACATCGTTCCAATTTATGATGATAAAACTGAATACAAACAGGAAAATAAAAACCTTGACGGCTGTTTTTTGATTATTATTCATAGGAGGCTACTTAAATTACGAGCTGATGAGGAATAACCTGGCTAACGAGAGCCGGATTTAATATGAATGCGCAAAATAACATCATCACCATAACCATTGAGGTGGCTATCAGATGTTCGCGCTGGACGCTAAAGTTTACCATGATGTTGAGAAACGAAGCAAAACTTACCAGGATTAAAAATACCAATATCAAATACGTCATTAACTTCTGATAATCGTACACAATAAAATTCACAAAACTGCCATAGGCGTTATTGGCAATCGTTTTTCCAGGCTGCGCTTCTGCAATTTCGGTTTCCCCGGCTAATACCTGCTGGCCGGCGGCCGGATTCTGGACAACCGTCCCCTGTGAATTAATTGGCGACTGAGGCCCAGGCGTTGGCTGTGGAGCCGGTTCAATGACGGGTTCTGGTTTTGGTTGTGGCGTAGGAGTCGGAGCTGGCTTGGGAGCCGGGGTTTTAGTCACTGGAGGTTTTTGCGTTGTCGCAACTGGGGTTGCAGGCTTTACAGCCGCAGGCTGGCTTCCAAATACCTGGACAACAATGGTTGAGTTACCCTGGAAACCGGACAAAATCGCGGTCCCCACTTCCCGGTAATTCGGATTGTCCAAATTAGCGCGGTGGCCCGGCGAATTCATCCAGGCGGTAAACACTTCCGTGGAATCCAGGAAACCCACTGCTAAATTCTCTCCGGCATATTTATAATTATATCCAGCCTGGCGGAACCAATACCATGGAGTAAGTCCTTGCGGGCTTTGGTGCGCGAAATATCCCTTGGCAACCATATCCTGGGCTTTCAACCTTGCGGCCTCATCCAGTTTGCTGTTTTCTACCAAAGGCGTGGCTCCGATGGCCTGACGATTATGGTTTAAAAGGACCAATAAGTCTGTTTTGGTAATATCGGCGAAAAACCAATTAGGAGGTAATGGCAAAGAAAGGCCAACGGCCACAATCTTGACCACTAGCACAAAAACGACTGCGTAAAACAGCATCTTGCTTTGCAGGAACTTCGGAGTCCAGTTATTGCCTTCAAACGGAATAAACAGCATTTTAAGGCTATTTAGGGCCCTTGAAAAGAGGTTTTCTGAGCCGATATTGTAATCCATATGTCTATATAATGAACTAAATTATTTGGCATGTCAATAGACGTGATCCGAGCCTATTTATAATAAGCTCTATCCTTATACTGCAAATAGATATATTGGAGGTTTTGCCGGGCTTTTTCGGATATCTGATCCTTCAGAAGAATATCCATTTTAGTAATCTGCAACTGGATATTCTGGACGGGATCAAAATAGGCTTTCCATCCTTCCCGGGTGGTAAACACCAGCGTATCTGAAATATTCACCCTGTTGACCGCTATTTTCAGGTCATTGTCAAAATTCCTTTGTATTTTGACAACACCATCCATGATGCTTTTATCAATAACCCTATCCCCCGCCTTTACTCCGCCGGATTCCTTGCTTTTTTGCACAACGAAATCTTCCTGCCCTACATCGCGCGGTTCGCCAAAAATTATCCCGTTTTCATCCAATGAAAAACAATTATTATCATGGGAACAGAATACAGCATAAGGCTTTCTCTCTTTAATCGTTACGGTAATTCCATTGGGCATCTTCTTTTTGACCGTCGCGGTTTCTACCATGGCAAAAGATTGCAAGATATCCTTGCTGATATTTGCGGTGCTGGCAAGCAGGAGACTCCTATATGGAAGGCCCAATAAGGATTTATTGATATTATTCCAAGCGAGGCTTTCGATTTCCTCGGATTGGATCCGCTGGTTTCCCGAAACCTGAATGCTGGAAATTTGGAACGACGGCAGGAAGAATACAAAGTACACGACACCGGTTCCCGCAACTGCCAGCAACAGAGCAACCCAAAACAACGGCTGCTGGAAAAATTTCTTCTTTTTCCTCAATCCCCGGATTTTATGATTGATCTGTTTCCTGCGATACGACATAGGCTAAAGTCCCCTTTTGATTCGACGCACTGTTTCTATTATATAATTTATCCAGTACTTTTGGGAAATCACATAATCTTGCGTTTTGACGTATTCTTCTTTATATCCACCAAATCCCATTTTGAATAAGGTCGGGCCTGAGTATGGGTGTTTGGGATATTTTACCGGATCCGAGTAACCCCAGAAATCATAAATCTTGCATCCCCTCTTTTTGGCTTCTTTGATGGCCTCCCACTGCAATAGGTACGACGCCGGAATTTTTTTGTATTCAGGCAATAAGGCAGCGTGGTGATAAAAAGCCCGGTTTGACCAGAAAATGCCATAAGACGCGGCAATAACTTTTCCCTGGTATTTTGCAAAGAACAAGGCAATCTGATTATCTTGTCCTGAGGGATTCGAAGGATCCGGCAAGAAAGCTGCAAACTCCTTTTTAAAGTATTCTAATGAAAATGGTATGAATTTTTGGGTCTTCACCACTTCTAGGTGCATTTTATTGAATGTCTCGATATCTTTTTCATCGAAAGTTTGGTAGATTTCCAAGTCTTCGTTTTTCTGCGCCTGCTTGATCAAATACTTAGTCGTCTTACGCATCTTGGAAAACAGGTATTCTTTATGCGGCGCGATATTCAATTTCCAGCTGGATTCCGGATGTGTGTACAATGGCCGTAATCTGAATCCTAAATTTTTAAATAATTTTTCGTTTTCCGGAACGCGTTCCCAAATCGGGCTCACCCTGATAAAATCAGCTTTCTCTTCTCCTGCTAATCCTTTCAATTTTTCCAATAAAGCACTCAACAATTTTGATTTTTGATCTTTGATATTTGAATTCGTAATCGGACCGTGCGGAACCAGTAAAAACGAACCGCGCCGGGCTGTCATTTTAATTACCAAAGCCACGGAGATCAGACGTCCGACGTCCCGCGGGACGTCGGACGTCTGCGCGTCTGCCCCATCAT
>JAIFWS010000016.1 GCA_019658985.1 Candidatus Parcubacteria bacterium
AGGAGAGAAACAGTTAAAGAAACCATTCCAGATAAGGGAAGATTCGCGGAATTAATTAAAGAGCAGCAAATCAGTTTCGTTCCCAATAAAGAAAATGCCCAAGAGTATTTAATTGAACCCTCCGCTAAAGAAGTGCTGGATGATTTGGTAAAACATTTATTTTTCATGCAGATGTACCACTTGATTTTAGAAGCCAATGCATCAGAACACGCCGCCCGCCGCATGGCCATGAAAACCGCATCCGATAACGCCAGCGATTTAGGTCAGGGATTAAATTTGCAATATAACAAGTCGCGCCAGTCCGCCATTACCAACCAGATTATTGAAATCATCGCCGGCGCGGAGTCATTAAATTAAAAATTATCTAATTTATTAAAAAAATGAACAAAGGAACTATTATACAAATCATCGGGCCGGTCGTGGATGTGGAGTTTGCCCAAGAAGGCCAGCTTCCGGAAATTTACCATGCGCTCAAAGTCAAAGGCCCGAAGGGGGAAGTGGTTTTGGAAGTGGTAAAGCATTTGGATGCCAAGCGGGTAAAAACCATTTCGCTTCAGTCTACTGACGGATTGGAACGCGGATTGGAAGTGCAAAATACTGGCAAGCAGATTGAGGTTCCGGTAGGTCCTGATGTTCTTGGGAATATCTTCAATGTGATCGGAGAAACATTAAACAAAACTGAAACGAAATTCAAAAAGTTTTCGCCGATCCACCAGGCCGCCCCGCCATTTACCGAGCAGGCCACGAAAACCGAAGTGTTTGAAACGGGAATTAAAGTTATCGATTTGATCGCCCCGTTTATTAAAGGAGGAAAAATTGGACTGTTTGGCGGAGCCGGAGTGGGAAAAACCGTATTAATTCAGGAATTAATCAGAAACATCGCTGAAGAAGGCGGGGGAGTTTCGGTATTTGCCGGAGTTGGAGAAAGAACCCGCGAAGGAAATGATTTATACATGGAAATGAAAGAATCGGGGGTTATCAGTAAAACCGCGTTGGTGTTTGGCCAAATGAACGAGGTGCCGGGCGCCCGCGCCCGCGTGGCATTGTCTGCTTTGACGATGGCCGAATATTTCCGCGACCAGGAAAATAAAAACGTATTGTTCTTCATTGATAATATCTTCCGGTTCAGCCAGGCTGGGTCTGAAGTTTCAACGTTATTGGGGCGTATGCCATCAGCCGTCGGATATCAGCCGACCTTGGCGCAAGAAATGGCGGAATTACAGGAAAGAATTACCTCAACTTCAAAAGGTTCGATTACTTCGGTGCAAGCCGTGTATGTGCCGGCTGACGATATAACCGACCCTGCGCCGGCCACAACCTTTTCCCATTTGGATTCAACGATCGTATTAAACCGCGCATTGACCGAAATTGGAATTTATCCGGCTGTTGACCCGTTGGCTTCAACCTCGAGTGCTTTGGACCCGAAAGTGGTGGGAGAAAAGCATTATGAAACCGCCCGCGGAGTGCAATTAACATTGCAAAGGTACAAAGACTTGCAGGATATTATCGCCATCTTGGGAATGGAAGAACTTTCTGATGAAGACAAGAAAGTGGTCAGCCGCGCCCGGAAAATCCAGCGTTTTATGAGCCAGCCGTTCTTCGTGGCCGAAAATTTTACCGGCCGCAAGGGAAAATTCGTAACATTAGAAGAGACGATTAAAGGATTTTCTGAAATCCTGGAAGGAAAACACGATTCAGTCCCGGAAGAAAATTTTTACTTGAAAGGCGCAATCGAAGAAATTAATTCGTAATTTTTCGCGTTTGTCATCCCCGACTTGATCGGGGATCCAGGATATATTTTCTGGATTCCCGCTTTCGCGGGAATGACATTAGAGCATATTTATGAAATTATCAGTGTATTCATTGAAAAAGATTTTATTTGCCGGGGAGGCGAGTCTTTTAAACTGCAAAACCGTTATGGGTGAGATCACGGTGTTGGACCACCACGAAACGTATATCGGAGTATTGTCTGAAGGCGTGATGAAGGTCGTAGATTCGTCCCAAAAAGAGCATTTTTTTCCGGTAACGTCCGGTTTCATTGAGGTGAGGCAGGGGAACGAGGTTCGCTGCATGGTGGATTAAAAAAATAAAAAATATGTCCGAAGGAAGAATATCTTACACAGAGAAAAGGGCGCTCGATAAGGAAGTAAAACCCCAAACGATGGCGTTCCCCTATGAGAGAAAGGCTGAGGCAGAAGCGTTTGCGAAACAAATGCAGTTATCAATTACCATATCGCCATATGCGGAAAATCCCTCTGGTGAATTCACGATAACGTTTGAAGGAAATGAGGATACGGCGAAGGAATTTATGAGAAGAATGGACGGCAAGCCTAAACCCGCCATTTAGGGCTGTGGATTACTATTTGACATCATTTTTTATACACGTGGTATAATTAATTAATCTTGAATTAATGAATTTTCAAGGGAAAAAGGTCGCTTTATTTAAGAAGAAGTTAATTATCTCTTAAAAAAATGCAAAAATTAACGACCGTAGACGTTGTAGCTCTCGTCTTGTTGGTAGTTGGAGGGCTTAACTGGGGCTTAGTAGGCTTGTTCCAGTGGAATCTCGTAGATGCGCTCCTTGGAATGTGGCCAATGTTGGCTCGATTGGTATATGTATTGGTTGGATTGTCTGCTGTATATGTAGGATGGCTCTGGATGAAGTTAGAAAGGAAATAGAAAATATAAACAAAAAACCGCGCATGAGCGCGGTTTTTGTTTACTTCTTAATATAAATACCCCCAAGTTTGTAGTTTATCCGAATCCTCGCCCCAGCTCGCCCCGATATCCGTCCGGTAGATGATATTCAATAACATAATGTTGTCCAAACGGCCGTAGACTTGCTTGCGGGCTTCTTCCATAGTTGTCCCGTGCCCGGTGACAATTAACACATAAGCGCTAGATCCGGCGATCCGCCAGACCCCGTCAACAATTTTTACGTCTCCGATGTGGATCCCTTCTAAATTCGGTTTTTTAAATAGAATAGAAAGGTCTTTATATAAATCCATTTCGCTCGGATCGTCGTAAGGAAAAGGAGGGACGACGCAAACAACTCCGACCTGGAATCCTCTTTTGGTTTTTAAATCAAAATTTTGATGGTTGGCAATCGCGTGCAGGAAATCTCCCCAATCGGAAGTAACTCCCTCCTGTTGGATGGAAATGGTTGGGTAGCCGAAACGGCAGGTGAACTCCAAAGGATAAATTCCGCGGCCGTTTACGATGCAATTAATATCAATGTAGCCGACGTACCCGCTTTTTTTCAAATCCTCTTCCATCTTACCAGTCGTTTGTTTGAAGAGGGTATTGGGTTCGGACCAGAACATGGAAGTTCCCATTTCGCCGGTCATCGGACCCAGTTCGCCGGGGAATAGGCGCTTATGTTCAAAGGCAATTAAAATAGGAGTGATGAATTTTTCGCCGTTGAAAAATGCTGACATTCCCACTTCCACTCCCGAGACGAATTTTTGCAGTTGGAATTGCTTGATTTTTTTCTCAATGATCTTTTTGTTTTGCTCCAGTGCTTCGCATAAATCCTTCCCATCTTCTTCCCGGGCGATAAATAATAATCCTTTCCAATCGCTTGGTACAAAGCCTGAAGGTTTGTAGACATACCGGCCGGGATTGTCTTTGATGAATTGGATGGCTTTGTCGTAATTGTCAAAATCCCAAGAGGGAAGTGTTAGCAACCCAAGTCGTTTCATTTCCGCCTGGCCGAATTCGCGGTCTTCCTCGAGCCGGTCAGTGTATTCACTTCCTCCGACAACGGCTTTGCCTTTTTTGCGCAAGTCATCAGCCTGTTTTCCAAAGCCTACGTCATCAAAGACTACCACGTCCGCCCAATCGACGTGCTCTTTCCAGTCAGAAACCCTTTCTAAAAACCCTTCGTAAACATCTTTGTCTTTTTCATCTTTGATCCAGATTTTTACTTGGTGCCCTTCCTTTTGGATTTTCCAGGCCAGGTCGCCGGATAAACTTTCCCAGCTGATGAATAAAAATTTTCTAATTTGTTTTTCCGCAGGATTATTTTTTTCGTGATTTCCGTTTGTCATATTTCAATCATACAACATTTATTTTTAATCAACAATATATTTTTAGAAAAATGGTAAAAAAAATTCCGCGCGAAGCGGAATTTTTTTCAAACAACCTTTTTAGTAACGGTTATTCTGTCTTGGTGGCCTGTTTTTTGCCCAGCAGTCTTTGCAGTAGATTGGCCGGTCAGGAGCTGGTTCGAAAGGCAATTCTGTGATGTCTTTACCACAGTCACTGCATTTCCAGTTTCCTTTTACCATTGGCCGTGGGGCAAAACTTCCTCCACCTCCCTTGTTATCAAATTTATTGAACATTTATTCATCACCGGTTTCCATACTGTTTCAGAGGCTGTCTAGAGAATCCGTATTCGCGCTATTTTTAAAATTCTCGGCTGCAAATCTGTAATAACTCGTCGGCTTGCACATTGTGCAAACCTTCTCATTCTTCCAAATTTTCGCTCGAGAATTTTAAAAATATCATCGAAAGAGGTTCTCTAGACAGCCTCTATTGTACGTATGTGACCGGCGATCGAGAATTTAAAACGACCTTTGACGTCAAAGCCGTTCTACTATCCTCTTTACCCTGAGATTAATCGAAGGGCCGAGCTAATACTATTTACGACTTGTTGTCTGGGTTTATGGTAGCTTTTATTGCAAATCATGTCAAATTGACCATTTCGCCTCTTTAGATTAGGATGAAAGTATGAAAAAAACGCATATTATAGCATTAGTTTTGGCTGCTGTGGTGATACTGATCCTAGCCGTTTTTTATTTCCTGCCTAAGTCCGAGGTAAAAGCCCCTGAGGAAAATAACGCGCCGGGCATTACCGTTGACTCCCCGCAGCCCGATCAGGCAATCACATCCCCGGTAATCATTACCGGATCGGTTAATGGCCAGGGTTGGACGGGTTTTGAGGGCCAAGTAGGAACGGTTAAGCTGATCGATAGCACGGGAAAAGAATTGGGATCGGGAATCTTAACCGCAACCGGAGACTGGATGAAATTGCCAACGGCTTTCCAGACGACGATTTATTTTGATTACCCCGGCGATGGCACAGGCCACTTGGTTTTCCATAATGAAAACGCCAGCGGCGAGGCAGAGCGGGATAAGACTTTCACATTACCGGTAAAACTTGCGAAAAGTTCCGCCGCGAAAACCAAGGTCAAGGTATATTTTAGCAACCTCAAGGTTGAATCCCTTGCGTCTTGCGATGTGAAATTCTATGTGGAGCGGGAGGTTCCTAAAACCCAGTCAATCGCACGCGCGGCACTGGATGAATTACTCAAAGGACCGACAGAGGTAGAGCAGCAGGCAAAATTCTTCACCAGTATTAATTCGGGAGTGAAAGTACAGAGCCTGGTAATAACGAATGGGGTGGCGAGGGTGGACTTCAATGAAGAACTCCAAAAAGATGTGGCCGGATCCTGCGAAGTTTCCGCGATCCGCTCGCAAATAACCGAAACTCTCAAGCAATTCCCGACGGTAAAAAGCATAGTCATATCAATTAACGGGAGAACCGACGATATTTTACAGCCATGAGTATTAATTTCAAAATTTCAAAAAAGTCCATAAAGAGTAATGCCCGGCTGGGATTGATCGAGACATCGCACGGAGTAATTGAAACTCCGTGTTTAGTTCCGGTGGCAACGCAGGCAGCGGTAAAAACATTGACCAGCGAAGAGGTGGAAAAAACCAAATCCCAGATTTTGATTTCCAATACTTTCCACCTGCACTTAAAGCCCGGAGAAAAAATCGTCGGAAAAGCCGGCGGCATCCACGGGTTTATGAATTGGAAAAAGCCGTTGATGACCGATTCAGGGGGGTTCCAGGTTTTTTCACTGGGGTTCGGTCATGATTTAAACCTTGGTAAAATGATCAACCCTAAAACGCGGATGGGTTCCGACGCGGATTTACAGGCGGAAATTAAAATCGGGTCACAGCCTAAGAAATTGAAGATCCGGCAGGATGGGGTATTTTTCCGGTCTCCAATCGACGGGCGGGAATTATTCATCGGGCCGAAAGAATCCATAAAAATCCAGGAACAGCTGGGCGCGGATATCATTTTTGCTTTTGACGAATGCACCGCCCCTTTGGCCGATTACGAATACACCCGCAACTCCCTGGAAAAAACCCATGCCTGGGCAAAAATCTGCCTGGAGTCTAAAAAATCAAAACAGGCGCTGTATGGAATCGTCCAAGGAGGAAGATATAAAGATTTGAGGATTGAATCTGCCAAATTCATCGGCTCGCTGCCGTTTGACGGGTTTGGGATCGGCGGGGAATTCGGCGATGACAAAAAAACCATGTCAAAAATGCTCCATTGGGTCATCAAGGAATTGCCGGAGAAAAAACCACGGCATTTATTGGGCATTGGAAAGCTGGATGATCTTGAAAATATTATCAAGGCCGGAGTCGATACGTTTGATTGCACTATTCCCACGCATTATGCCCGCCGCGGAATCGCTTTCACTTCCGAGGGAAAATTAAATTTGAAGCAATCGAAATTTTTGAAAAAGCAGGAACCGCTCGACAAAGGATGCATTTGCGATGTTTGTTTAAACTACAAGAAAGATTATATCTGCCATTTGCTTAAAGCAGGGGAGATAACCGCATTGCGGCTGATTACGTTTCATAATTTGTACTATTTTAACAGTGTCGTGGAAAATATCCGGCAGAAGATCAGGAGAGGCGAGATTTAAGAGTAAATTAATGTTTCCGCCATCTTTCGGTGTGATAATGGTTACTGTGAATGACGAAATGCTTTCAGAAGATTTGCCCTAAATCTCAGAACGAAAATTTGATAGAATTTTGAGCCATAGCCAAAGGCTTCTGGCTCAAAATTATAGCGAATTTTTTAGTTGAGATTTAGGGCAAATATCTGAAAATGCTTTTACATAAGGCATTTCATCATTTGCAGTAAAAAGATGGAAGAAGTAAAGAAGGAGCCAGAGCTGAAAAAAGGCCATCAAGGCTGGCGGAAGAGGGTAAAGGAAGAAAGAAGCATGCTAGCCCTGGAGTTTAAGACCAAGACAATCGGTTATATTCTGGCCGCTATGGGCTTGGTAGCAGGTTTGGCTTGGAACGAAGCCATTAAAGCTATTATTACCTGGTTTTTCCCGGGCCTGGGTAGTGATATCATTGCCAAACTCATGTATGCGGGGATCGTCACTATTTTTATTGTCATCGCCAGTTTTTATTTGTTAAGATTAATTCAAAAAGAAGAGGTTAAAAAGTAATTTCAGTTATTCGTCATTGCGAGGCCGCAGCCGTGGCAATCTAGATTGCTTCGCTTTGCTCGCAATGACGACAGAAATAATTATGAAACACGAACTACCGCCATTGCCTTACGCATACGACGCTTTGGAGCCGCATATTTCAAAAGAAATCATGACGCTCCATCATGACAAGCATCACGCAGCGTACGTGAACAATTTAAATGCCGCTATTGAGCCATATGCGGAGCTGGCTGATAAAAGCGTTGAATATTTATTGCAGAATTTAAATGAAGTTCCGGAACCGGCCCGCGCCGCCGTGCGCAATAATGCCGGAGGCCATTTTAATCACTCGATGTTTTGGAAAATCATGTCGCCCCAAGGCGGAGGAGAGCCAACAGGAAAACTGGCCGAAGAAATCACAAAAACGTTCGGCAGTCTCGAAGAATTCAAAACGGCTTTTAACGATGCCGGCGCCAAACGTTTCGGATCCGGCTGGGTTTGGCTGGTGAAAAATAAAGATGAAGCCTTGGAAATTATTTCTACCGCTAATCAGGATAATCCTATGAGCGAGGGCCATGTGCCAATCATGGGAAATGATGTTTGGGAGCATGCCTACTATTTGCAATACAAAAATGTGCGGCCGGATTATTTAAAGGCCTGGTGGAATGTGGTAAACTGGAAGGAAATAGAAAAAATATATGATAACGCTTAACGACGTCAAAGAGAATCCACACGTTTTAGAATTTATCGATCAAACTGAGAAGGCGATGGAGGCCCTCTCATATACTAACCATGGCCTCCGCCATGCAAACATTGTTTCCGAGCGCGCGATCCAGATTGCCAAAGCCATTGGTTTATCGGAACGGGAAGCAGAACTGGCCGGTATTGCCGGCTTTTGCCATGATATGGGAAATTTTATGACCCGCACACTGCACCACCACTTTGGTGCTATTTTGTTCGGCCAGATATTTGCCGCAACAATGGATCCGAAAGAATTATCCATTGTCATGCAGGCCATTTCCAACCATGACAAGGATGAAATGAATTTTGTCTATCCGGTTTCGGCGATTTTGGTCTTGGCCGATAAATCCGATGTCGACAAATCCCGTGTTGTGGCTACCGATCCGGAACATTTCAAAACCGATATCCATGACCGGGTAAATTACGCCACCCAGGACAGCAGCATTGAAATCGATAAAGCAACTAAGCGCATTACCTTAACCTTGAAGATAGACACTGATTTCTGTCCGATCATGGAATACTTTGAAATTTTCACCGAGCGCATGGTCTTCTGCCGCAAAGCCGCGCAATTTTTGGGATACGACTTCGGGCTGGTGATCAATAAATTTAAATTATTATAAGATCATGACAAAAGGTGAGCGAGGGGAGAAAACTCCGGAAGAAGAGTGGGAATCTGCCGAGACTCCCGATGAGATGTTTTTTCTGTTAACATCGGAGCAAAGATGTGATCCCGTAAAAAATAGAAGATTTATGGTGGAGTGCTGCAGACGGGCATGGAATCTTCTTCCCGAGGAAAGCAGAGAAGCTCTGAAAATTATTGAGAAATCTATTGATAGAAATCTTACTGAGAGCGAATTAGCAAGCGAATATTCGAATGCACAAAAAATGGCTGCAGGAGGCAAGAACTCTACGAAGTTGCCATCTCTTAATTATTCTGCAGCTGATGTTATTTGCCATCTTTCCGATGAATATCGACATAAGCATAAAGACGAAGATTATTTAATCCTAAATCGGCGTATTAGCGGAGAAATTGCCGATGTGTTGTCGAATTATGGGAGCGCAATTAATCTCGATGTGGATGATAGTGGTCTTCCTGCTAGTAATCCTAATGAGGAAAAATATCGTGATGAATTAAAATTGCAAGCCGTAATTTTTCGCGATGTTTTTAATCCTTTTTCAAAAGCTGAGTTCGAACCTGGCTGGCGCACACCGGCGGTTATTAGTATCGCCCAAGCAGCGCGAGATGAGGAACTTTCGAATTATGAACTAGATATTCCAAGATTGGCTATTCTTTCGGATGCATTGGAAGAAGCCGGTTGTAATAATACTGAAATTTTAGGTCATCTCCGTGGACCGGGTCCTCATTATCGTGGCTGCTGGGTCTTGGATTTGATATTAGGGAAAAAATAATGGAGGATTTCTACGTTATTTGCGATAATATCCGGAGCCTGGAGAATGTCGGTTCGATTTTCCGGACGGCCGACGCTTTGGGAGTGAAAAAGATATTTTTGTGCGGGATTACGGCAGTTCCGCCAAACCCAAAGATCGCCAAAACCGCTCTAGGTGCCGAAAAAACAATTCCCTTTGAGTATCATAAACAGACCTGGAGGTTGATTAAAAAGCTGAAACAGGAGAAAATACATATAGTAGCCCTGGAGCAATCCCAGAAGAGCATTCTATATACCCAGCTTAAGCCGAAATTTCCGCTGGCGTTGATTATCGGTCATGAGGTGAAAGGCGTTTCTAAGAAAGCGTTGGAAGAAGCCGATGAAATTATTTACATTCCCATGCACGGAGAAAAAGAATCATTAAATGTATCGGTGGCTTTCGGAGTAGCCGGGTATTGCCTTCGCAATTCTTAATTTCTAATTTTTAATTTTTAAATAAATTTAAATTTTAAAAATTACGGATTATTTACAAAATTTGAAATTATAGAATTTAAAATTTATAGAAATGGATCCGCAAGTTTCAAATTTATTGGCTATATTGGATAATCCGTCGTATTCGGCTTTATTTATCGCCCTGATAATTTGGAATTTGATTTGGAAGGGATTTGCCCTTTGGAAGGCCGCCCGCTCCCGTCAGCGCAATTGGTTTATAGCGATATTGATATTAAACACGTTCGGAATCCTGGAAATTATTTATATCTTTTATTTTGGAACGAGAGAAGGTGAGAAAAATATGAAAGAGTAGAAATAGTTTCTATTTTTGCGAAATTCATATTTTATTCACCGAACGAGTGAAGAAAATATATTTTTATATATTTTAACAAGCCCAAGAATAATGCGGACACCCAAAACGTTGCATAAATTTTTTAAGCTCCTGTTGGGAAAAAACAAGAGGTTCCTCTTTTTTGTGGTCAGTATCTTATTGTTGGAAATCGCCCTCGTAGCTTTCAATGGCGGGGGATTTGATTGGACCCGCGGATTTTTGCATACTACCACCACAACCGCGCCGCCGGGAATACTGTTGTTTGAAGCCAGTGATTGCGCCAACTGCACCAAGGTAGAAACGTTCATTAAAAATAACGCTGTTGAAAGCAAAGTGAAGTTTACCCGGCTGGATGTGGTCAATAACAGCACTAATATGAATATTTTATCCGACAAGGCTCAGACATGCGGTTTGGATCAAAGCCAGTTAGGGGTTCCGTTCTTATGGGACGGTTCGCATTGCATTTTGGGATATGTCGATGTGATACAATTTTTCCGCAAAGAGATGGCCAAACCCGCCGTGAAACCCAAAAACCCTTGACTCTAGATTGACTGAGCCTATTTTATAGGGTAGAATGGAGGCATTAGAGACTTTGAATAGCGAAATGCTTTCAAGGTATTTGCTCCAAATCTCAGAGCGAAAATTTGATAGAATTATTCTGCTTATGCAAAGCATCCGCAGAATAATTATTGCAAATTTGCAGCTGAGATTTGGAGCAAAGACCTGAAATTACTTTTAGACTGTGCAATTCGCTATTCAAAGTAGGAGAACCCAAGGTCGATGTTAACATCATAAAACCTGGAACTTGAAATCCGGAACCTAACAGTTTCAATTTCAAAATCCACGTTCTAAGAAACATGGCAACAGAAGCTTATTGCGTAAAGTGCAAAGCAAAAAGAATGATGAATGACCCTAAAGAAGTGGCTATGAAAGGGAAGGGAGGAAAGCCACGCGCAGCAATGACCGGTACTTGCGAAAAATGCGGTACAAAAATGTTCAGGATCATGGGTGTTAAAAAATAATATTAAGCTTAATTTGAAATCTCGGTTTCAAATTTATTTATAGAATGGTAAGAACTGCAAATCCAGCCCTAATGAAGCCATATACACTTTCTGCCGAATTACAGGCAGTAGTGGGAAAGGGACCAATGGCACGGGGCCAAGTAGTAAAAAAGCTTTGGGAATATATCAAGAAGGGAAATATGCAAAACCCAAAGAATAAGAGGAATATCCTTGCCGACGAAAAGCTCCAGGCAATTTTTGGCGGAAAAAAGGAAGTGACAATGTTTGAGATGACCAAATTGGTCTCCAAGCACATGTCCTAATTAATCTTTCTTAAGATTAATGTAAAAAATACGGCAAAGGCCGTATTTTTTGTAAAGAGGAATAATTGTAAAGGTGATGGAATTGTGGTATAGAAACTCTAATAATATATTCGGCTAATAAAGGGTATTAAACCCTTTGTCGCCTGCGACGCTCGGGAGAAAACGCGTCGCGACGCGTTTTCTCCGCTCGCTATCCTCGGCAATAAATTAATAAATCACTCCACATGAAAGATGTAGAATTTCCATTGTTTAAAACAAAAACCGACGACGGTAAAAAATTCGATTTGACCGATCCCGCGCAACGCAAGGCTTATTTTGAGTTGAAAGCCGGCGATGAAATAAAAAAACTGCAGGAGTATTTAAAGAATGGCAATACCTTTATCGTATATCTTTTGGGCAAGAAGAGCTCGGGCAAGGGAACGTACTCTAAAATGTTCAAAGAAATCATCGATAAAGACAAGATTGAGCATGTATCGGTGGGAGACATGATCCGTTCATTCGATGAAGTATTAAAAGATCCGGTTAAAAAACAGGAGTTGGAAGAATTTTTGAAAAAGAAATACCGCGGACCGGTGCCGCCGGTCGATTTGATCCGCGCCATGGAGGCCAGATCCACCAAAGTATTACTGCCTTCGGAATTGATCTTGGCGTTAGTTGAGCGGGAAATAACCCGGATAGGAAAGAAAGTGATTTTCCTGGATGGCTTCCCGAGGGATATCGACCAGGTGTCTTATTCGATGTTCTTTAAGAATCTGATTGATTATCGCAATGATCCGGATATCTTCGTCTTAATTGACGTGCCGATCACCATCATCGACCAGCGCGTAAAACAGCGCGTTATCTGCCCGCTCTGCAATACATCCCGCAGTTTGAAATTATTGACGACCAAAAACGTGCAGTACGATAAAGAAAAGAAAGAATTTTTCCTGATGTGCGATAACCCGGCATGCACGGGAGCACGCATGGTGACAAAGGAAGGGGATGAGCATGGCATTGATCCGATCCGGACCCGCCTGGAAAAAGACGAGATGCTTATGAAACAGATTTATAGCATGCATGGGCTTTCGAGAGTATTGCTGAGAAACTCCATCCCGGTTGATAAAACCCCGGAATTTGCCAACGACTATGAAGTGACTCCGGAATACTATTATACTGTTGATGAGGCAACTGGAAAAGTTGAGACGAAAGAGAAGGCTTGGGAACTTCCTGACGACGAGGGAACTCTTTCTAATAGCTTGATGCCGCCTCCGGTAGTGGTTTCGTTAATTAAGCAACTTGTGAGGGAATTAGGCCTATAATCCAAAATAATTCATGATTTTTCCACAGGTTCAGGTTGACACGTTTTTTTTGGGTGATAAAATATAAGTAGGTCTGAGGTTCCAAAAAAGATTCTATATTATCATTTTTTTAGGGAGCTCAATATTCGTCCCGGCGTGCCGTGGACATGAGAGCACCCACTTGGATTTTTTTAGAAATCTTAGTATAGGAAGCCAGACCACCAAAGCGCACCCGAAAGGGTGTTTTTTGGTTAACATTGTAAATTCTTTTCTTTTATGTATAATTCGCCTAGGTTTTGTTTGAGACACCTAGCCACGAGGAGAAAGATGCCAAAGCAGACTGTCTCTGGGGGTAACTATCTGGCCATCGCTGTAATGGCATGCATGACCCAAGTGAGTCTGTTGGCCTGCTGTGCAGCTCTGTGGGAAGCTAGCCACTCACCCCCTCCCGATGAATTCGTGATCGAGCTTCCGAAGTTCAAGGGCCGCGTGGTGGGCCGGTCCAAAGTGACCGCTCCTACTACTCTGGCAGTCGAGGAGGCGTTCGACCACGTCTCCGAATGGGAAGGAGGAGTCCTGTCGTATGGCGTCGCCCAGAGCCGGGATTACGTGATCCTGGAAGCCTGGTCATCTCACCCGGACAAAAATGGAGTAACACGCTACGCGAGTAAACACATAGAAATTCCCCAACAATGGAAAGGGAATTACTGTGTTTACGGCTTGGAGAAAAAAGCTGATCTCCTGCAGGTGACTCCAAAAAAACAGTCGGGGATGATGGGGGTCGCGGCTCTTATGTTCCTCTTCTTCCTCTGCTCCGTCTTCCTACTTGGCTGCGCTCTCTATACGTGCGCTCAAGCAAGCAGAGAAGAGAGATGATACTAGCGTCGAACAGCCTGGCTTTGATAAGTCAGGCTCTTTATTTTAAGTAGTGAGGTGATTTATTGAAATGTCGTGGGGAAAGATGTATAATGCACACCACGATGAAGAAAGATGTCATTTCAATCCGCGGCACGCGGGTGCACAATTTAAAGAATATCAGCTTGGATATTCCTAAAAATAAACTGGTGGTGGTGACCGGGCTTTCGGGTTCAGGGAAATCATCACTGGCTTTTGATACGCTATACGCGGAAGGACAGCGAAGGTACGTGGAGAGCTTGTCGGCCTATGCCCGTCAGTTTTTGAGCGTGATGGATAAGCCCGACGTCTATAAAATTGAAGTAATCAGCCCGGCCATTTCCTCCCC
>JAIFWS010000057.1 GCA_019658985.1 Candidatus Parcubacteria bacterium
AATTTTAAATTTACTCATCGAGGAATACCTGGACGCATCAGAGCCCATAAGTTCCGGTCTCTTAAAAAAGAAATCCAATCTGAGTGTATCAGGAGCGACGATCCGCAATGATCTGCAGGAATTAACCGAGCAAGGATATGTAATCCAGCCTCACACTTCAGCAGGGAGAATCCCGACCGACAAAGGTTACCGGTATTTCGTTGATATCGTAATTACGAGGCAGGAAGCTCCAGATTTTATTTCAAGGGAAATCGAAATTGCCCGGCAGAAGATTGAAAAAGAATTGCAGATTGCTCAGTCATTAATAAAGTCTTTAACGGAAATAGCGGACACTTTGAATGATGCCAAATTGCACGATAAGGATAACACCTACGAAATATTGAAGATTATCGGGTCAGGACGGAGCAGTTACGACAAGAATATCAGTTTGTTATCGCAGTTAATGGAAGAACTTGAAAATTTGTAAAAAAAGAAGCGATCGCGGGTGGCAGTCGCGGTCGCTTGTGGCTCCCCCTCTTCATTGAGGGCTAGCTGAACCCGGTGGGATGCCTGGGCATCCTGACCCCCTTTCTTTGGGTTACCGTTTACGGGTTGTGCTGCCGACACGTGGTGCCGGTAGCGGTCATTTCGCACCTTCCTGCCGGACCATGAACTTTTTCATGGTTTTGATCCTCTGCCTCGGGTGCGGGTAAAGGAAACACTGAGATAATTGTATATATTTCATTAAAATAGTCAATATGGAAGAAGATATAAAAAAACCAAATCAAGAAAGTGAGCTTGAAGTCGCTAAAAAACAGGCTGAAGAATACTTGAATAATTGGAAACGCGAACGTGCTGATTTTTTAAACTATAAGAAAGATGAAGTGGAGCGCGCCAGTTTACTGGCCGGATACGCCAGGCAAGGAATGTTATATAGCATTCTGCCAGTATTGGATAGTATTGATTTGGCGACAAAATCCATGCCGGAAGCTTTCCAAAAAGATTCCTGGTCTATGGGATTTATGCAAATCACAAACCAGATCAAGGATTTTTTAAAAAAAGAGGGCATTGAGGAAATAGAAACAGTGGGGCAGAAGTTTGATCCGAATTTCATGGAGGCCGTAGGCGAAGCCGAAGGTGGTGACGCAGGAACCATCGCAGAGGAGCTGCAGAAGGGGTATAAAGTAGGCGGGAAGGTGTTCCGTCCCGCAAAAGTCAAGGTTACAAAGTAACCGAAGATTCTGAGCGAAATCGAAGAATAACATTAACAAGCTAATATGAATTTCTGGATACCGATCGATTATATTATTAAAAACCTCGTAGATCCTCTTTTGGCATTTCTTTTGGGGGTAAGGAAAGGGGCGGAGGCGAAAATAGTCCAGACTATTGATAACCGGAAGAAAAAAGGCGTCATTAATATACAGATTGGCGGGAAGAAAGAAATATATCATATTTACGAACGTTATGAACCGTCAAAAGAAAGATTGGAAGATAAGGTCAGGAAAAGTAATTCGATAGACAGTACGGCGGTAACCGATATGCTTGAAGATGATGACCAGATAGAAGAAACAGTCAACCAATATCTAGAAACACAAATTAACGAGTAAAACTATATAAATCGCTACCGCAATTTATATAATTAATCGCGCGGTCGGAATAATAAATTGCGATTTCATATTCCTTCCTTGCTCATAATTATGAATCTACAAGAAAAAATAAAAGAGGTGCGCCGGTCAATCGTGGCAATCGGTTTCGAACCAGCCCCTAATCAAATCACCATTTTAGGAAGCGGGTTTATTTCCCATGATAAAATCATCACCTGCGCGCATCTTCTGAATAATCTTTCGGAAGAGCAAATCAAAAATTTAAAGGCTAATGTTTTAACTGAGGAGATGGGAAAAGACTTGGACCGGTACACCTGGATGCCGATCGGATTGCTGCCGGATAAAAGGGACATCAAAAATGATTTAGCCGTATTTGAGTTTAAAGACCAAAAGCCGGGAAGTTTAGGAGACTTGAATTTAGCTTTGAGCGATTCCGAGCAAGTTGAAGTCGGGCAGGGAGTTTACTTTATCGGTTTCCCATATGCCGCCCAATTAATTAATGATGGGTTTGGAATAACGCTGGTGGCCAATAAAGGCATGGTCAGCAATATAAAACGGGACGGATCGGATCTAGAACGCAAACGCAATTGGTTTATTATTGATGCGATTTCCAATCCGGGAAATTCCGGATGCCCGGTAATCGACATGGAAACCAATGAGGTGATTGGCGTGATGAGCATATCCTTCAGGACGCCATCGCAAGTAGTGAAAGAATTGGACATCCGCGAACCGATGCACATCGCCGGCGCCAAGCCGATTAATTTAGTGAAGGGATTATTAATCTAAAATACATACAAATTAATTTAAGATAAAAATATGTCAAAGATATTAGGAATTGATTTAGGCACAACCAACTCCGCCATGGCGGTGGTCATTGACGGAGAACCCCGGATCCTTGAAAACAAAGAGGGCGCCAGAACAACGCCGTCGATCGTCGCTATGACGAAAACCAGCGAGCGGGTTGTCGGGGTTTTGGCAAAACGTCAGGCTATCACTAACCACGAAAATACAATCTTTTCGGTTAAACGGTTGATCGGCCGGAAATTTTCTGATGCCGAAGTCCAGCGCGATAAAAAGAATTTACCCTATCAAATTAAAGAATCGGCTGATGGCGGCGTGGATGTAAGGATGGGGGACAAGTGGTACAATCCCGCCGAGATTTCCGCGATGATTTTGCAAAAGTTGAAAGCGGACGCCGAAGCCAAGCTCGGGGAAACCATTACCGAAGCCATTATTACCTGCCCGGCCTATTTTGATGATTCCCAAAGGAAGGCTACTAAAATTGCGGGAGAGATTGCCGGTTTTAATGTTAGGCGCGTTATCAACGAACCGACCGCCGCCGCTTTGGCCTACGGATTGAATAAAAAGAAAGATGAGAAAATTATCGTCTACGATTTTGGTGGCGGAACGTTTGATATTTCTATCCTAGACGTTGGCGCCGATACGATTGAAGTGAAAGCCACTGGAGGGGACACGCACTTGGGCGGGGATGATTTTGACCAGAAATTAATGGATTGGATTGTTGA
>JAIFWS010000017.1 GCA_019658985.1 Candidatus Parcubacteria bacterium
AGGGGCTTTTTGGTTTTTGGTTAACTTCTATTACTGACTGGCTAGCTTGTATACTTTCTAAGACCATCTGACCGACGTCTCAAATAATACACATGTCGGACGTTGGACGTCTGACATTTAAATTGTGCTAACATGATTAGTATGAGAAAAGATCCCCTTGTAACAGGAAGATATTATCATATTTATAATAGAGGCGTTGATAAAAGAGATATTTTTATGGATATGCGAGATCTTTATCGCTTTATGTTAAGTGTAAAAGCATTTAATACAGTTAATCCAATAGGCGGAATTAAAGAGATAGCAATCAGACACTCGTCGGACGTTGGACGTCTGACGGAAGAAAAACCTTTGATTTCGATTGTTTGTTACTGTTTTAATCCAAATCATTTCCATTTTATTGTAAAGCAAGAAGTAGATGGGGGAATATCAGAGTTTTATAAGCGACTCCTGGGCGGTTATACTAAATATTTCAACGAAATACATAATCGTAGCGGATCTCTTTTTCAGGGTAGATTCAAATCTTGTTTAATAAATGATGAGCAATACTCTTTAAAAATTTATCCTTACGTAAATATGAATTATTCTATTCATGAGATACCAATGAAAAAAAGCCACTTGGTATGGGCAAGTGATAGGGAATATGATTCTGGCAAATTTGATATTGTATCCGAAAAAGAATCGAAGGATGTATTAGATGTTTATGGTAGTAGCGAAAATTTTAAAAAAGAATGTCTTGATGCCATTTCTATAATCCGTCAGCAAAGAGGGAATACTTCTTTGTTTCAAGAAGATCCCTTGCCATAGTCAGCAATGCGTCGGCCGTTGGACGTCTGACGCATACTGGTATTGGTTTACGGGAATCTTATTTACCGAGGGAGAGTGGCCAGGAACGCTTCGACGTTGGCTTTTGATTCTGGTGAAAGCTGCAGGACTATCATGGCTTCCTGCCGGGCTTTAATGTAGTCACCGGCTTCACGATAGAAGAAAGCGAGCGAAGAATGATATTGCGAAATTTTCGGATCAAAGTCGATTAATTTTTTGTAAATTGAAATCATGCTCTGCCAGTCTTTGATAGAACCGTAAGCGTTGGCTAGCTGCTGCAGGCTTGCCCGGGAATTGATGTCGTATGATTTTTTAGCGATGTCGATATTTACCTGCGCATCCTTGGTGTTTTTTTGGTAGATTTGGGCAAGCGCTAAATACCAGTAGCAATCGCCAAGGGTGTTATTTAGTGCCATGCATTGGCGTGAATATTCTTCTGCTTGCTTGTAATTGCCGGCGATCATTTGGGTGTAGGCCCTTCCGGTAATTACTTCCGGATGCTTTGGGGCAAGTTCTGCCGCGCGGTCAAAATATTCATTGGCTTTGGCAAGCAAGGCATTTTTTGCGGTTGCGTCCTGCTCGGCGGTGGCCAAGGCGGTTTGGGCGCTTCCCAAATAAATCCAGTAACGGGTATAGAGCGGTTGTATTTTAGCGGCTTCTTCGATGGCCGGGATTCCTTTTTTCAGATATGCCAAGTTGTTATCTGGATACCAATTGGCGCAAGTTTTGGTAAATTCTCCGTATTCGAGCCGCGCGAAAGAATCCGCCAGCGTATGTCCCGCTAAAACGTTATCCATGAGCGCAAAGGCTTGGTCACATTGTTTTGCTTGTGCCAAATTGCGTGCAATATTTATTTTCGCATTGGCGGAAAACGGCATAATGTTGTATTGCCATAAAAAGATCGCTATGGCGCAGGTAAGAATCGCGACGCTCGCAGGCGCCAGCCAGCGTTTTTGTCCGCTCAGGGCCTTAAATTGCCTGTTGTCCTGCGCCATTTCCTGGGAGGCTGCTTGGCGAACGAGGACAAGATGCATTAAATAGCCGGCTAATAGGAAAAAGATCAGGTAACTGCCGAATGAATCAAAACTGAAAAGATTGGCGACAAGATAGCTGATGAGCGTGGCTCCAATCGCATGTAAAACGATAAATTCACGGAATATTTCCGGCGATTCAGAAGCGTTGCGCGCTTTGTATATCTGCCAAAATAAAACGACAAACAGGCCAAAGTAGGCGGCCAGGCCCAGAATCCCGGCATCGCTGGCGGTTTCAATGATGATGTTGTGGGCACGGTCCCACCATCCCACAATTCCCAATAATGAAGAGTTGGCGGGGTCATAGTATTTATCAAATCCGACGGGGAAATTTTCCAGTCCATATCCCAATATTGGCCGGGCTTTTACCATGTTAAATTCAATCGGCAGGGCGGCAAAGCGGGAGTCCGATAGGAAATTTTTTATCAGCAGGCGCGGTGCAATGGAATTGAAGAGTTTATTTTTTTGCAACACCGCCGGATACTGGCCGGCCATGTTTACATATAAAACGACCAGCAGGACTAATGCGATCAATCCCGCAATCGCCAGCTTGGCGATATTGATCCTTTTTAATATCTTAGGCCGTGAAAATTCTTTATGGACAGGGTAAAAAATGAAAAAATACACGAATCCCACGAGGGTTCCCAAGTAAGCCGCGCGCGATCCGGTCAGTAAAATAGCGTAGAGAAATAACACCGAAGCGCCGATGTAGCCTATTTTTTTCCAGCGTACATTTGCTTTAATGGCGAATGAAATAGTAAGGAATAACAACAATAATAGATAGATTGCCAACAGGATAGGGTTTCCCATGGTCGAAGCGGGCCTGGCGCCAGGTACAAATACGCGTGAAAACAAGCCATAGTATTGGATGACGGCTATTAAAGAAGTGGTCGCGCCCACGATAATAGAAAAATCCCAGACTTTCTGCCAGTCTTCTTTTTTAATAATGATAAATGCCAAGACGGCAAAAATAAAATAGCAGGCCAGCGTGACCAGGCCTCCTCCCCGGTGCGGATTGCCCCAGAGGGAAAAATACGGATCGATGGAGAAAATCGTTGAAGCGACAAAAACCGAAAGGAGCGCGCCGAGCGCCCAAATAATCTTATTTTTCTTCAGGCCTGACAGATTGAGCTCCTGCCGCTGATAAAAAAACTGCCAGGTGAACAATAGCAGCAATAAGGCACAAATGGAGCGGAAAACGATGGCCTTGCCCCAGTCCGGCGGGAAAAAATAGGGCGGAATAACGAGGATTGGCAGGGCTAAGATAGTGAAGAATCCGGCTAAATATGCCCAATAAAATTTGTTCGGGAAAACATTGTTTTTCATATAGGTTCATGATATAAACAAATAATACAAAAAGCAATAAAATACGTTGTTTTATGGCAAAAAAGGTGATCATAACGTCGGGGTATTTTAACCCAATCCATGTGGGCCATCTTAATTTAATTAAAGAGGCCAAAAAACTGGGGGACGTGCTTGTGGTGATCGTCAATAATGATGCGCAGGTGAAGATTAAGGGGTCGGTTCCTTTTATGCCGGCCGAAGAGCGCGTAAACATTGTAAAAGATATTAAACACGTTGATGAGGTTTTCTTGTCGGTTGACCAAGACAAGACGGTAGCTCAGAGCCTGAGGGCGGTAGCGGCGCTGTATCCGGGCGAATTATATTTTGCCAAGGGAGGCGACCGGGATGTGAGCAATCTTCCCGAAGAAGAAAAAAAGGCCTGCCAGGATTTTAACATTACAATTGTTAATGGGGTGGGCGGCGGCAAGGTGCAAAGTTCATCGTGGTTGCTAAAAAACGTAATTAAGACCACGTAATGGAAAAAGAAAAGGGCACAGTCGGCATTCTGGGGTACGGGGAAATTGGCAAAGCAATTGCCAGTTTTTATCCTACGGTTGCCTACAAAAAAGCAAAGATCAAAGATTTAACCCGTGATGACGGCTTTGCCGGAGTCGACGTTTTGCATGTCTGTATTCCATTTACTGATAAGTTTGTGAGTATTGTCAAAAAAGAGATAAACCAGATAAAGCCACGGTTGGTGATTGTGCACTCAACGGTAGTTCCGGGAACGTTGAAAAAAATCGGAGGCATGGCGGTGCACAGCCCGGTGCGGGGAGTGCATCCGTATTTGCATAAAGGCATCAAGACATTTGTAAAATATATCGGCGCTGATGATAAAGAAGCCGCTGTAACTGCAGAAAAACATTTGAAGAGCTTGGGGATTAAAACAAAAGTATTTTTTCCTTCGGCTACTACTGAACTGGCTAAAATATTAGACACCACTTATTATGGTTTGGCGATTGCCTGGCATGGGGAGATGGCAAAAATGTGCAAGAAGTTTGGTGTCGATTTTGGCCAGGCTGTCACGGATTTTAATATTACGTATAACGAGGGATATAATAAGCTGGGGAAGAAAAACGTGATCCGGCCGGTGTTATTTGCCCCAACCGGGCCGATCGGGGGACACTGCGTCGTGCCCAATGCCCGCTTATTGAAAAAGTATGCCAGTAGTAAGGCAATTGATCTTATTTTGGAATACGCCGGCCCTTCGCCCCGGAAACCAAAAAAAATAAAAAATGGCAATTGATATCAGAAAATTTTTTTTTCGGAATATCGGGATCCGGCAGACCGTCCTTAAAAATACATTCTGGCTAGCTCTATCTGAAATTATTACGAGCCTGCTTCGGTTTTTTTTGGTGATATATGCCGCCAGGATTTTGGGAGCAGGGGGGTACGGTGAATTTTCCTTCGCGCTTTCTTTCGTCTCACTTTTTGCGATCTTCAGCGATTTAGGGCTTTCCGTACTGATTGTCCGGGAATTTTCCATGGGCCGGGAGCATGAGAAAGAGTATCCGGCGGTTATCGCTTTGAAGCTAATATTGAGTATCGGAGTATTTTTATTGACCTTGGCCGGTTCTTTTTTTATTTCGCCAAGTATCGCCATCCAGAAAATTATTTGGATATTAGCAGTTTTCATTTTCACCGACGGTTTTTTTACGATCGTATACCCGTTTATCAGGGCCCGCCAGAAAATGGAATACGAAGCGCTGGCTAAAATAATCCAGACCGCGCTCACTGTTATCTTCGGTTTTTTTATTTTATGGACCGCGCCGTCCCCTTTGTATTTTGGCTATTCATATTTTCTCGCCAGTCTGATTGTATTGGCCATGGTGGTGGCTTATTTCCATTTTTTCGTCTATCCGTTGCGCCTGGATATCAATATTACTACTTGGAAAAGATTACTGTCTGCTGCCTGGCCGCTGACATTCGGTTTTACCGGTACATGGATATTCATCAATATCGATTCCGCGATGATCGGGTTTTTCGGCAATTCATCGGAAGTGGGCTGGTTTAACGCAGCCAGCCGGATTATTTTCGCCATCATTCTTTTTTCTGCCGGCCTGGTTTCCCGGAGTTTTTATCCGCTGCTGAGCAGATTATTTAAAGAGGGAGGCGGAAAACTTCAGCAAAGCTGGGATTATTATGCCCAAATCATGATCGCAGTTTCGCTGCCGCTGATGGCTGGCGGGTGGGTGCTGGCTGGCAGGATTATTCCTTTTTTGTACGGTGAGGCAAATTACATGCCCTCGGTATTGGCGTTTAAAATGCTAATCGTGGTCACCGGCCTGACTCTCCTTTGTTATCCCTACAGCATTATGCTTATCATTGCCGGCCAGCAAAAAAGGAATTTTTTTGCCATGCTGGCGGCAACCGCCATCAATATTGTGCTGAATGCCCCCTGTATTCCGCTATTCGGTTTTTATGGTGCTGCCTTCGCCACAATTATTTCCTCCGCTGTTTCACTGTGCCTGCTTATTACATTCTCGATATATCACACGCCAATTAAGCCGTTTAATAGCATGCTGGTCAGGTATCTGGTAATTTCTTTTCTGGCAAGCATTGCCATGGTTGCCGTGGTTATGTTCGCGGATCATTATGATCTGCATGTTTTCCTGTTAACCAGTCTTGGCGCCATGGCATATGGCATAGCCTTTGCAGCTTTAAAATTTTTCCATGAAAAACTTTTATAATATCCATAACCTGGTCAGTATCGTCATTGAAACTGGCAATCCCCGGATTCTGAAGGAATACGAGTACCACATCCGGACTTTTAAGGTTGACGCCCTGCCAGAACCGCCCGATGTTGCCATCTTTGATTTTAAAAAATTCCAGCTGCCGCCGGATGCTTTAAATATCCATAATTCCTTATTTGGATTTGAAAGCGGGGTATGCGATAAAGAAAAAAAATATGCAATTACGGTAAAGGGCGGCCTGATGTCTGTTTATTTGGAAGAACCCGCTCTTTGCCTTAATACTTTACTGCAATACATTGCTTTAAGAAAAGATACGACATTCATCCATGGCGCCGGGATCAGTTATAAAAATAAGGGTATTATTTTCCCTGCTCCTCCTAATGTCGGCAAAACATTATTGGTTTCCCGTTTGCGCAATAAAGAGCATATACAGATTTTCGGAGATGATTACCTGATGGTTGATAAAGACGGCCTGATGCGCTCGTTCCCGGCGGATTTTTCCATTTACCGTTATCATTTCAATTTTTTTCCGGAATTAAAAAAAACCGCGGCAGCCGGAAAAATCCAGCGTGCTTTTTATGAAAAGTTTCTAGTAGCTATGGTCAGGAGATTATCCTTAAAGGCTTTTGCCAGGAAAGCGGCTGCATTGATTGGATATGAGTTCCTGCAGGGAGGGGAATACGTGAAAGTTCCCGCCAATACTTTGATTGGCAAAGGGAAAATGGGAACCCGGGCGCCACTTGAATACGCGGTTTTTCTGAATAAATATAATGGCAGTGAATTTACCGCCCAAAAAATTGATGCTCACTCGGCGCCGTCAGAAATATTAGGGATACTGCAAAGCGAATGGTTCGAAACATTGCCTGCCTGCCATGCGTTGTCGCTTTTTGGCGTTATGGATTTTGGAAAGTATATTGAAGAAACCCGCCAGATAGTCGCTTCTGCTTTTGGGAAACTAAAAATCTACCGTGTTTTGATTCCCGCCGGCATGGATTCAAAAGAGCATATTGATAAGCTGGAAGCATTTTTAGAGCGTGAAATATTCAGCCAATTATGATAAACACCCCTTTGGTTTCAGTTATCGTCCCGATTCACAACCGCCAAAAGTATCTGGCGCGGGCTATTGCGAGCATTCAAAGCCAGACATACGGCGCTATTGAAATTATCGCCATTGATGACGCCTCGCAAGACGGCAGCCATAAGGCCATCCTGGATTTAGTCAGCCGCGATTCCCGGATTGTCGCGTTGAGAAATGAAAAGAATGTGGGGTTGGTGGCGACATTAAACCGCGGCCTCGCGGTTGCGAAGGGCAAGTATATCGCCCGGCTCGATGACCACGATTATTGGCATGACAATGAAAAATTATCAAAACAGGTGGATTTTTTAGAAACACATCCTGAATATGGAATGGTGGGCGGCGGCGCAATTGTAGCGGATGATGAGGGCAGGGAAATCGCGCGGTATTTGATGCCCCGATCAGACGAAGATATCAGAAAGAATCTGTTAATTATGAATGGGTTCGTCCACGTATCAGTGCTTTTGAAAAAAGAATTAGTGATGGCCGCCGGCGGATATGAGCCTTCATTTGACGGCCTGGAAGATTGGAATTTGTGGCTGGCCATGGGCCGGTTTGCTAAAATATATAATATTCCGGAATTTCTTGTAACTTATACCGGGCATGCCAAGCATAATTCCGGTTACGCCGCAAACCGGTTTAAGAGGAAACGGCAGTTATCTGTAACTTTGGCCTTGATTAAAAAGTACCGCCGGGATTATCCCGGATACGCCAAAGCAGTTTTATTCGCGTGGATTACTTTTGCCTATTCTTTTATGCCCTACCGGTATGCGATGCAATCACTGGCTTATAGGTTAAAAACGGGGTTTCTAAAAATTACATAGCATATGGATTTTTCCAAGGCCAAGCAGGCCATTAAAAAAATAATTTCCCCGGGCCAGAATCTGTCCAATAAAACCGCCAAGGGAACTTTTTGGCTGTTTGCTTTCCGTATTGCGGACCAGGGTTTGCGGCTGGGAAAAACCATTGTACTGGCGCGGCTCTTGGCCCCGAGTGATTTCGGCCTCTTTGGGATTACAGTATTGGCCATGTCATTATTGGATACTTTTTCCCAAAGCGGCTTTGAACACGCGCTCATCCAGAAAAAAGAAGATATCGGCCCGTACCTTGATACTGGCTGGGTTGTGAAAGCTGCGCGGGGATTGCTGCTGGCTTCATTATTATTTTTATTTTCACCGCTGATCGCATCATTTTTTAATGCGCCTCAAGTCCGTTCTATCTTGCAGTGGGTGGCGCTGGCCATCGTGATCCAGGGGCTGACGAATATCGCGGTAGTATATTTTTCCAAAGAACTGCAATTCCATAAATACTTCTTCTATCAAATCAGCGGAACCTTCGCCGATTTTACCGCATCGGTTATTGCCGCCGTTATGCTGCGGAGTGTCTGGGCACTGGTGATTGGCCTTTTGGCGGGCATGACGATCCGTTGCATTGTTTCGTATATTGCTTATCCTTATCTTCCCCGGTTTAAATTCAGCTTTGCTAAAGCCAAAGAACTGTTCGGGTACGGAAAATGGATTTTCAGTTCAAGTATTATCGGGTTTTTCCTGACTCAGATCGACAGCCTCTTGGTCGGGAAAATTGCTGGCGTCGCTTCCCTGGGATTTTACCAAGTCTCTTACAAAATCCCGAGCATCCTCGGGTCTGATATTTTAAGCGGGGCTATTTTTCCGGCATATTCAAAACTGCAGGGAGATATGGAAAAAATGAAAAACGCTTATTTGAAAATTTTGCAGATTTTTTGTTTTATTTTACTTCCGATGGCCGGCGGTATATACGCCGTAGCGCCGGAATTCATAAATCTTTTCTTGGGCGCAAAGTGGATGCCATCTTTGTGGCCGATGAGGATACTGTGCTTGGCTGTCGTCGTATGGAGTATTGAAGTGGTATCCAATCACTTATTTTTGGCCCTAGGCAAACCGCACATAGAAACCAAATGGAATTCCGTCAGATTTGCTGTGATGGTTGCCCTGCTCTACCCTTTTATCCTGGAGTGGGGAATAACGGGAGCTGCTTTGGCGGTATTAGCCGGCTCTTTGGTGGGGGCCACGGGATTCAGCTTTCAGGCGATCCGGACCATTAATTGCAGCACAGTGGAATTTTTAAAAAGGATTATTGTCCCGGTTGTTACCACGTCCGGCATGGTGGCGGTTATTTTTTCACTCAAGTGGGCGATCCCGACTGATTTTTTTGGTTTCTTTATTCTTATCGTGATCGGTGTGGCCGCCTACGGGGTGTTAACCTATCTTGCGGATTTTTTCCTGGAAAACAAAACAATTCATCTGCTTCAGAAAAGCTTAAGCCTGCTCTTGGGATAAAACAGAAATCATATTATGGAAAACTTTAAAACATACGCAAAATACTACGACGCATTCTATGCCAACAAGGAGTATTCGGGCGAGGTGGATTTTCTGCAAAAAGTAATTAAAAAATACGGCGGAGCGGGAGCTAAAACGATTTTAAGTTTAGGATGCGGGACCGCCACGCATGATATTTTACTGGCCAAAAAAGGTTTTAATATTCTGGGAATTGATAAGTCCAAAGAAATGATTGCCATCGCCGGACAGAAGGCCGAAGAAGCGGGAGTCAGCATGGAATTTTTAGCATCTGATATTACCCGTTTTAACATCAAAAAGAAGTTTGACGTCGCAATGGCGATGTTTAATGTGGTGGGGTATATGGCAGAAAACGGAGACATGGAAAAAATGCTCAAGAATACATCGGTTAATGTGAAAAAGGGCGGCCTGCTTCTTTTTGATTGCTGGTACGGCCCCGCTGTTTTAAAAAGCCGGCCGAAAAACAAGGAAAAATTAATCACAGTTGGTGATAAGAATATCCTGCGCAAGACCACCCAGGGATTGGATATCGAAAAAAGCGTCGTTAATATCCGTTTTGAAGTTTTTGAAGAAAAAAATGGCAGCATAAAAAAAGCTTCAACGGAAATCCATAAGGTCCGGTTTTGGTATTTGCGGGAGCTGGAATACTTTTTAAAAAACAGCGGTTTTGCGATTACCAAAACATGTAACTTTATGGATACAAATTCCAAGGTATCGGAAGATAATTGGAATATGTTTGTAATAGCGAAAAAGATATAAGTATGAAAAAGAATATTGCTATTTTATTTCCTGTTTCGCGTAAGATGGGAATTTTCCAGTATAGCCTGACAATCGCTGAAGCCCTGGCCGGCGTCGCAGATTTTAATTTACATATTTTATATTTTGGAGAGGAAAATCCCAAAGAATTTTTAAAGGTGGCTGACATAAATGATATTGCTTTTACTTCTCTGGACGCGAGCGGGGGAAATCTCTTCGGTAAAATAGAATTTATCATCAATTGGCTACTGCGAAAACCGGTATTCGTTATTAATAAAAAAAATAAAGAGGCGCTGGGCAAGCTTTCTTTGGATTTATTAATTTTGCCGTTCCCGATCCTTTTTGGATTCGAGCACAATATCCCCTATATCGTTACCATTCCGGATATTATGCATAAATACTATCCGGGCTTCCCTGAATATGATGTCAAAACCCGGATAAAAAGGGATATGGTGTATGCCCTGTCCGCCCAAAAATCGGTTTTGAGCGTGACGGAATCTTCCCAGGGAACAAAAGACTTGAATCGTTTTTATCATATCCCCGAGGATAAAATCCGGGCGATCTATTTGATTCCTCCCGGTTATTTATATACCTACAAAGATATGGATCAGGCCGGGATTCAGGTATTGCTGGGGAAATATAACCTTCCCGAAAAATTCATTTTTTATCCGGCGCAATTTTGGTTCCATAAAAATCATGTACGATTAATCGAATCAATCAACATTGTCCAAAAAAAATACGGGCAGGAAGTCCATTTGGTGTTAGCAGGCAATCCCGGCGCTAATAACAAAAATTATCAGCAGGTGATGGGTTTGGCTGAAAAATTGGGAATTGCCGGCCAAGTGCATGCGCTCGGATATGTTACCGATGAAGAATTAGTCGCTTTGTACAAAAAATCTACGGCCTTGGTGTATCCGACATTAATTGGCCCGACCAATATTCCTCCGCTCGAAGCTATGGTGCTGGGCGTTCCGGTGCTTTGCTCTGATTTGTTTTCCATGCCTGAACAACTGGGCGGCGCCGGCGTATTATTTGATCCGTTTAATTCCGAGGATATGGCCGAAAAAATCCACCAAGTGTGGACCAATGAACCGCTGCGCAAAACAATGATTGAAAAGGGTTATTTGCAGCTACCGCGTTTTACTTCTGAAAAATATGGCAGGGAGTGGGTGGCGGTAGTAAAAGAGGCATTGGCTAAAATTGTGTAAAAAAACGCCCGCGCCGACTCTCGTCAGCACGGGCTTGTTGTTAGTTAGGGAATCGCTGGTCGATTCCGTGGTTGATGAGCTGTGCGATGCTGTCGTAGGCGATGTAGCGGGCGCCCAAGATACTCTGCACCATGCTTTCAACCCGATGGGCTACTTCCAGTTCGACATCCCAGAAGGGTCGGCCCAGTTGCTGCTCAACCTCGGGCGCCGGATTGGGGTTTCGCGCCCGCACTTCTTGCACCCGATCGTCCACGGGCACGATCTTCTCGCCCATGGTCATGTCGTCCAGGAGGAATTGGAGCAATTCCAGGAACGTCGCTTTCCCCGTGGTTGCCCGAACCAGGAACGCTGGACTGAGAGCTTCGATAAGGAGTTGGGGCGTGTGGGTCGCCTGGAAAAGTTTCTGGGCTTCCTCTTTTTCTCCATCGCTGAAATCTTCAGGTTTTCTTTCCAGACGCTTGGCCCAGTCATGGCAGGCCGCCACCCGGGTCAGCATCGTCGTGTTGTCGGGGGGAAGGCCGAGTGCTTCTCCGAGGACTTCGACTGCTACGGCTTGGGTGAAGCAGTGGTCAGCCACGTTCGCCCAATCGTCGATCAGCTTCCCCCCATTAATGACGCAGTGGTACTGGCGGGGGTAGTAGCTCTGGATGTGCTGTTCGATGGATCGTCTCAAGATACGCTCCTTTGTCAGAGACTAGATCTGGTGGGTACGCCAGATGCTTTCTAATAGAAAGATTAATATTTGTCAAGTTTGCAAAAACGGCGAAATAAGATAAAATATAGCATTATGATACCGGTCAGCAAGCCTATTTACGTGAGCGGAGAGAAGGAAAATCTTATTAAATCCATTGATTCTGGTTGGATTTCTTCCGAGGGTCCTTTTGTAAAAGAATTTGAAAAAAGCTTCAGTCGTTTTATCGGTACCAGATTCGGTATCGCCGTCTCCAGCGGAACGTCGGCTTTGGAGATTGCCATGGGGGCAATTGGCATTAAGAAGGGGGATGAAGTCATCATGCCCGATTTTACGATTATGAGTTGCGCGCTGGCGGTGGTAAATTACGGAGGTTTGCCGGTGTTTGTGGACGCCGAACCGGAAACCTGGAATATGGACGTTTCTAAAATAGAAGAAAAAATTACCAAACATACCAAAGCTATTTTGGTGGTGCACATGTACGGGCATCCTTCTGATATGGGCGCCATTATGAAGCTCGCCAAGAAATATAAATTGCGGGTCATTGAAGACGCGGCTGAAGCCCATGGCGCGGAATACAAAGGGAAAAAATGCGGGAGCTTTGGCGATATTTCCTGCTTCAGTTTTTATTCCAATAAAATTATCAATACGGGAGAGGGGGGGATGGTGCTTACCAGCAACAAAAAATTGGAAGAGCGCTGCCGGACGTTGCGGAATTTGGCGTTTATTAAAAAACGGCGGTTTATGCACGAAGAATTTGCGCGCAATTACCGGCTGACAGCGCTGCAGGCGGCGGTAGGAGTAGCGCAAGTTAAAAATGCCAAGATATTGGTTGCGATGAAACGGAAGAATGCCGCCGAATATACTAAGCGATTAAAAGATATTCCGGGACTGCAGCTTCCCGCTGAAAAAGAATGGGCAAAAAATGTATATTGGATGTACGGATTGGTGCTTGATAAATCAACGGGTTTTACGGCGGATTCTTTTGCAAAAAAAATGGCAGAAAAAGGCATTGAAACGCGGCCATTTTTTTATCCGTTGCACCTGCAGCCGGTCTGGAAGAAAGAGAATATTAAAATTAAAAAAGGAGAATATCCTGTTTCAAAAAACCTGG
>JAIFWS010000018.1 GCA_019658985.1 Candidatus Parcubacteria bacterium
GTTCTTGTGCATTAGTAGCTGCAGGTTTTACAAAGCCATCGATTTTTACCTTGTCTCCAAATCCATGGTTCACTTGTTTTAATTCTTCTTTTAACACATCAACTTCTTCTTTGTTGCTTCCGACTGCTACGAGAATGAAAGGATTTTCTGCTTACCGTAAAACCAGGCGGAAGTCCCTTAAGCGCTTTGTAGTTAAATTGATTTATCACAAGGTAATAAAATGCCCGCCCATAATGATAGTCGGGTTTATCAACTTCCAAATGTTTATATTTCATGCCAAGTTTTTCGGCCCGTGCTTTTGACCAATGTTTGGCCACCGCATCAACATCATTTGGATCAAGGCTATTTTTTTCACAATAGGCTGCTCCTTCTGGTGTTCCCACCCAGATTCCTACAGCTCCGCATCCTTCGTGGCTGGTAAAGACCCCCGGTTCTGCTTTTGTCCTTTCGTCCATGCACATAAAACAGAGGCCGGAATTTTTTAATTCCTCCACGTTATGGTTTCTTTTTACTTCTTCTATCATGTCATCAAATTCCTTTTCCGATAGAAGGATCCCGCTTCCTGCCGTATATATGTTATCCTGATATTCTCTAGGGTCAACAGAAATACCCAAACTTTCGACGTAAGCAGGAAAACCATCTTTATAAATCTTTGTCATAACAGCTTCCTGTTCTTTGAATGTCCTTTCTTTGTCAGTTGCCAGAGCGTTTGTTTCAGCGCCCGATTGTTCTTTAATGCTCATAATTCTTCATTTAAAATTATTACTGGCGGGGGTGCAAGGATTCGAACCTTGATCAAAGGTTTTGGAGACCTCTATACTGCCATTGTACTACACCCCCAATTATTAGATGTTAATCAAATTTATAGGTTATGTCAAAAGCATTGACAGAATATTATAAATAGTTTACTATCAAGAAAGCAGATTGGTTTGCGTTACCGGGTGCGTAGCGGAACCGGTCTTAAGGGAGGGAGTAGCCGTGACCTTCAAAAAGTTCATGCTGGTTTATCTGAACATCGAGAAGCCGGCGGACTGGTGGCCCTTCGTCTGGCTGATCGGCCTCCCATTTGGGAGTGTGTTCATTCTGGTGGTATTCCTGCTGGCAATCTGCCTGTTCGACGGGCTATGCCGCCCCTAAGGCCAAGGCGGCCGACGCGATGCGTCGACCGCCGCACCAAAGCCATCTTTTGCAAGATCGGCTTTTTTCTTGCCTTGGATTGTAAAACCCCTACAGAAAATGGTAAAATGTATGAATGCAGATATGACATATAAGAAAATTTACTGGACTGACCATGTGAAATTAAAAATGCGCCAATATGGGCTTTCAAAAGGAAAGCTCCTGAATTTATTGGCAAAGCCGGAGCGTAAAGAACAGGGGATTGCGCCCCAGACCGTGGCGGTAATGACCGCCAATAAGTCATATTCAAAGGTGAAGAAACCGTCCGGTGAGATCTGGTTGATGTATGCAGATACGGACAACCTACGCAAAATCATCAGCGCCTGGCGTTATCCGGGAATCTCAAAACCGGGCGAACCGATACCGATCCCGGAAAGTATTCTTAAAGAGTTAGAAAACATCAATGGAGAATATGAATAAAATACTCGGATATATATTGTTGTCCGTCGGCTTGCTGCTGATTATCGTGCCGCTGGTGCAAACAGTGATGATCTTCACCGGCAACGGCAATCCGCCCCAGATTTTTAAAGTCCAATCCGAAGAAGCTCAAAAACCTGCCAGCCAATTTGATATCCAAGGGCAGGTACAGTCGGCATTGGAAAAAATGCTGCCGATTGCTTGGATTAATTATAGTTTAAACCTGACTAATTGGATGGTGTTGCTTTTCATCCTGATGTTTGGCGGAGGCCAGCTGGCTAATATCGGCATCCGGCTCATCAAATAATAATGGAGGGTTATAAAAATCAAAATATTATCGTGCTGTGGTTTCAGTGGCATTTTTACCAGATGCCGGCCCTCTTGTTTTCGATGTGGAAAAATTACCTTGAATTTTCCATGGATTTTTTCTCCGCGCCATTATTGCTGATGACCCTATTTTCCCCTTGGCGCAAATACCATTGGCACTATCCGCGGGCATTTGACATAAAAGAATACCTAAATACCTTTGTATCCAACTTCTTCTCCAGGATTTTGGGCGCCATCTGCCGGAGTTTTTTGATCGTAGCCAGCATTGTTCCGCTGGTTTTTGTATTTTTAGCAGGCGCGGCCGTGATTATCGGTTGGTTCTTATTACCTCTGATGTTAATTATGCTCGCATGGGTATTTATTAATCTATAGGTGTGAGTTATGGCATTTAATTTCAATATTAAAGAAGCATCGACCTACGGGCTGTCCTCGTTGATTTCATCGCCGCCGGTTGCCTATGCTAAATTCATCAGCCAGGTTTTTATGTACCTTGGCATTATTGCAGCGGTCTCGTTTTTATTTTCCAGCGGGACCTCTGAAGTGTTCGCCGTGAAATTATTCGTGTCCAGTTTGTTTTTCTTTATTTTATTCTTTGAATTGCACCTGTTTTCCGAATTTAAACTAAAACAGCAAAGGACAAACCTCTCTTTGGAAAAGATATTAAAAAATCCTGATGCTTATAACCTGGCGGAATTCCTCGATCTCCCCTCCTTTGCAGTAATGGACGGGGCGATGAAAATATCAAAAAAAATGCGGTTGCCGGCCGTGAGTTCAGAAGCTTTGCTGTGGGCGTGCCTGCAAGAGAGCCCGGATGCCAAGAAGATTTTTTTCCGGTTGGGGATTGATGCGAAGAAAGTCCTGGCGGATTTGAAAAACTATCTGGAAAAACAGCGGCGGCAGGAAGTTTCGCAGCTGGAATTTTCCAAATCTTTCCAAAGCGCCATCCAGGAAACGTTCGTTGTTACCCATGACCATCAAAGCCAGCTTATCGGATTGAAAGAATTACTGGTGGCCCTTTCCCATACTGATGCGTTTTTCCAGAAACTCTTAACCGATTCGGATTTGAAAGAAAAAGATATTGAAAATCTGGCTTGGTGGCTGGAAGCAATGGAAGCTAAGGCCAAACACCGGAAAGAATTCTGGACCAGTCAGCGCTTGGCCGAATTCGGGTCACTTGGAAAAGATTTCGCCTCCGGATTTACGGTGAACCTCGACCGTTATTCCACGGATTGGACCCGGCGCGGGAATTTGGCAGCGATGGGGGAAATTGTGGGCCATAAAAAAGAAATTGCCGAACTGGAAACGATTTTAACTAAATCCCATCAAAGCAATGCCTTGATTGTGGGGGAGCCGGGAGTCGGCCGCAAGAGCATTGTAAAAGCGCTGGCCCAACGCTGCCATCTGGGTGAAAATGCCGCCCAGCTCCATGATAAGAGGGTTGTCGAACTGAATTTGGTGACGCTGGCTTCGCAGGTACAAAGCGCGGAAGTCCTGGAAACAACACTGGATGATATTTTCCATGAAGTACTGACGGCCGGGAATGTGATTTTAGTGATTGATGAACTGGAAAACTTTGTCGAGCAAAAAGTCCAAAAACCCGGAGCGATCGATATTTCAGTGATTTTATCAAAATATCTGGCCATGCCGGATTTCCATTGTATTGGGATCACGTCATTTGACGGCCTGCATCGGACGCTGGAGCGCAACCCTTCCTTTATCGCGGCGTTTAAAAAAATCGAAGTTGCGGAGATTTCGGAATTGGAAACCGTGATGGTGTTGCAAGGCGTTTCTGAAGCCTTGGAGAAAAAATATAATATATTGGTGCTGTATCCGGCCATCCGCGAGATCGTCAATCTGACCGGCCGGTATTTGCCGAACGTGCCATTTCCCAAGAAAGCCATCGAAGTATTGGAAGAAGCTTTCTCGCACGTGGCTTTATTGAAAGAAAAAACCATATTGCCCCACCATATCGCCACGATTATTTCTTCTACGACCCAGATCCCGATGGGGAAGATGGAATTTAAGGAAAAACAGGTATTGCTGAATTTGGAGAACCTCATCCACCAACGCATTATCGGCCAAGATGAGGCGGTTAATGAAATTTCCATTGCGATGCGCAGGTCGCGGTCCGGCCTGGCGTCAAAAAAGCGTCCGATGGGAGTATTTTTATTTTTAGGCCCAACCGGAGTCGGTAAAACTGAAACAGCTAAAGCTTTAGCAGAAATTTATTTTAGGGGGGAAGATAAAATGATCAGACTAGATATGTCGGAATTCCAGCAGATTTCGGATGTGGGACGCCTGATCGGGCAGATAAGCCCCGTAGAAGAGCAGGGTCTGCTGACCACGCCGGTGCGGGAGAATCCGTTTTCATTGGTTTTACTGGATGAAGTTGAAAAAGCCCATCCTAATATTCTGAATTTATTCCTGCAGGTGTTTGATGAGGGGTATGTCACCGACGGCCAGGGCCGCAAAGTTGTGTTTACTAATACGATTATTATTTGCACTTCTAATGCCGGGGCTGATATGATTTTTTCCCACGCGGAGTCAGGCAAGAAGCTGGAAAAAAGCGCGATCTTTGATGCACTATTTTCCAAGGGCATTTTCAAGCCGGAGTTTATTAACCGGTTTGACGCCGCGGTGCTATTTAACGTCCTGACCAAAGAAAATCTGCTCCAAATAGCCCAATTAATGTTATCAGGCACGCAGAAAAACTTGGAAGAAAAAGGGATTGAGTTTACGGTTACCGAGGAGCTGAAAGAAAAGATCATCGAGCTTTCATATAAGCCCGAATACGGCGCCCGGCAGCTGCGCAGGGTGATCCAGGACAATGTTGAGAACCCGGTTGCACAAGCGTTGTTATCTGATAGTATTACCAAAGGGGACCAGATTCAGATAGATCCCCAGAATTTTAAAATAACAAAGAATAATCAATAGAGAATGGAAATAGAGACTCAAAATAATGCGGGAAATCCCCAAGATCCCCTTACCAGAAAGAATTTAAAAAATAGAGTTCTTTCTTGGATTACCGCTAGCGCAGGGCTGATTGTTATCCTGTTGCTTATCGGCGGCGGGGCATTGCTGGCCGGCCGAGTTTGGGATCCGTTGTGGAATCCCTTGAGGCCGAACCCTAAAAAAGTGATTGCCGGTGCTTTTGCGAACATTAAAAGAACCAATTCATTGCACCTGGTTTCAGATATTGATATTATCTCAGGCAGCCAGGTTCTTTCAGGTTCGCTTATTAGTGATATTGATTCCCATGATTTTAATAGCTGGAAAGCGGAGGGAAAATTCGATGTAACATACTCAGATGCGCTGTTGCAATCCTCGTATGCTAAGTCTGATGTGAAATTAATCGGCCAGGATGTGTATCTGAAGATGGTGGATTATAGTCCGCTGGTAAATGCTTATGCTTCAGTGTTAAAAATCGATATTGCCAAGGCGAAAGGGCAGTGGATGCTCTTGCCAGGCAACCAGCTGGTTGGCATTTCGGATCTTTATATCATAAAGAACGCAATGATTGATAGAGATGTCGTGGTCTTTAAGAAAAACCTGCCAGATGAAATGGTGGATGGGCAGAAAGTGTATCACTATTCAGTGACGCTAAACACGGCCTTGCTGGCCGGAAAACTGGGACAGAATTTTTCAGCTGGCCTAGCCGATGCTTTAAGCCAGGCGGATATTGATTTGGGGATCGGCAGCAAGGATGGCAATATTCAAACCATTTCTCTTTCTAAAGATCAGGTAGAAAATTTTATGAAGGGCAGCCAAGGTAATAAAGTGGATGTTAAGGTGAAGATCCATGCTTCAGAATTCAATAAACCGGTTACAGTGCAGCCGCCTCCAAGTTTTATTAGGTGGGAGGAAGTGTTAAAGAAGTAATAAGGTCATATAATGCTTGAAAACAGCCCGGTTGGGCTGTTTTTTGATTCCCGGCAAAGTGGGGAATGGGTAAAATGTGTCTTTTCTCTAAAAACATCAAAAATTACAGGGGAACCGAGTGTGGATAAGTCCCTCTATTTGTTCGTAAATTAATCGTTTGTTCATAAGTGTTGACCAGCTCTGTTTATTTAGGTATAAATATAGGTGTAGTGGAGAATTGTGGATAAAAGTGGGAGAAAGCATTAAACCGGGGGATAACTCCTCAATTCCAATATGTTAATAGGCCAATACAAACATACGATTGATAATAAAAAGCGATTGGCCTTGCCCGCGAAATTCAGAGGAGAACTGGGCGCCAAGGTGATCGTCACCAAAGGCGTAGAAAACTGCCTGGTAGTTTACACAGAAAAGGAATGGGAAGTAATGTCTCAGAAATTAGGGAACTTGTCGATATCGCAAACCGAAGCCCGAAGCTTCACCCGCCACTTGCTGGCGAGTGCCACCGAAGTGGAATTAGATAAACTGGGAAGGATATTAGTGCCGGATTATTTAAAAGAATATTCAGGCTTGGAAAAAAATGTTGTTATCTGCGGATTGTCCAACAGATTGGAAATTTGGAATGAAACCAAGTGGGAAAATTATTCAAAGAACGCTGAAAAGGGAGTTGAAGAGATTGTTTCGAAATTGGGCCCATTAGGAATATGATCCACAAACCAGTCCTTGTAAAAGAAGTATTAGAATATCTTGCTCCCAAACCTGGTGAGAATATGATTGACGCGACCGTCGGGCAGGCAGGGCACACATTGCTGATATTGGAGAAGACCGGCCCGGATGGAGAAATATTAGGGATTGACCTGGACCAAAAGCAGATAGAAAACAGCCGCGTGAGGACAGAGCGGGACAGGGAAAGGGTGATCCTGGTACATGATTCGTATGCCAACGTGAAAGAAATTGTTGAAAGGGAACATTTTAAACCGGTAAACGGGATGCTGATGGACCTGGGATATTCTTCCTGGCAGATTGAAAATTCGAATAAAGGATTTTCTTTTTCCAAGGATGAGCCCTTGGACATGCGCTATAACCTGGAAAATCCGGTGACGGCCAGAAAGATAGTGAACGAATATCCGGAAGCGGAAATTAAAAAGATTTTAGATGAGTACGGAGAAGAAATATTCGCGGGAAAAATCGCTAAGAAGATCATTGAAGAAAGAAAATTCGCGCCGATTGAAAGCACATTTCAGCTTAAAAGTTTAATAGAAGAAGTGGTTCCTAAAAAGTTGCAGCACGGACGGATTCATTGTGCGACAAAATCATTCCAAGCCTTAAGAATTGCGGTCAACGGAGAGCTGGATACCCTGGAAAAAGCTCTGCCTGACGCGTTGTCGGTCCTGGAGCCGGGGGGGAGATTGGTCGTGATTTCATTTCATTCGCTGGAAGACCGGATCGTCAAGGATTTTTTCAAAGAAGCAGAAAAAGAAAAAAGCATAAAAATACTAACTAAAAAACCGGTTACCGCGTCAGAGGAGGAGCTTATGGCAAATCCCCGGGCACGATCGGCAAAATTGCGCGCAATAATAAAAAACGGGAAAGTAGAAGTTAGAAAATAGAAAATAGAATCGCGACGTTTCGCAATTCTAGATTCTACTTTCTAGATTCTAGATTCTAATATTATGTCAACAGCAGCATTGCGTTTACAGGCCCGGGCAATACAAAATAAGGTTACCGTCCTTAGTGCCATCAATTTGAATTGGAGATTGATTTACTTTATGGCATTTATGTGTTCCCTGGCTATGTTGCTGTTGTATATCTTCGGGATCAACGCATTGACACAGGGGACTTATACGATTAAAAATTATAATAAAGAAGTAAAAAGCCTTCTGGCTGAAAACAGGAATCTGCAAATTGACGCGAACCAGACCAGCTACCTGGGATTGACCCAGCAAAAAGCCCAAGAGCTCAATTTCCAAAAAAGTACCAATATAACTTACGTGCACGTGTTGCAGGATTCCTTCGCTAAAGCCGACTAAAATTGAGAAAATAGAAGTTAGAAAATAGAAAATAGAAAATAGAATCGTGGCGCTTTGTATTCTAGACTCTACTTTCTACTTTCTAGATTCTAGCATATGAAGTATTGGCGGTTGACGTTATTATTATGTTTATTTTTTATTGCGGCCATCGGCATTGTGGGCCGCTTATTTTATTTGCAGGTGGCAGGCCACAAATTTTATTCAGCCCTGGCGCTCGGCCAGCAGGTGGGGTTTGCCGAAGTGGAGGGGGCGCGCGGCGAAGTATTTTCTGAAAACAGCCGCGAGAGCCATGGCGCCGCAAATACCGGGGAATTAAAAAGCCTGGCCATTAATAAAGATAACTGGCTGGTTTCGGCGGTTCCGAAAAAAATAAAAGATAAGGAAACGGCGGCAACATTGCTGGCGGCGGCGATCGGCCAATCAGCAGAATCGATTTTGGAAAAGTTCGGAAAATCCGATTCCTATGTGATTATCAAAAAAGATCTGACTGACGAACAAATGCTTGCCGTGAGGGATTTAAAAGTTGATGGCATTCCTATTGATGGCGTTTCTTTGGAAAGTTCTTCGGGCGTTTATTATCCGCAGGGCGGCCTGGCCGCGCAGGTGATCGGATTTTTCGGCGGTAATCAAAAAGGCCAATATGGAATTGAAGGGTACTATGATGAGATCCTGCGGGGAAAGCAAGGCGTCCAGGAGCAGAAGAAGGGATTGGATGCCATCGATATGACGCCGACGGCAGATTTGGACGGTTCGGATATTTATTTGACCCTGGATTATAACATCCAGTTCCAGGCGGAAGCATTGTTAAAAGAAGCCCATGAAAAAATCGACATAGAATCGGGGCAGATTATTGTCATGAAGCCCGATTCGGGGAGGATTTTGGCGCTCGCCAATTATCCCTTGTTCGATTTGAATAATTATTCAAAGCAGACGAACCTGGGTATTTTCCAAAATGGCGCGATTCAGAAATTATTCGAACCAGGTTCTGTTTTTAAACCTTTCACCATGGCGATGGCGCTCCAGGAAAAAAAAATAACTCCCGAAAGCACCTTTACTGATACTGGATCGGTGAAAATCGGTCCGGACACGGTTTCTAACTTCAACCATGAAAAATACGGCTTGCAGAAAATGTCGGGAATCTTGGAAAAATCCATCAACACGGGGGCAGTGTATCTTTCCCAATTAATTGCGCACGAAACATTTGCAAACTATCTTGACGCACTGGGATTTGATGATAAAACCGGTGTTGCGCTGCAAGGGGAAGTTGGGTCCCAGAATAATTTGCTTAAAAACGGGTCGGCATTCGGCTTTGCCACCGCTTCTTTCGGCCAGGGTATTGAAATGACGCCGCTGCAGTTGGTCCGGGCATTTTCCGTATTCGCCAATGGGGGGAAAATACCGAAGCCTTACATCGTGGAAAAAATCGTCCACGGGGCGGAGCAGGAAGTCACCAAGCCCGTGATTTCCGGGCAGGTTATCTCGCCGCAGACCGCCAGCCAGGTGACGACGATGCTGATTAATGTGGTTGACCGCGGATTCGGAGACGGGGCAAAAATCCCCGGCTACTATTTGGCAGGGAAAACGGGGACTGCTGAAGTCGCTTTTGAAGGCAAAAAAGGATATTATACCGACAGGACGATTCAGAGTTTTATCGGGTTCGGACCGGCGCTTAAACCGGAATTTTTAATTTTAGTGAAATTAGATAATCCAAAAGTGCCAAAGTCCGCGTTGTCAGCTGTGCCAATATTTAAAAAACTTTCACAATACATTATTAATTATTGGCAAATACCGCCGGATTACGACGTCGCCAGCAAATAAAAAAAGAACCCCTCTTGCATTATGCTTGGGGGGTTTCAGATTGCGGCGGGCGTCGGCGAACGAAGACGAACCGGTAGGCGTGAGGCCAGTGGCGCCGGGCAGCGATGGCACTCAGCCATTGACCGTGTTCATCGCGCTCCACGAGAAACACGCGCAAAATGCCATCCGCGTCGGCAATCGGCTCCATGCCGATAAACAGCCACTCGTGGTCCGGTTGATTCTGGTGCCACAGGCGCAGTTTTGGGCCGACTTCTGCTGGACACAGCTCTAGTCCAGCCGCCTTGGCAGCGACGTAGATTCGTTCCAGAGTGGCGAAGCCGCCGAGGCCCGTCAACTCCTCGACACTTGCGACTACCAGATCGACTTCCTCGGCGGTCGCGCTGAGGGCGACCTTTCCCAAAATTTCGTTGGCCCAGTCGCTGATTTTCATCGCATCGTGTGCGAGACTGCGCCGGACATCATCGGCGTTGGCGGGGCCGGTGCCGAGATTAATGGTCGCGAATACCTTTAATTCGGTGGTCCGCTGATGTAAGGACACGGTTTTTTCTCCTTCTGGGGTTCTGCTTCTTATGCGATGCCAGCATTGGCAGTCGTGATGCTATCATTTTATTAACATCTAAGGTAATGATTGTCAATTACTAACCAAAAACCGCCCGAAGGGCGGTTTAAGTGCAAACGAGGCGCTCCCATGGGGATTTGAACCCCAGTTACATGGATGAGAACCATGCGTCCTGGACCGGGCTAGACGATGGGAGCGTGCGCTTCGCTAAATGCAAAATCTAAAGATCAAAGTTTAAAATTAAGATGTCGCCAAGTGGTGGTCATTTTTAATTTTAAATTGTCATTTTGCATTTTGATTTTTGCACTTTGAATTAATCTCAATCTACCACAAAATATTTTTTTATCCTAGCATCACTTTAGATTTTCGTCTCTTTTGTCATCCCCGGCTGGAACGGGGATCCAGAGTGTTCGTATTTATCCTGGATTCCCGCTTTCGCGGGAATGACAAGGGGGAGTGTGCTGGTTTTATCCAATTGCGGGTTTTTAGCGGACGCGGTAAAATGAATAAATGAAATCTTTGTTTCGTCACTATATTCTTCCGATTGCCACGCTTTCCAGCGGTATCATCGGAGTCGGTTTCCTGTCGCTGCCATACATTACACTGAAAGTCGGAATTATCCCGATGATTTTTTATTTTATCGTACTGACGGCGATGGTAGCATCTGTTAATATTATTTTTGCGAAAATAACGTTGAGAACGCCGGATTTTAAACGATGGCCGGGGTTTGTTGAGCATTATTTCGGCCGGTTGCCTAAAAAAATAATTTTAGTGACCTATACGGCCGGGGGAATGGGGGTGATGCTGGTCTATTTGATTATTGGAAGCCAATTTTTATCAATTGTATTCGGGCCTATTTTCGGCGGAAGCGCCTTTGTATATTTATTAATCTATCTTGCCGGAGCCGGAGTCTGCATTTATTTTGGAGTGAAGGCGATTTCGCGGGTTGATTTTCTGGCGCTCTTGCTGGTCGCGGCTATCATCTTTTTGATCACCATTAAAGGAGTTTCACATATCAATCTTTCAAATATCACATTATTCGGGGATGAGGGGATCGGCGCCTTGCGGAAAAACTGGTTACTGCCGTATGGCGCGCTATTATTTTCATTATGGGGAGCGGGATTTATCCCTGAAATAGAGGAAATGGTGCGCGGAAATAAGAAATCACTCAAAAAAATAATCGTTATTTCTACTTTTATTACCGCCACTTTTTATTTCTTATTTACGGTCTTGGTATTATCAATCACCGGCACCGGCACGACAGAATCAGCATTGGTGGGTTTGGAAGGCCCATTGGGCCCCGGCCTGGTTTCTGTGGCGCTTTGCATGGGGATTATCACCACTTTTATCGCCTTTGTTGCCGAAGGCCTTCTTTTGAAGAAGATTTTCATGTATGACATGGGGCAGAAAGAATTTCCCTCGTGGGTGGTGGTGTGCGCCGGACCATTGGCATTATTTTTGCTGGGATTTAATTCCTTCGTTTCCATTATTTCTTTTGTGGGCGGAGTGATGCTTTCCATTGATGGCATTTTGATTTTATTGATGTATAAAAAAATCGGCGGCAGGAGTATCATCCTGTACCCGATGGTATTGATTTTTATTTTGGGGATCGCCTACGAACTAGTATATTTTATAAAATAATTTTAAATTCACACGATGGTTTGGTATCTTTTCGTCATTATTTTTATTGTTTCCTGCTTGGTCCTTTCCTGGCTTTCTTCGCGCCTGGTCACATCAATGGTTTCAGTGGCCCACTATTTGCGCTGGAGGGAATTTATCGTAGCTTTTTTCGTCATGGCGTTTGCCGCTTCACTGCCCAACTTATTTGTTGATTTGAGCGCCGCGTTTCATGGCATCCCGGAATTGGCGTTCGGTGATATTATCGGGGGAAACCTGGTTGATTTGACCCTGGTGATGGGAATTGCGATTTTGTTTAGCAAGCGCGCCATTTCTACCGAAAGCGATATGGTCCAGAAAAGCGCTATTTTTACAGCTATTATCGCCGTATTGCCCCTGCTACTGGTGTTGGATAGTAGTTTAGGGAGAATTGACGGTTTGATATTAATCTCTGCCTTTGTCGCTTATTCTATCTGGATTTTTTCCAAGAAAGAACGGTTTAAAAAGAATTATCGCAGTCCGGATAAGAATCCGGTAGCGGGATTTAAGGGATTTCTATCCAATCTTGTTAAAATCAGCTTTTTGTTGCTGTTGCTGCTGGTGGCGTCGCAAGCAGTAGTGGCTTCAGCGCAATTTTTCTCCCAGGTGATGGGGGTTTCGATTGCGCTGGTCGGTATTTTGATTGTGAGCATTGGAAATGCTTTCCCGGAAGGATATTTTTCCATCATCTCCGCAAGAAAAGAGGAGAATTGGCTCTTACTAGGGGATCTGATGGGGTCGGTGATCGTGTGTTCTACCTTGGTGCTCGGGATTGTCGCATTAATTTTCCCCTTTACGATTACTGATTTTTCCCCATTCTTAATCGCCAGGATATTTTTGATTGTGGGGTCGCTAGCCGCCTTGATTTTCATCCGAAGCGGCCGGAAAATCACTAAAAAAGAAGGGATATTGCTATTGCTGATCTATATTGTTTTCCTGATCGCTGAAATTTTAATTAAATGACGATGGAATTTTTTACATATAGCAATGCATCGGCGCGGGACGTACTTGCAGGTTTGAAAACATCTAAAGAAGGCCTTTCTAAAAAAGAGGTGCTTTTACGGCAGCGCCAATACGGATTAAATGAGGTCCGGCAAAAAGGAGTAAATATTTTTGATATTTTATTGAGGCAGATCAAATCGCCCTTTTTTTATTTGCTCGTGGTTGCTTCTTCATTATTAAAGAACTTCATACCGGAAAAGGTGAAAGTGGTGCGCGCGGGTAAACAGGAAATTATTGAGAAAAAAGAATTGGTAGTGGGGGATATCGTGGATCTTTCCTCAGGCAATGTCGTACCGGCGGAGCTCCGGGTGATAGAAGCCCCGCAGGATCTCCTGGTGGATGAGTCGTTGCTGACCGGCGAATCGGTGCCCGTGATGAAAATCAGCGAAGCGTTGAAAAATCCGGAGAAAGAAATATTCAGAAGCCACAATATTTTATTTACCGGGACGTCGGTTATTTCTGGCAAAGTGCAGGGCGTGGTGATCGGGACTGGAGAGAATACCGCTTTGGGAAAAATCATGAAATTGTCGGTGGTCAAAAGGCCGGAGAGCGCTTACCAAAAAGACCTTATTTATTTCTGCCGCCTGATTTTGCGGATCGTGGTAGTAACGATCATCTTGATATTCCTGCTCAATGTGCTGATTAAAGGCACCTCCGATATTTTTAATTTCGCGTTATTCGCTGTAGCGTTGATTGTCAGCATCCTTCCCGAAGCCCTGCCGACGGTAGTGGTTTTGGCCTTGTCGGGCGGGAGTCTGCGCATGGCCAAAGAAAATGTAGTGGTAAAAAGGCTGTCTGCCATTGAAGACCTCGGGAATATTGAAATTTTATGCACGGATAAAACCGGAACGATCACCCAGAATAAATTATCCCTGGAAAAAATCATTTCTTCTAACAGGGAGAAAACCATGCTCTATGGTTTATTGGGAGCCGATGAACCGGGCAAAGTACTAAACAATGTCAGTTACTTTGATTCGGCGATTTTCCAGCGGGCGGATTACCGCACCATGCGCGACCTTAAAAAGTTCACGGTTCTGCAGGAGTTGGCTTTTGATTCCTTTAGAATGCGCCAGAGCTTCCTGGTAAAAGACCGGAGCGGGAAAAAAGTGATGATTGCAAAAGGTTCTCCTGACGTTATTTTGGGCCGCTGTTCTAAATTCCCGGGAGGACAGAAACGCAGTGAAATAAAAGCCGCGATTTCTAGTGAAGGGCGGGATGGGAAACGGGTGCTGGCTATCGCTTATAAGGCGATGACTAAGGAAATAATTTCCAAGTCAGATGAATCTGACCTGACATTTTTGGGATACGCCGTATTTGAAGATGCTTTGAAATCAACTTCGCAAGAGGCCATAAAATTGGCTAAAAAATTGGGAGTCCAGATAAAAGTAATCACCGGAGACGCCAAAGAGGTGGCGGGATTTGTGGCCCATAAGACGGGATTGGTGCAAAGCGCCGAGGATGTGGTATTGGGCGAAGAGCTGGAAAATATGCATCAGCAGGAATTTGATAATGCCTGCCAGGACCATAATGTGTTTGCCCGCGTATCGCCGGAAATAAAATACCGGATTATAAAATCTTTGCAGAAAAGGTATGAGGTGGGATTTTTAGGAGAGGGGATTAACGATGTCCCAGCGCTCAAAATCGCCAATGTCGCCATCGCCGTTTCAGAAGCGACGGATGTGGCCAAAGAAGCGGCCGATATTGTGCTGCTGCAAAAAGATTTGCGGGTTATTATTAACGGTATTAAAGACGGGCGTTCTATTTTTTCCAATATCAATAAATACATCCGGGCAACGCTTACCAGTAATTTCGGGAATTTTTACGCCGTGGCCGGGATCTCGCTCTTCATTCCGTTTTTGCCGATGCTGCCGGTGCAGATTTTGCTGGCCAATCTATTAACTGACTTCCCACTAATCTCTATTGTCACCGATTCGGTGGACATCGAGGAACTGCGTAAGCCGAAAATGTACCAGCTGCATAATATCCTGCCATTGATTATTTCCTTAGGGCTGGTGAGTACCCTGTTTGATTTCATTTTCTTTTTTATTTTTTACAAAACCGCGCCGGGGAATATCCAGACACTCTGGTTTATTGAATCCATCTTAACCGAATTGCTGTTGATTTTTATTATCCGGACCCGCCACGTTTTCTGGAAAGCCAAAAAGCCGAGCGTCTCCCTTATCTGGCTTACCGTTGTTGCCGCTATTGTTTCTCTGGCGCTGCCGCTGACGATCTTTGGCAAAGAATTTTTCCATTTTTCAAATGTGTCTTTATTTGGGCTATTTACTGTAATCGTTTTGGTAGGAGTGTATATCGCCGTCAGCGAATTGGTGAAACTGATTTACTTCCACTATTTTAAAGTTACAAAAAACAGTTTTGAGGTGACAGAGCGGAATAACGCATAGCCTACCCATTTTTGGTTTTTAGCAGTAAGATAATGCCATGGATACCTCAACGATATTTTACCTTTTAATCATCGCCGGCATTGCCGTGGTGATTTTTTTATTGATCCGGAAGAAAACCGAACCGGAAAAGAAGGATGACGGATCTTTACTGATGCTCCAGCAGCAGATTAACCAGATCTCGCAGGTATTGGATTCAAAGTTGTCTGAATCGAATAAGAATTCGCAATTCCAGTTTGATCAATCCGCCAAAATAATCGGGGACGTGCGTGAGCGTTTGGCAAAGTTAGACGAAACCAACCGCCAAGTGGTCAGTTTTACCGAGCAACTGCAGAGCTTGCAGGATATTTTAAAGAACCCGAAACAGCGGGGGATTCTGGGCGAATATTACCTGGAAACCGTGCTGAAAAATGTCTTGCCGCCGGGTTCATACCAAATGCAGTACGGGTTTGCCGATGGCACGATTGTGGACGCCGCCGTGTTTGTGAAAGACAAAGTGATTCCGATCGATTCCAAATTCAGCCTGGAAAATTACAACCGGATGGTGGAAGAAAAAAATCCGGTGGAGCGCGAGAAACTGGAACGGTTATTTAAAGCCGATTTAAAATTGCGGATTGACGAAACATCAAAATATATTAAACCGGGCGAGGGGACGATGGAATTTGCCTTTATGTTCATCCCGCACGAGGCGATTTACTATGATTTGCTGATTAACCAGGTGGGTGCGGTTAAGGTAAATACCCAGGATTTAATTGAATACGCGTTTAAGCAAAAACACGTGGTGATTGTTTCGCCGACGTCCTTTTTGGCCTACTTGCAGACGGTATTGCAGGGTTTAAAATCCTTACAAATCGAAGAATCGGCCGTGGAAATCAAAAAGCGGGTGGAGATGCTTTCACGTCATTTATTAAGCTACGAAGATTATTTTAAAAAATTGGGCGGCAATTTATCATCGGCGGTCAGCAGTTACAATAAGGCCGGCAAAGAGTTTGAAAAGATCGATAAAGATGTAGTCAAAATGATCGACCGGGAAGGGGATGCCAAGATTACCATCGATCAGTTGCAACCGCCAGAAATTGACAATAAATAATATTTAATGTATTATACTTTCAGTTCTCGACTATAGGACATCCTAGGAGCTCAATAAATAGGAGGTTGGATTGGCCAGATTTAATGCAAAGCGCTGGGAAGAGTGCCAGGAACCGGAAAGGATGTTCGAGTTCCTGCTCGAAACCCGGCGTCTCACCGAAAGAAAAGTGAGATTATTCGCGTCGGCCTGGCTCCGGATCATAGGATCGGGCTGTGCCGACAAGACTACGCTGGCCGCTTTTTTCCACTCGACCGAGTCGTGGGCTGAAGGCGAAATCAAGGAAGAGGAGTTCAACGAACAGACTTACTCCTTCGATCCTCCAGCGGATTTTCCGGAGCCCTACCGCAATTTGCTCGACAGACTCGACAGCTATGCAGGGGACCTCGAGGCTGGTCTGGAAGAGCGGATCGCCACGGGCACGGACATGACTTCTCAGCCAGCAGCGGTGATCGTGGCGTTGCCTGTGCTGATGCGCGAGATGTTCGGCAACCCCTTTGTCCTGGCAAGCTTCAATCCGGACTGGGGAACACCGACGGTCGTAAGCCTGATCGACGCGGCCTACCAGAATCGAAATATCCTCACTGGGTATTTCGACCAGGCACGCTTGGCGATCCTGGCCGACGCCCTCGAGGAAGCCGGCTGCACGGAGGCAGGGCTCCTGGCCCATCTGCGTCAGGGTGGACCGCACATGTTGGGCTGCTGGGCTATGGATGTCCTGTCAGCTTACGAGTGTTGAGTTGTAGGTGTGTTGGCGCCGGAAACCCGCGGGTTTCCGGCGCCTTTTTATTATAATTAGAGCCAGGCGAATAATCATATAGATTGCTTGCAATCCCTATAAACATTGACGTACCCGCATTTTTTTGGTATATTAGTTCCAATGTTAGCTGTAATTAAAACCGGCGGAAAACAGTACTTGGTTTCCCCTGGGGATACAATCAAAGTAGAGAAATTGGAGACGGAAGAAGGGAAAGAAATTACCTTTGATGAGGTTTTGTTGTTGGATAATGACGGCGTCGCCCAAATCGGAACACCGACTGTAAAAGGAGCTACTGTTACCGGAAAAGTAGTAAAACAAGGAAAGGGGGATAAAGTAATCATTTTCAAATATAAGCCAAAAAAGAGATACAAGCGCAAGATCGGTCATCGGCAGACGTTCACCGAAGTCGAAATTATAAATATTGGAAAGTAAAAAAATCCACGACGCCGTGGATTTTTTTTGCGCACCACTTCGTATTCCGGAATCGGATTTATCGGATAGATCTGATTCCGGAATACGAAGGTCGCCTAGTCTAGTACGCGGGAGGGACAGCAGTGTTATGGTTCTTTGCGAGCATGTCGGCCGTTGTGAGCTGGCTCGCCGCTACCGGCTTGGTCTGGTGGCGAAGGGCGCCTCGCGGCCCCACCGGCTTTAGGAGTGGTGATGAGGTTGGTGTCCGGCAGCGTAGCTGGATTACCTGCCCACACTGCGGTGCGAGGGTGCTGGTGTGGTGGCTCCAAAAAGGGGAGTGGCAGACGCTTGGGACAGATCGGCGGCGGTGGTATTACTGCCGTTGCGCTAAGGGTGACGACGGGAAAGCGGTCGTGTGCGAACGCGTCTACCGCAGGGAGGGTGAAAGCAGGATCCTTTCGTACCCCGATGCAAGTCACATTCTCTCGGCGTGAGGTCAGGTCCCGGATGTGCGACGCTGCACATCCGGGGCATATTTTTTACAATAAAAATGCCCTGGGTGATGATTGTCACGCCAGGGCCAGGAAGATTAAAACCGCGATCATGCCTGCTCCCACTAAGATGAGGAGCGCCAGAAGGATCCAACGAAGCCATCTGGGTCCCGGAGTGATGTCGAAGGTGACGCGGTTGGTTGGGGTTTGGTTGCAAATCGCGGTTGAGAGTGCAGCCAGGGCTTTCCATCCCGGCCAACGTCCCCTGGCTACGACCGGCCGTCCAAGCGTACGCTGATCGCCGCCGACGCCCACCGCCATAATGCCTACCGGCGCCAGGAATTCCACCGTCAGGCCGTATGGCTTGGCGAGTTTGTTGCAGACACGCAAAATCTCTATGTCGTCCACGTTGTACTCCAGAACGGGTTATTGTGCGACCTCAGATGTTTTTATTTTACATGAAATAGAGTAAAGTTCAATCATGGAAAAAGAAATCAACTGGCTTTTGCAAGAAAAATACCAGGGCAGAACCGGTCCGGAATTTGACGCGGACGTGGAAAGATTGAAAAGAGGGGAGCCCCTGGCTTACGTGATCGGATTTACCGATTTTTTGGGTTGCAAAATTAATTTATCAAAAAAGACGTTAATCCCGAGAGTAGAAACCGAGCACTGGGTCGAGGAAGCAATTAATGGGCTGAAGGTTAAGGATCAAGGATTAAGAATTTTAGACATCTTCGCCGGATCGGGCTGTATCGGCGTCGCAGTTTTAAAAAAGTTGCCGGAGGCAGAAGTGGTATTTTCCGATCTGCAACAAAATGCCATCGAGCAAATAGAAATAAATACGAAATTAAATAATCTACCTGAGTCACGCTACCAAATCATCCAAAGCGATGTGTTTGAAAATATCAGCGGAAAATTTGATGTGATTTTTGCCAACCCTCCCTATATTCCAACTGGTGACAAGAAAAATATCCAGCCGTCAGTATCGGATTATGAACCAAAAGAGGCGTTATTCGGCGGCGATGACGGATTATTATATATAGAGAAATTCTTGGCTCGAGTCCGGGATTTTTTACACGAAAAGGGTGTGATATACATGGAGTTTGACCCGCCGCAGGAGGAAAAAATAGCTGGTTTAGCGGAAAAATACGGATACGGCCGTGTGGAATTTCGGAAAGACCAATATGGCCGGCCACGATGCGCGGTTATATATAGTCCTGGACGGTAAAATATGTTATAATATTTTAATCTAAGCATTAATCTTTTTTCCATGGTTAAAAAAGCAGATCTATCGAGCGGCAAAGCATCAAGCATCCTGTTAATATTGGCGGTGATGATCCTTGTGTTGATCGTGGGTGTATTTATTTTTATAAAATTCGGAGCGACTAAAAAAACGGCTGACCAAACGAGTACTACGACAGAGGATCAGGGACCGCCGCCACCCGTATATGAAACCCAAGTTGGCAATGTAAAATTCATGGTTGAATCGGCCGAGGATTTAGGGAAGGTCATCAGGAGCACCACCACCAGCTACCAGCAAAATCTGACGACAACGGAACGGTTTATAAAAGTAATCGTGGGAGCGCAGAATAAGGGCAAGGAAAATACCCAGCAAGGCGCCTGGGATGTGGGCAATATTATTGATTCTGAAGGCCGGAATTTTGTTTCTATTAACAACCAGGCATATTTTTACCTGCCGAGCCAGAATTTTTGCGGTGCGATCTTAAAACCCGAGTTTGAATTTACTCCATGTATAAATTTATATGAAGTTTCGCGGCAATCAACAGGTCTTAAGGTGAAAGTGGTTGCGGCGGGCGGCGGTGGTTCTAAGGGCGGAGAAGATTTACTGGATTTATTAATAAAATAGAAACTATTTAAGTAGAAAGAATATATGGCAAACGATAAAGATTCCAGCGCATTTTCACAAAAAGACACCGGCGGGGTTGAAGAAAAAGCAAGTAAGGAGTCGGCAGATTTTGTAGTAGAAGAAAGAGAGCAAGCCGCCGCGGAAACGCAAGCGCCGGTGGAAAGGGAAGTGGAGAAGCAGGATAATTCCAAACTCCGGGAGGAAATAGAAAACATGGACGTGGACGACTCGCTTAAAAGCCAGGTTCAATCTGATGCGGCTAATATCGCTCTACTGGAAGAAGGAAAGAAAATAAAAAACTTGCTGGCGCTAGCAAAGAGCAAGGGCGTTGTGTATGCCGTTAAGATTGCCCAGAATATGAATGACCCGTATTTGCTGGATAAATTCCATGATCTTTTGATAGAAAAAGGCTACTACAAGGAATTTACTAAATAGATCCTTATTTTCACATTATAAACTATGCCTCTTATTTTTTTAGGTTTTATACTGGTCTTCTTATTGCTGGTTGTGGCTTTTGTGATGGCTCTGTTTTCTGAAAAACAGGAGAAGGCTTCTTTTTTCGGCGGTTTGGAATCAGTGCTTTTTCTGGTGATGATGCCAAAAAACGATTCCAAGCAGGAAGAGCAGGTAAAGAAAGAAGAAAAGGTGCTAATTTCCCAGATGGAACAGGTGCTGGCTAATTTCTTGTATTTAAAAAAACCGAAAATGTTCCAGGATCCGCCGTCGATCGCACTGGAGATTGCTTCACAGATTGGTGGGAATGATATCTCTTTTTACGTTTGCGTCCCGAAATATCTAGAAACCGCTTTTGAAAAATACGTACAGGGAGTATATCCCCGCGCAATCGTGGACAAAATCCCGTCGGATTACACCGTTTTTGAACCGCAGGGCCAAACCGCCGGGGCGTATTTATCGCTGTCTGAAAACGCGTTATTTCCCCTGAATACCTACCAGAAATTAGAAAAGGACCCGCTTTCAACGATTACTAATAACTTAAGCAAGATCGCGGCCAATGAAGGAGCCGCTGTCCAATTGGTTATCCGGCCGCTGTCCGGGTCGGTGCTTCGCAAAAAGGGGGAAAAGGTATTAGGAAAAATCCGCGAAGGCAAGCATGTTAGATCCGCCATTTCAGAGGCATCGCAAGGTTCTTTCATGAAAATCATGGGAGAAATTTTCCAATCTCCCCCTCCCAAAGACGCCAAGAAAGAGATGGAGGCGCTCAAACCCAAAGAACAGGGAATGGACCAGGCCGCTTATGACGCCATCCAAGCTAAAATCCAGAAGCAGCCATTTGAAACCAATATCCGGCTGATCGCCTCCGCGGCTTCGCAGGAACGGGCTGATGATATTCTGGCCCATTTAATTGGTGCTTTTTCACAGTTTTCTTTGGGATCGGTAAATTCCTTGGATCCGAAGATCGCTTCCGGAAAGAAGTTAAAAAAGTTTATTTACGAATTCAGTTTCCGGATTTTTAATCCAAAGCAGGCCAATGTATTGAATATTGAAGAGCTGGCCAGTATGTACCACTTCCCGACACAGTACATCGAAACTCCATATATCAAAGCGGCGAAATCTTCGGTGACCCCTCCACCAACCGATTTACCAGAGACGGGAATCAACCTAATCGGTAAAGTGGCATTCCGCGGCGACGAAAAGAAAATATATTTTGCTTCAAAAAGCGATCGCAGACGACATTTGTATGTTGTTGGACAGACCGGTACGGGAAAATCCGGATTCTTGGAAAATATGATCAATCAGGATATCGCCAATGGCGAAGGAGTAGCGGTTATCGATCCCCACGGGGATTTAGTTGACCATACTCTGGCCAACATCCCTAAAAACAGGATTGATGACGTGGTACTTTTCGAACCGTTTGATTTGGAACGCCCATGCGGGCTGAACATGCTTGAATATGAAACGCCCGAGCAGAAGGATTTTGCGGTGCAGGAAATGATCGCTATTTTTTATAAACTCTTTCCACCGGAAATCATCGGGCCGATGTTTGAGCACTACATGCGAAATGCCATGCTGGCGCTGATGGCAAACCAGGAGGATCCGGGAACGCTCGTCGAAATCCCGAAAATGTTTACCGATCCGGAATTTTTGAAGCAACGGCTTGTTTATGTAAAAGATCCGATTGTGAGGAATTTCTGGACCAAGGAGTGGGCGCAAACCACCGGCAATACCCGGTCGGATATGTTGGGGTATGTGGTTTCGAAAGTCGGCAGGTTTATTGAAAACGACATGATGCGCAATATCATCGGCCAGGGGAAGAGCGGATTCGACCTGTCGAAAATAATGGATGAAGGGAAAATCTTTTTGGCGAATTTATCGAAGGGGCAGACTGGGGAAGTAAATAGTTCGCTCTTGGGTTTGATTTTAGTTTCGAAAATGCAGATGGCTGCTATGAAGCGGGCCCGGATAAAAGAAGATGACCGCCGGGATTTTTACCTGTATGTTGACGAGTTCCAGAATTTCACCACCGATTCTATTTCAACCATTTTGTCGGAAGCCCGGAAATACCGTCTCTCTTTGACATTGGCCCATCAATACATTCCGCAATTAACAGACCAGATCCGTGACTCGGTATTTGGAAACGTGGGTACTGTCGGTTCATTCAGAGTGGGCGCGACTGACGCTGAATTCCTGGAAAAGCAATTCGAGCCAGGTTTTTCACGCTTTGACCTTGTTAATTTGGATAACTTTAATCTCATCATCAAGATGATGTTAAACAACAGGACATCAACGCCGTTTAAAATGGCAACGTATCCGCCATCCGAGGGAAAACTGCAGGTAGTGCAGGCGCTCAAAAAAATATCAAAACTACAATACAGCAAGCCGCGGGCCGTCGTTGAGAAAGAAATCGCCAGGCGGTCGTTTGTGGCTGCGCCGGCTTTGCCGCAGGCTCCGCCGAGCCCGATGAAGTAACACACATAAAATAATATTATGAAAATAATTGTAAAAGCAAAGCCGGGCGCAAAAAATGAGAAAATCGAAAGGATTGATGAGAAAAATTATGTTGTTTCGGTTAAGGAGCCGCCGATCGGCGGCCATCCCCC
>JAIFWS010000058.1 GCA_019658985.1 Candidatus Parcubacteria bacterium
TAGCCCGGATCGGCAAGTCAGGCAACGGACCCGACATTGGCTCGCAGCGGATCTTGGCATTCTTGCAGGCGCCACAGGGAATCATTTCCCGGTAGACCATCATGTCCCTGTCGAAGTCCCACTCACCGGGGGCCGTGGGATCCGGTCTCCAGCCAGAGCCGCCGCAAATGCAACTTAGCATTAGCGTCTCCTTCTTAGGTTGCGCAAGGCTCCATCTAGAAGCCCCGCCTTCTCTACGGCCCACCATACTGCATGGCGGACCTACTTTATTCTATAGCAATGCTCCAGTAAAAATACAAACAAAAAAGCCGCCCCTCAGGACGGCTTTTTAAAATTAACCTTTAACCTCGATACCCATATTCTTCGCAGTACCTGCGATAATTTTCATCGCTTGCTCGACATCAGTGGTGTTTAAATCCTTTAATTTCTTTTCAGCAATTTCTTTGAGCTGGGCCTTGGTGACTTTACCGACATTCTTTTTATTCGGTTCACCGGATCCCTTTTCAATTCCGGCGGCTTTCTTCAACAATTCAGAAGCCAACGGGGTTTTCAAAATGAAGGTGTAACTGCGGTCTTTGAAAATCGTGACTTCAGCCGGAATAACGAATCCCATCTGCTCGCGGGTCGCTTCGTTAAACTTCTGGCAGAACTCAGCGATATTCAATCCGTGCTGGGCCAATGCCGGTCCTACTGGTGGAGCGGGATTAGCTTTACCGGCCTGGATCTGGATCTTCACAACTGCCTTAATTTCTTTTGCCATCTTTTTGAATGAGTACTATGTTATTTTGCGAGGCACGCCGCGCAAAGCTAAGCAATACTCACTAATTTACTGTATTTTTTTAATTTGCAGCGAATCAAGCTCAACCGGTGTATCTCTTCCGAACATGTTGACCAATACTTTAATCTTCCCTCTTTCCTGGTCAATTTCGGAAACTTTTCCTTCCGACCCCTTAAACGGGCCGTCCAATACTTTCACCGCGGCTCCGATTTCAAAGTCAATCTGGAATTCAGGTTCGCCCGAATCCATTCTCTTCTTTAAATCTTCAATGTCCTTGGCTGATACGGGGATCGGCGTTGTCCCTGCTCCTAAAAATCCAGTTACGCGGGGTGTGTTTCGCACAACGTACCAAGATTCATCATCGACGATCATTTCCACTAATACGTATCCTGGAAAAATCTTCTCTTCAACGGTTTTGCGTTTTCCGTTCTTGATTTTGATCTTTTTTTCTTTCGGAACGATGACGTTGAAAATCTTATTTTCCATCGCCAAGCTTTCGATTCTTTGCTTCAGGTTTTTCGCAACAGCGTCCTCATATCCCGAATAGGTATGGATCACGTACCAATTTTTTTCTTGTTCTATGACTTGCTTTGGCATAATTTTTTAAATCTTAATGTAAGATTATTAAAAGACAAATGATTTAATCGCCGTTGAGAAAATATAGTCCAGGCCTCCCAAAAATGCTGCTACCACCACTGTCACCAAAAACACCATCAAGGTGTAACGGATCACTTCCCGGCGGCTGAGCCAGTTGGTTTTGCGCAATTCAACATACACTTCTTTGAAAAACGACTGTATTTTTTGTGTAGTAGTCATATTAGTTATATTATACTATAAATTTCTTAACTTTTGAAAATTTTCCTTCGCCCTGCGAAGCTCTAGCAAAGTAGGGTATAAAAAAACGACCTTGCGGCCGAACTTCTCTATGCCCCAATGCTACCCGATAACTATCTATAAGTCAAGTCCTGATTTTTATTCACTTGAAAAGGCGCTGTATTTCTACAAACGCCTCCATGCATGCCAGGTTACCCCAGCCTTTCGCCTTGTAATTCCTTCACAAGGTTTTGATATGGGATTTAGACCCACATCGAAGATCTCATATATTTGAGCCAAGGCACTCGCCCACTTACTGCATCTCTACTCGACCCAGCTTCGCCACTCGCACCCGGCCAGGTGGTCGTGATCGATCAACCCTCGAACCGTTCCCGTGAATTCACGGAAGTACCAGTTCTCGTCCATCTGGACCTGATGGTCTTCGGCCACCTTCCCTTCAGCCACGAGGCGTTCCAGGAGACGCTGGAGGAGTTCCGCCGCGACCTCGTAGTCTTTCGGGCTGTAGTTGACCTGTTGCGGCCTGGCGTGCCAGACCGACGAGGTGACGTCAACCTTCTCGTGCCAGTCCTCAGAGCGATGATGCGACTCATCGATCAGATGACAGGCGGTCCAGTGAAAGGTCCTCCACTTCGTCTTCAGGCCGTCCTTCGCGCCACTCATCCTCAAACTCATCAAACTGATCTTCCACATGGCATCTCCTTTCTTTCAAAAGGGGTGCCGGCCTGCCATTTGGCCGTTGCCTCTAGTGAGGCGGATTCAACGTGCTGTGTTAACAGTAACATATATATAAATGATTGTCAAGTACCAGTCATTGTCATTCCCGCGAAAGCGGGAATCCAGGGTGAGTGCAAGTACTCTGGATCCCCGATCGAGTCGGGGATGACAAAAAAGCTAGAGCTCAAAACTCCCTTTAAATTGAGGGATTTGCACGTTGATAGAAGGGTGCGCCTTTTCAACGAGCTCTTTAAAAACCTCGGCTTTGGGCATTTCGGTGTGCACCAAAAAGACATCTTTTAAACCGTCGATATGGCCCACATAATTCAATAAATCCTTTTGGTCGGCGTGGGCCGACAGTTCATTTAATATGATAATTTTAGCTTTTACTTGATAGGGGTACCCGAAAATATTCACCGGACTTACCCCTTCTATTAATTTCCGACCCAGGGTATTTTCTGCCTGGTATCCGGTAATCAACACAATATTATTAGGGTCTTGGATGTTATTTTTTAAGTGGTGCAGTATCCGGCCGCCTTCACACATCCCCGATCCGGCGATTACCATATACGGCCCTTCTTTATCATTGATGCTTTTTGATTCTTCCATGGAATGGGTGGTAGTCAGGTTATCAAACAGAAATGCTGATTCCCCTTT
>JAIFWS010000059.1 GCA_019658985.1 Candidatus Parcubacteria bacterium
GGGCGATAAGCCGGGGGATCGCGCCGGCAGCTTCCGTCGTGTGCAAAGTTGATAATACCAAGTGGCCGGTCAGCGCGGCGTTAATGGCAAGGCTGGCCGTTTCATCATCGCGGATTTCTCCCACCATGATAATATCCGGATCCTGCCGCACCAGCACCCGCAATCCCAATGAAAATGTGAGGCCGATTTGGGCGTTAACCTGGGTCTGATTGATCCTGGGCATCCGGTATTCGACAGGATCTTCAATAGTCGAAATATTCACATCCACCGTATTGAGCACTTCCATCATGGCATACAGGCTGGTAGTTTTACCCGAACCGGTAGGCCCGGTTATTAAAATCATGCCTGATGATTTTTCCAAGTTTTCTTGTATCCGCTCATAACCGCGGCCCGTAAATCCTAATTTATCCAGGGTAATGGATTTATTATTTTCAGCCAGCAGCCTCATAACGATTTTTTCACCATTTAATACGGGCAGTACCGATACTCTCACTGAATATTTAAAATCCCCTGTTTCAATTTTAAAGCGCCCGTCTTGAGGCATGCGATGTTCATCAAGTTTCAAGTTGGAAAGCACTTTAATACGGGCGACAACACCGAGGGCGCTGCCGCTGGGCAAATTCATCACGTCCCGCAAAATCCCGTCAACCCGGTAACGCACGATCACCTCGTCTTCCAGGGGCTCGATGTGCACATCAGATGCTTCCTGCAAAATAGCGTGTTTTAAAAGGGTATCCACGACTTTTATAATAGGGATGTCTTCAGAAGCTTTCTGCAATTCTTCTTTGCCGCCGAATATGTTCGATTCATTAATATGGGTCAGCCGCTTGCCATCCTCGCCCCTTTTTATAAGGTCCTTAAATTCTATTTCCAGGGTTTTCTGATATTGAGAAAGGACATTTTGCATGCTTTCCGGAGTAGTCAGGCGGGAAAGCACCTTTATTTCCGGCATGGATTTTTCAATAAATTCTATGGTCCGCAAATCCTCCGGATCTTCCATGGCCACTTCCAGGTTATTGCCTGTTTTTTTGAAAGCTACAATATGATGGGCCCTAGCAATGGATTCCGGGATAATCGTCAATATCTCCGGAGGTATGATTTCTTTCTCCAGGTTGACGAATGGGATTCCCAATAAATAAGCCTCCATTTTTATGAGCTCTTTTCGGGTAATTAATTTATCGTCAACTAAAATATCCCCGGCGCTGCGGCCGGATTCTTTACTTTTCTGGAATACTTTTTCTGATTGGGCTTCATTGATAACCCCTGCCTCCAGAATAAATTTTAATAGTTTGCTTGATTCAACTTCCATAGGTATTTGATAATTATACCATATTAGAATGCAAGATAACTTCGAGTTTTCCCCAGAAAATAGCCTTTCGCCATCAGATGGAATTTGCCCAAAACCATAAAATAGAGTATTTTAATAATTGCTCAACCCGCCACCGTGACGGCCAGATCAAGCTTCTCATTGGGCTCAACTGGAGGTGTTAATGGCACATAAGTCAAAAGAGATGCTACTGGGCATGATTTTCGGAGAAGCGACGCTGCCGATTCCTGATCGATACGAGGATGAATTCGATCAGGAACTGGAGGAAGCAGTCGAAAGGCTTACGTTCGGCGAACGCGAAGTCATCAACCTGCGTTACGCCCTCGGCGACGGCCGCCAGTACAGCCTGGAGGACATCGGACGCATACTTAGGATTAAACCTGAAGACGTAAATCGGCTCGAAGGAAGAGCCCTGGAACATCTGCGCCGCCATGAGCAGAAACAGATGTTGAGGAAATTCTTCTTCTCGGTCTCGGCACAGCCGTAACTGGACATACCCTGGAATTACCAATTCCAGGGTTTTTTAATGAACTTTTAATAAAGAATCGATTATAAAGGGTATGAAGAGATGAACTTTATCCAAAGGTCGGCGCATTACTATAAATAAAAAATTTAAATGCTATGCTACTAGAGATTGCCGTTATTTTATTAGTACTTTGGCTGCTTGGCGTTATCACCTCCTACACCCTCTCCGGGTTCATCCATATTTTGGTGGTGGCCGCTATCATCCTGGTCCTGATCCGTATTATCCGCGGAGAAAACCCGTTAAAATAAAAGAATATTAATAATTATTCAAAAATATGAACATTAACGACAACCCACCAGACGAAGACGAGGAAGAAGATGTGGAAGAAAAAAAGCAAGAAGACAATCCGGCAGATCCATCAGAGGACAACCGTCCATTGGAAGAATAGCAAGAAAACTTCCGCTCTAAAAATACCGGAAATTTTCCGGTGTTTTTTTACATAGCATTTACTTTTACTATTCCAAGCTCTACAATGGACATAGAGAAAAGGTCGCTGACAAAAATTTAAATTTTATATTTCAAAATTATGGATGAAGCTCAAAAAGACAAGCTAATGGCAACTTGCTCCTGCGGCTCAGGAAAAAAGTATGGAGAATGCTGCGGCAAAGAGGAAAAATGTTTTTGCGGATCAGATAAGGCAGCTAAAGATTGCTGTATGGCAACCCCGGGGGAACACGCAGCGATGTAATTATGGTTCTAAAAAAACATCCCGCAAACGGGGTGTTTTTTGTTGAAAAATCAGGCCAAATAGGCTACTATACACTCGTTGAATTGCTCCCATAGTTTAATGGACAGAATGCAAGCTTGCGGAGCCTGCGATGTAGGTTCGATTCCTACTGGGAGCACATTAGACAAAAGACGCGCTTAGGCGCGTCTTTTGTGTTAACTTCGTTCACCCAACACTACTCCCACGTTCATTTCCTTTCCATCGCGCAAGAATTTAAGAGTTATCTGATCGCCCGGATTATACTTGGCGATGATTTTTTGCATTGAATTTTGCTTGGTGATTTTCTCCTGGTTAAATTCCAAGATGAGATCTTTTTCTTTCAAACCAGCTTTCTCCGCAGCAGAACCTTTGGTAACCGCCGAAGTACCGTCGGTTCCGTTCAATACCAAGTCCTC
>JAIFWS010000019.1 GCA_019658985.1 Candidatus Parcubacteria bacterium
GGAGGAGGAGGAGCCGCCGATCGGCGGCCAGGCCAATACCGCGATTATAAAATTGCTGGCGCAGCATTTTGATGTCAGCGTTTCATTGGTGGAAATTGTTTCGGGGTTCATGGCGCGGGTGAAAGTGGTAGAAATCCATAATTAGCGACTTGAGAAACCAACATACAAGTTGGTTTTTTAGGTCGCCTATTACAGAAAGGGGGTGGGGCTATGACCGAAGCGATGGAGTTTCTGGCGTACGCGATCTCAATCAACGCGCTGAGATTCCCGCTCGACGGCATCGAGCTGAAGAGCGGGCGGAGGTCTCCGTACTTTTTCGATACGGGACGCTTCCGTACGGGAAAGTCTGTCACTAGGCTCGCCAAGGCCTACGCGGGAACCATCATGGGGAAGTTCCCGAAACTCCCCGCCGTGATTTTCGGTCCCTCTTATAAAGGGAACGCGATCGCGGTTGCAACGGCAATGATGCTGGACAACATGGACGTTAGCCAGAGCTCCGAAGGGACGGGTTATGCTTACAATCGCAAGGAGGTCAAGAATCATGGCGAAGGCGGTTTGGTCGTCGGCGCAGAGATGAAGGGCAAGACTGTGGGTTTGGTCGACGATGTCATGACGACCGGGACTTCTTCGGGTGAAGCAGTCCAGATCGTCAAGGCCGAAGGGGGCTTCCCGACCGGATGCGTGATCGCATTCGATCGGCAAGAACGCGGGACTGACGATGAACGTTCAGCAGTTCGGGCGTTCGCCCAAACCTACAACGTTCCAGTCTGGCCCGTGGCGACGCTCAGCGATCTACTGGAGCTTCTGGCCACGCCGAAGTTCTCGGACTTGGTTCCAGTGCATCAGCGGATCCTGGAGTACAGGGAGCAGTACGGTGTTTGATGCGGCCATCTCTAGGCAAGGGGGAGGCCGCTTTTTTAATTTCAATATTGATTTTATTATCTAATCGGTTAAACTGATGTAATAATATGGCAAAGAAAAAAAATCCCGCGCGAAAGATTGTCACAGCAAAAAAAATAATAAAGCCAGTCCAAAAACTGAAAAAGGTTTTAGCAGTGCCGAAAAAAATAAAAAAAGCTAAAAAGCCGGAAGTAAAATCCATCCAATTATATTCTGAAGGTCCGAAATCTTTTTTCAAAGCGAAAATAAAAGTGATTGGCATCGGCGGCGGGGGATCGTCGATTGTTTCAGAGATCGGTCGGTCTTTGCATAAAGCGACATTCTTAACCGCTGATACTGATTTGCGGGCTTCCCGGAAAAAGGGGCCTATTAAACGTATTTTATTCGGACAGAATCTAACCCATGGCTTGGGAACCGGCGCCAATCCCGAATTGGGCAGGCAGGCCGCGGAAAAAAAAAAAAAAAAAATCGCCACCTTCCAAGTTTGAAGGGAAAAACAAACACGCCACAGCCGCCAAAGCGCTCAAAGGGTTGCGGCGGTCTTTGAATGTTTCATTAACCATATCAAACGAGAGGATTTTTAAAATCATCGATTCCAACGTTTCTATCAGTGAAGCGTTTTCCATGGTTAATAAAAAATTAATCGACTTATTGGAAAGCTTGATCGATCTTATCTATAACCCCGGCATCATCAACATCGACTTTGCCGACCTTCGTGCCATCTTAAGAAGCAAGGGGAACACCGCTTTCTTAAATACCGCCGAAGCTTCGGGCAAGAACCGCGCCGACCAGGTTATCGAAAAAATACTACACAACCCGTTATATCAGACGAGCCCCTTTACGACCGAAAAGATATTATTCAATATCGCGGGCGGTGAGAATGTAAGCTTGCTGGAGGTGGATAAAATCAGCCGGGCCATTTCCGAAGCGCATTCCGATGCTAAAATTATCTTCGGCATTTCCAAAAACCCGAAGTTAAAAAACAGGATTAAAACAACCTTATTGATGACTGGGCCCGGCCCGCAAGGAGCTATTCCTGAACCCGAACCGGCCGCAGAGAAAAAACCGGCAACTGGCGCAGCAGCCAAAAAAGTAAAAAAAGCCGCAAAGCCGGCAACAAAGAAGAAACCAAAACAGTCATCTTTTGGAAAATTGCTAAGCCCTGTGCTAAACCGCGGATTGTTCCAGAATCAACCGGCCGGAGGCGAGGCAAAGAAAACGGAAGTACCGGTATCGCAGGAGCGGCGGCAGCAGGAACAGCTGGCAATCAATAAAAAAGCGATCAGGCGGTCTGGTTTGGAAATCCAGGAAGCCCAGAAATTAGAAGAAGATAAGTTGTCAGTCCAGGAAAAGGAGTGGGAGATACCGGCCTTCTTGCGCAACAAGGTAAAGTCCAAATAAATTCATTAACCCTTGCAGAGAGGTGCTAGCTGTGCTATTTCTAATGTATACTTTGATCTCAGAATGCTTTCGTGGTATTTTACCCAAATTTGAGAGTGAAAATGTGATAGAATTTTGATCCATAGCCGAAGGCTTCTGGCTCAAAATTATAGCGCATTTTTTAACCCAAATTTGGGAAAAAGAGCCGAAAATGCTTTTATATAGTGCATTTTGAGATCAAAATATCATGAATATGGAGAAAGAATTAGCTATTAAAAAAGCAATTATCCCCATCGCTGGTCTTGGAACCAGGTTTTTGCCGTTGTCGCTGGCGGTTTCCAAGGAATTTTTTCCGCTGGTAGATAAGCCTATTATTCAATATATTATCGAAGAGGTGAAAAAATCCGGCATTACCGAGATTGTATTTGTGGTAAGCTCGCGCCAGAAGATGATTTTTAATTATTTACAGAAATACCCGGAACTAGAAGAAGTGCTGGTGAAAAGGAAAAAAGATAAAATTTTAAAAGAATTAAAGGACTTTGAAGAGCTTTTTGAAGGGATCACTTTTTCATTTGTAGTCCAGAAATTGCCGCTGGGCGACGGGCATGCGTTGCTGCAGACCTCCAAATTGATCGGAAATGAGGCTGTAGCGGTGTCATTCGGGGATGATGTGATTGATTCGCCGGAACCCGCGCTTTTGCAACTGATGAATATTTTCAATACGACTAATGCCCCTGTAGTGGCATTGAAATCACTGCCAAGGAATGTCATTCCGGCTTACGGTAATGTGTCCGTGGAAAAAATCGCCAACCATTTATATAAAATAAAAAAAATCACTGAGAAGCCGGAGCCGTCCCAGATCCATTCTGACCTGGTGATTGTTGGAAAGTACGTCCTGACTCCGGAAGTATTTGAATACCTTAAAAAAGCCAAGCCATCGGAGAAAGGGGAAGTCATCCTGGGAGAAGTGTTTGATAAAATGCTGGCTGACGGAAAAACCATTTATGGATATGAACTGAAGGGAGAATGGTTGGAATGCGGCGATAAATTAAAATGGCTTAAATCATTTTTGTATTTGGCGCTCCGAGATGAGCGGTTCGGCAAAGAGTTGAAAGAATACGTAAAAACGGTAAGATAATCCCAGCACGCCCATAACCCCGACAGTGGAGACAATTGTGGTAGCGGCGAGGCACGACGGAAAAGAAGATAACCTGGGAGGATTACTCAAGGTGCCGTCGATGGCGGTTGGCGCCCTGCGAGTTGATCGCCATCCGGAAGGCCTGCTTGTGTCCAATACACAAGGTAATGCATTGATCCTGGTAAGCTCGTTGCCCAACGGCGCCATCTGCATCACTGTGCGGATCGGATCCTGTAACGCCGTCCTTCCAGAGGTCGGAGAGCCGATTATCAGGGTCGATTCCGAACCGGATCCGGCCTACTGAGATGACGGCGGCCAGCGACTTGAGCTGCTGGCCGCTTTTTACATTTTGGGATTATTATTGTAAAATGAGCAATTATGGAGAATGTAAAGATTGCCTTTTTTGAGACGGAAGCTTGGGAAGAAGAATATGTCAAAAAACAGCTGGCTGATTGCCAAGTTGCTTTTTTTGCAGAGACGCTTTCAAAAGATACGGTGGGACAAGTAAAAGACGTTGATGTCATTTCTTCGTTTATCGATTCGCCATTGGATGAAGAGTTATTATCCCAATTTTCTAATTTGAAAATGATCGCCACCAGGTCCACCGGCTTTGACCATATTGATTTAGAATACTGTAGAAAGAAGGGAATTGCCGTTTGTAATGTTCCGCTGTATGGAGAAAACACCGTTGCTGAACACACTTTCGCGCTGATCCTGGATTTATCACGCAAAATCGATAAGTCAATCAAGCGTACACGGGAAGGGGATTTTTCTCTGGATGGCCTCCGCGGTTTTGATTTGAAAAATAAAACATTGGGGATCATCGGAATGGGAAATATCGCCCAGCACGTCGCCCGCATCGCGCAGGGGTTTGAAATGAATATATTGGCCTTTGATCTCCATGAAGATAAAAAGTTGGCCAAGAAGCTCGGGTTTTCTTATGCGCCGTTTGATCAAGTGCTGCAGAATTCTGATATCGTAACACTGCATGTTCCACATAATGACCACACGCACCACTTAATTAATGCTAAAAATATTGGTATGATGAAGCGCGGTTCATACCTTATTAATACTGCCCGCGGAGGGATTATTGAAACCAATGCGTTAATCGAAGCGCTCAGTAAGGGGATCCTGGCCGGAGCGGGGTTGGATGTGCTGGAAGAGGAATGTTTTATCAAAGAAGAGAGCCAGCTATTATCAAAAGAATTCCCAAAAACCTGCGACGTGAAAACATTATTGCAAAACCACGCCTTGCTCAAGCAGGAAAATGTGATCATTACCCCGCACAACGCCTTTAATTCAAAAGAGGCTTTGGAAAGGATTTTAGAAACGACGGTGGATAATATGAAATCTTTCCTGCAAAATAATCCTATAAATATCGTACAAAAATGACTTACGATCTAATCATCATTGGAGCTGGCCCGGCGGGAGTTGCCGCCGCGGTGTACGCCTCCCGCCAAAAGTTGAACATGCTGATTGTCTCAAAAGACATCGGCGGCCAGGTTGCCAAAAAAGCGGTTGATATTGAAAATTATCCGGGATTTGAAAAAATTTCAGGGCCGGAGCTGGTTGATTTATACAAAAAGCAGCTCAAGGCCAATGAACTTGAAGTGACGCTGGACGAAGTATTGGAAATCCAAAAACCCGAAAATACTTTTTTAGTCAAAACAAAATCCGGAAAAACTCAGGAAGCCATATCGGTCATTATTACTTCCGGCGCGACATCAAGGCTGATCAATGTGCCCGGTGAAGAACAGTTTTCCGGAAAGGGCGTGAGCTACTGCTCATTGTGCGACGGCCCCGTATTTAAGAATAAAGTCGTGGCGGTAATCGGCGGCGGAAATAACGGATTCGAATCGGCGCTCTTCTTGTCAAATTATGTATCGAAGGTGTATATTCTGGAATATGGCGCAAAAGTAAACGCGGATTCAGAAAACCAGGAACTGGTGGCACGCCAGCCTAATATCGAGATCATCACCAATGCCAAAGTGGCAAAGATTGAAGGAAAAGTGTTTGTAGAATCGATAAGCTACGAAGATATGAGTGGTGTCTCTCCGTCTGTCATTCCCGCGCAAGCGGGAATCCAGGGTGATGGCGAAAACACTGGATCCCAGGTCAAGCCTGGGATGACAACGGGTGTTGAGAAGAAGTTAGAAGTTAAGGGAGTATTTGTGGAAATCGGTTATCTGCCGGCGACATCATTTGTGAACGGCTTGGTGGAATTAAATGAAAAAAATGAAATCATATTCGATCCGAAAACACTGGAAACAAAAACCCCAGGATTATTTTCAGCAGGGGATTGCAATGTTTCAAAGTATAAACAAATCGTGATGGCGTCGGGTGAAGGGGCAAAGGCGGCCCTCTCGGCGTATGAGTACATAAAAAAGCATAAATAAAAAAGGCCGCGAACGTGTAAAAGTTCGCGGCAGTGTCAGGAAGCGACCACCTCGCGGGTCGTGGGCAACTTCAGCAAGTCGCCGCAGTACGGGCATCGGCGCCAAGTCGGATGCAGGCGTAGCGACGTGGCGTGGGCGTCCGGCCGATCGTCGTCGTGGTACTCCCAGGCTGCTTCAAGCAGCGCAGGATTGCTTGCAAGGTCCGGCATCGGTGTTCGGCAGATCCTGCAAGCCGGCACCTCTGCTGACGATCCGCAATGGACGCAAAACATTGGCATGGGCTTCCTCCTCAGAAAAGTGCCTGGGCGTTATTATTTAATACCACGGGAATAGGGTATCATCAAGCAATAAATATATAAATAAAGTTAAAATCATGTCAAAGATACAGGAAATTATTGCGCGGGAAATAAAAGATTCACGGGGAAAACCAACTGTTGAAGTTACGATTGAAACCGACAAGGGCACGTTCGTGGCTTCCTGCCCGAGTGGCGCATCGACCGGAAAAAATGAAGCCCTGGAGTTACGCGACGCTGACGGCCGCGGTGTTATGACGGCCATTGATAACGTCAATAAAATTATTGCGCCAAAGCTACGGGGCAAGGATCCGAAAAACCAAAAAGAGTTGGATGATATGATGCTGGCGCTGGATGGCACGGAAAATAAATCAAAATTGGGGGCTAACGCTATCTTACCGGTTTCAATGGCGATTTGCCGGGCCGGAGCCGCCGCTCATAAAATGAGTTTGTACCAGCATATCTCCAATATTTCCGGAAACCAGATAAAAATGCCGCATCCAAGCTTTAATATTTTAAACGGAGGAGCGCATGCCAAGAATGATTTGGAAATCCAGGAATTCATGGTAGTTCCGCAAAAGAAAACCTTTCAGGAAAATTTAGTTTTGGGAAGCGCGGTTTTTAATAAGCTGACTGAATTATTGAAGGGAACTCCGGGTGGTGTTCCCGAAATGGGAGACGAAGGGGGATACGCACCGCAAATTGCCAACGCCGAGCAAGCTTTGTTTTTGATCAAAAGCGCCATCGGTGACCACGCTGATGTAAAAATCGCCTTGGATTGTGCCGCTTCGGAATTCTATCGCGACGGCAAATACGAGCCAGAAGAAGGCAAACAATTGACCCGCACCCAGATGGTGGATTTTTACAAAGACTTGGCGGCCAGATTTCCCATTATTTCTATTGAAGATCCGTTTTCAGAAGAAGATTGGTCTGGATTTGAAGAATTAAAAAAGGCGTTGCCTTCTGTTACCATTATTGGCGACGACCTTACTACAACGAATATCAAAAAAATAAAAGAAGCCGAACAGAAAAAAGCCTGCAATGGGATTATTATCAAGCTCAACCAAATCGGTACGGTTTCGGAAACAATTGAGGCTGTAAAGCTGGCGCAAAGTTATGGCTGGAAAATTATGGTATCGCACCGCTCTGGAGAAACAATGGATAACTTTATTGCCGATTTGGCCGTAGGAACTGGCGCGGACTTTATCAAATCTGGCGCATACACCAAAGATGTGCGAATTGTAAAATATGATAGGCTCTTGGAAATTGAACAGGAATTAACAAAAAAATAACATGGCAACACTATTCTTATTGAGGCATTTAAAAAGCAATTGGAATACACAAAAACGGTTTGCGGGATGGGGGAATAACCCGTTATCTTCAGAAGGCATAGCGCAGGCAAAGGAAATTAGTCCGAAAGTGGCTAGTGAAAAAATCGATGTGATCTATTCCAACGCACTGGTACGGTGCTTGGAAACCGTAACCAGGATTTTTGAAAATATTCCTGATAGGTTTCCCGTATTCTCTTACATCGATGGTGGAAAGATGGAAGAATGGGGGACCTATGAAGAACATCCTGGCGACGTGCCGATTTATGTAACGGAAATTTTAAATGAAAGGTACTACGGAAAGTTACAGGGCAGGCCGCATGAGGATTTGAAAAAAGAAGTTGGTGAGGAGCAGGTTCAGATGTGGCGCCGAAGCTATGATCAGCAGCCGCCTGGAGGGGAATCGATGAAGGACACTTATGAGCGTGTGATGCCGTTTTTCAACGATCATGTCATGGAAAATCTGAAAGGCGGCAAGAATGTATTAATCGTAGCAAGCGGCAATAGCTTGCGCTCAATAGTAAAGCATTTGGAAAATATGCCCGATGAGGATACGGTTAATTTTGAACTGCCATTTGGCGCCTTCGTAAAATACGATTTCGATGGCTCAAAATTCACTAAGTTGCAGTAGTTTCTCAATCGTTGTATATGCAAAGCATATATTCTGCGCCGCTCGAAAGCAAATATACTGCGGCAAATTTGCTTTCTCCGCTATCCTCGAATATAATTAGTATTATTAATAATAAATCATCATGGATCAAAACATAACACCTAATAACGCTGTGCCCAATAATATGACGCCACCACCAACATCAACACCGCCGCCGATGCCGCCAGCTTCCAAACCAATGTGGAAATCCGGCTTTAAGCCGAATAAAAATCAGATAATGATTGCAGTCGCCGTGCTGGGTATTTTAGTAGCCGGGACTTTGGCTTATTCAAACTTGGGATCATCCAACCCGTTATCATTCCTGAACCTGGGTTCTTTCCAATCCACTGACACGATCGCGAAAAACTCCATAGCTTACTTAAACAGCAATGTTTTACAGAAAGGCCAGACTGCGGAATTGGTCAGTGCTTCTGAAGTGAGTGGCGTGGTTAAAATCCACATTAAAATCGCCGGCACTGAATATGACAGTTATGCAACCCGCGATGGCAAATTGTTATTCCCGGAAGCATTCACCGTATCAGGAAGCGCCGGCACGATTACCCAGCCGACAGCTACTGCTACTCCGGCTAATGTAGCAAAAGTGGACAAGACTATGCTCGAAGCCTATGTGGTGAGCGATTGCCCTTTCGGACTTCAAATGCAGCGCGCGATAGCGGAAGCGGTAAAAGCCGTGCCAACCCTGGCCCAGTCTATTAAAGTGCGATACATCGGTTCATCTACGGGGAACACCGTTTCTTCAATGCACGACAGCCAGCCATATGATGTGGCGAAAAAGACCGGAGGCCAGGAAGCCGCGGAAAACTTGAGGCAAATCTGCATCCGCGAAGAACAGCCGACAAAATTTTGGACCTATGTTTCTACGTACATGAAAAAATCCACCGGGCAATTGCCAAACACGATGCCGACGGGAGATACTCAAGGAGCATTGGCGGCAGCAGGGATTGACGTTGCTAAAGTAAATAGTTGCATGTCGGATACTGCCAGGGGATTGACCTATGCGAAAGCGGATTTCGCGCTGAACACCAAATATAATATTAGCGGTTCTCCGACATTGATATTAAACGGAGCATTGATTAATGAAACGGATTTCGGAGGCCGGTCGGCTAATGCCATGGGAAAAATAATCTGCAGTTCTTCAATTACGGCTCCTGCATTTTGCAAGGACGCGCAGCTCTCTACTGACGCGGCTGCCACATCATTTTCGGTAACGTACGCGGCCGCAGGCGGAACAGGAGCCACGGCAAACTGCGCACCTGCTAATTCATAGAACTTTGAAGAGCGAAATGCTTTCAGAGGATTTGCCCCAGATTTTAGAGCGAAAATTTGATAGAATTATTCTGCTTATGCAAAGCATCCGCAGAATAATTATTGCGAATTTGCGGCTAAAATTTGGGGCAAAGACCTGAAAATGTTTTTACATAGTGCATTTCGTGATCCAAAGTTAAAAAATATGACAGTAAAAATTTATTCAACGCCAACGTGCGTTTATTGTAATAACCTCAAAGAATATTTGAAAGAAAAAAATATTGATTTTGTGGTCTCTGATGTCTCTGAAAATGAAAAGGAATTAGAGAAAATGGTTGCTATCTCCGGGCAGATGGGGGTGCCGGTGGTGGAAATCGGCGAGAATGTGGTTATCGGTTTTGACAAGCAAAAAATCGACGAATTATTAAATCTTAAATAGAATGACAAAAGTTGCCATCAACGGGTTCGGACGGATCGGCCGCCAAACGTTCCGCCGATTATTGGATAAACACAAGGATGTGCAGGTTGTGGCCATTAATGATTTAACTGATACCAAAACCCTGGCACATTTGTTAAAATATGATTCCAATTATGGTGTTTACGATAAAGAGGTAAGCTCCGGCGAGGGGACGGTTTCTGTTGATGGAAAAGAATACAAAGTCATAGCCGAAAAAGATCCGGAAAAACTTCCCTGGAAAGAATTGGGAATTGATATCGTCGTCGAATGTACCGGATTGTTTACGGAAAAGGAAAGCGCTTTAAAACACGTTAAAGCGGGTGCCAAGAAAGTCATTTTGTCGGCTCCGGCAAAAGAGAAAGAGGTTCCAGGATTCGTGCTCGGAGTTAACGATGATATGTTTGATATTAATGCCTCAGATGTCTTTGATATGGGGTCTTGCACCACTAACTGCCTGGCTCCGGTTGCCAAAATTTTGCATGATAGCTTCACGATAGAAAAAGGATTTATGACCACGGTGCACAGCTACACCAATGACCAGAAAATTTTAGACCAGCCTCATCGGGATTTGCGCCGCACCCGCGCCGCAGCATTGAATATGATTCCGACCAGTACCGGAGCCGCCAAGGCCATTGGAAAAATGATTCCTGATTTGGACGGAAAATTAGATGGGATTTCGGTAAGAGTTCCAACCCCGGTAGTTTCTTTATTGGATTTAACAGTGCAAGTTAAAACCCCAACCACGAAAGAAGCCGTTAATGCCGCGTTTACAAAAGCCGCCACAGGAAAAAATTTCAAAGGTATTTTCCGGGTTGAGGAACACCCATTAGTTTCGTCAGATTTTAAAGGCGATTCTTATTCATCCATTATTGATGCCGAAGAGACGATGGTTAATGGAAATATGGTAAAAGTATTGGCTTGGTATGACAATGAATGGGGTTACAGTTGCCGACTGGCAGACTTTACCCAGTTCGTAGCCGATAGACTTAAATAGTCAAAACCTAACACAAAAGAAAAGCCCGATGCTTAACGCATCGGGCTTTTTTGTTTAACAACAATTCTTGTTGTAAAAGGTCGGCTATTAAAAATAACCTCTGAAAGCAAAATGATTTCCACTTTAAAAAAGTATGGATACGCCATTGCTGGCGCAGCTGCCGCTTTAGTGGGTATGGCTTCGTTCGCTTCCGCTTCAGGAACGTACATTGACTTGCCTACGACTGCTTTGGCTGACGTAACTGGATATGCAGGTTCGCTGTTTACTGACCTTTGGGTCGTAATTGCACTTGCTATCGGTTTGCCTTTAGCTTTCTACATTATCAGGAAAGTCATCGGACTTGTCCGCGCAAGATAATTTCTGGGCGCGGGGCTAACACCCCGCGCCCTTAAATTCTAACTACTATGCCAAGAACAAAAAGAGAGCGTTTAGACTTTTCCTGGTCTGATGAAAAGCATCGCAAAATGGCGGAGGGCATCAACCGATTTATGGATGTGATGGACAGAGTTGAAGAAAGGGAAAGAATGAGAAATGAAAAATACTGGCAAAAGCAAGAAAAAAAGGAAGCACGCCGCTACGAAAAGGAAACCAACAGAGAGTTTAAAAAAGATAAATTTTAAACCATGCTTTTCCTCTTAACAACTTTCATCATTCCGTGGACGGACACAATGACCACTAACTTATTGAGCAATGTGTCAGGGATTATTTCAGATTTATCACCCCTTTTGGTGGTGTTAATTGCCGTGGGAGTAGGGCTTATCATATTCCACGCCATTTTAACCGCTATACGAGGGCATTAAAATTTGTGGACACCCTTACCCATATTGCCTTTGATTTTTTTAACGCTCTGCGTTATGTATTTTCTAATATCTCGTCCCTGGTAGGCGTGCTTTTTACTCCTTTAAATTGGATTTTCAACTTTTTAAAGGGGTTTTTTGTTGGAGTTTCCACGCCACCACCAACAACCGCAATTACCTGGGTTTTTCCAGACAATGTAATTGCGGTTTTTAATTCCATTCCGTATTTTTCCACACTGACTTTTGCCTGTGGAGCAGGAATATCAATTTTATTACTGGTGTTCATATTCAGACGTTTAGCCGAATTTTAACCATGAAATATTTTAAAAACCTATTTTTAATTTCTTTGCTCGCTATCGGTCTTGGATTTTATGGCGTGGCGAGCGCTGCGACCTACCACGTTTACGGAATGGGTTTTACTAATGCCACAGTTTCGGGGAATTTAGGCAATTACATTACTGGCGATACCTTTATTCCGCGCTCTGATGGTTCGGATTGCACCTGCACTGGTCTTTATCACGTTAATTTTGGCTATTATCCCGCCCATGACCAACCCTCTGCTGATTTTGTTTCAGGTTTTAGTGAAGTATTTGGCGGACGGTGCGGTCAAAATGTACACCTTAACACTGAATTAAGTGGGAAGTCAGCAGGCTATTACATGCTCGCGCATCCTTGCGGGTACAGTGGTTACAATTCAGGTACTCCATCTTATTGCGTCATCAACTGGTCTGGCACGACTGCCGATTTATCAAATTGCCCGAACCAGTCGGCCACTATTTTTGTTACTGTCCCGACAAATGGGGCAACGACAACAGACCCCACAGTAAATTTGACTGGTTCGTGGGTTGCCACAAATCCAGCACTTTATCATTCCATACGGCTTTATTGGAAATATAGTGCTAACGGAGTAGACACTATTTCAACTGCAAAAATCATACCCATTACCACAAATAGCGGTACGTTTTCCGTGCCGTTAAGCTATTTTGATTTTGACTACAATGGAGATTGGGTTTTAACCGCCGTATCTGATTTAAAAGCCCCGCAACTATCAGATTTTATTCAAACAGCAAATATTATAGACCCTGTGGGCTATCACTTAAACATAAATTTTTCAGCGCTCACTACACCCTTTACTTTTGACGATTGGAGTACCTGGTATTCCACTAACTCGGCAGGTGGTTATAGTGAGCCTTCTGATTTTGGAAATGATTTTACGGGATTTTTCAGACCCATTTTTGAAAACGCGTTTCGCTTTGCAAATCAGGTGCTTGGATATTTCAATGCAGACCAGGCGCAGGCAAAAGGCCAGCAGCTCGGTTCGGTGTTTCCTATTGCCGATGCCTATGTAAAGAAAATTGATTTATTCTTCGGCGGATTTCCATTATCCGCGTTTTTTCAATTCGCCGTGATTGTCATGCTGGCGATTTTTGTCATACGCACTATTTTCAAATTCATTCCCTTTTTTGGTTAGCTGTAGCGGGCAACGATGCGACACAGAGGCGCACACTCTTGCCCGCTACAGCTGATTGAAAAATCAGCCCTCGTTTGAAAGTTAAATGATGCTTTGCGAGGCTAAACAAGCGGGCGCTTTCACACTCTTTCACGCACCGCGCGCCACATCTCTGTGGTGGTAAGTTGCATCAACCTGTTTGGCGGCCTGGGACGTCTAAAAACCCAGGAGGTTTTAAATGAATGTATATTAATTCATTTGCCATAAGGGACTTTCAGCACGGCTTTCTAATACAAAGCAATCGTGCTGAAAGACCTTATACAAAGGTTTTAATGAATATATATTTCGCAAAATATATGTTCATTAAAACTACATAGTTAAAAGTCGTTTAATAAATTAAATAAAAAATAAACAAAAGTATGGATAATCAATCTCCCTTAAGCACACAAAACAAAAATGTGTCGGCAAATTTTTTAAAAATTTTGCCAAAAATGCCAAAAGAAAAATTAGTACCAATAAAATTTAAGTGGTACAAAATCAAAGTTACGCAATATCTCTGGAAGTCTTACTATCAAAAGCAAGGCCACATCAATGTAGATGAAGACTTGTACCACGTATGGGTAGCCTATATGAATCATGAAAATCAAAAGCCGAGAGCTGATGCGCTGGAAATAACCAACATTGAGGAGCTGCGGAAAATTGATTTGCAACTGCGGTCAACCAACAGGCGACCCTTTGTGTTTGAAGATAAAGAGCCATCAAAGGAATCGCGCAATAATCACGCAAAAAATCACACCAATACTATTCAACAAAAAATACTATGACACTCAATACAATCCTATTTTTAGTGGTCGGCGCATTAGTAATACTCTTAATTATTTTTTACCCATTCAGAAAAATGTTTTTCAATGCCAAAAATACAAAGCACTTAATTATTGATTTAGAAACAGCTATGAAAAGGGGAGTGATAAGCGAAGAAGAATTTTTAATGATTTGCGCGAAAAGGTCAGAAGATAAATTGCAGGACTTTTTAGAGAAAAAGAGCAATAAAAAAAGCAAACGTAAATAGTTTGCAAAAGTTGCTCCGCGCCCACGCGCGCGTGCGCGCGCGAA